>NZ_CALLWC010000011.1 GCF_938015785.1 uncultured Campylobacter sp. | reverse complement strand
ATTTTACCATTCTCTATCACCAAGTCTTTTCTATAAGAAACGATGGCATTTCTGAAAAAATAATAGAGCCTCGTGAGAACAACGAGTTCTCGGAAAAAGCAACAGAGCTTCCTACCATTTTTTATTCTCCCATTATAGTAGACTGGTAATCTTTAAATTCACTACAAAATCTATCGCGAAGGAGCAGATATGCATTACTAAAATCTTAAAAGCGAAACGCGATAAAAAAAGAGTAGATAGTGCACTTAAATGACTTTATCGGGGGTCTGTTTTAAAAACCAGATCGTCTTTGGTCTTAGAAAAAACTTTCATAACCGCTTATCCTTTAAAATTTCATATATTTTCATAGGAGAGATTATAAAAGTTTTCAAAGAGTTTAGAACTAATATACATTTTTTAATATATAGTAGTTTCTCTTAAACCTACTGCATAGTCTAGCGTTTTTAAGATTTGAAATTTTTTTAAAAAATTTGAAAAACCCGTAAAACAGGGCTTTTAAAAAAATCAAAAAACTAAAATTAGGGGTAAAATTTGATAGATGGTGTCCCCGACAGGATTCGAACCTGTGGCCTCAAAATTAGGAATTTTGCGCTCTATCCTACTGAGCTACGAGGACAAAATCGGCAATTTAATCGCCGATAATATTCATAACATCGTCTAGTTTTTTGTGAAGATCTTTGTCGTTGATGGGCTTTGTCATAAAGTCATAAGCACCCTTATTTAAAGCCTCTCGTTTAGCGGTCTCGTCCGTCGTAAGGACAATGACGGGGATATGAGCTATACTTTCTCTAGCGTGAAGATTATCTAAAAATTCCAGCCCATTCATCACAGGCATTACGATATCTAATAAAATCAAATCAACGGGTTGAACTTCGAGTACGGCAAGAGCGTCCAAACCATTTTTGGCTTGGAGTATGGTTTGGAATTTGCCGTATTTTTTTAGCATAACTTCAAGTAGCTTTAAATTTATAGCGTCGTCATCAACTGTTAAAACTTTCAAATCTCTCATTTAAGACCTCATCCTTATATATATTTTTGTGCGAGTTTCTCAAGACCCGACTTGGTGATATTGTAACTAGCGACTTCGCTAAATAGTGGATTTTCATCGTTGTCGTTAGAAAACAGCACTAGCTTGGTCGCAGGCGCTTTTCGGCGTAAGCTCTCTAACGCCGCTAAGTCTAGCCCCGCTAGCTTTTTATCAACCAAAACAAGCTTATAGCTGCCCGTAGCCGCCATAGAAATAAGCTGGTCGAAATTGCCCGCAATTTCTACGTCTTTATACTGGTGTTTTAATATGCTGGCAAAAATTTTACTTTCCATAATGTTTGCCTTGCATATAAGTATATCTTTTGTCGGCACTCGCGCACCCTTAGCTTTCACTACGTCATCGGAAACTATGCTTTTTTTAGGAACTAGCTTCATTATCGTCTTTGGCACTTTGACAGTTTTAATGACCGTCTTAGGTACCTGGCGTTTTACAAGCTTTTTAACCAGCTTCTTTGTAGTTCCACCGGCGGGCGCTGCATCAGATCGTTTATCACCGATAAAATTATCTAGCATTTGGGCTAAGATATCCTTTTTGATCGGCTTGGTGCAGTATTCGTCAAGCCCCGCCGCCATAAATTTCTCTCTATCGCCCTTTAACGCATTGGCAGTAACAGCCACGATCGGGATGTGGCGGAGATTATTCTCGTGTTCGTATTGCTTGATCTGCTTTGTAGATTCGATACCGTCCATAACAGGCATCGAAATATCCATAAATATGAGATCATAGTCGTTATTGGCTTTTCTGGCTTCCAGCGCCAAAAGTCCGTTTTCGACTATCGTCAAATTCATATTAAAGCTATTTAACGTATGTTTCATAAGCTTTTGATTGATCTCATTATCTTCCGCTATAAGAATTTTAGCGTTATATTTTCTATTGACCAAAGGTACATTTTCATCGGCAGGATTTCGCTCTACCGGCACTTCAACCTCTTCTTCGACTTCGACATCCTCTTCGACCATAATGGTTTCTTCCTGTTGCTCGTCTTCGTATACGGTGACGGGCACCTCGACCATCTCCTCTTCCTCAGGTTGTGGGATAACTACCGGTTCGACTTTTACGCTAACAGGCTCGATCTCAGGCTCTTCGACATGGTCGTTTTGAGTAGCAGGCTCCACCTTCGGAATATCTACAGGCTCTAGCTCAATATTCGGCTCTTCGGCAGGAATATTTTGAGCCGCTGGTTCTACTACTGGCGTTATCGATTCAAACTCGATATTTGAAGGCTCCTGTTTAACCTCTTCAAGTTTTGGCTTGATAGGTTTTAGTTCAGGCTCAATTGCTACCGGCTCTGGCTCAACAGCGATAGGTTCTGGTTCGATTGTATTTTCAGTTGGAATTTCAGGTTCTGAAAGTTTAACACTTGAAATTTCATCTTCATGAGCAGAAACACTTGAAGTATCAGGCTTCGAAGCTTTAGCGATAGGAATTTCAGGCTCGGTTTTAATGGCTACCGGAATTTCTTCTTCTACGCTTGGAATTTCAACCTTTTTGGCAGGCTCTTGCACCTTGGCACTCGGTTTGATATCCGAAAGATCGATCTCTATATCAGGAATTTCAATCTCAGCCTTAGGCGTCTCAACCTTAGCCTTTGGAATTTCTACTTTTGCAGGCTCAGCCTTTACTTCTTCTTCCTCTTTTTTAATCTTAGGAAGCTCTATTTCGATATCAGAAAGATCAATGCTAGGAGTTTCGGCTTTAGGAGCCTGGGTCTGCGCCGCATGTGTTTTGAGCCCCACAAAATCATCAGGGATTTCCAAAGATATAGGCTCATCAATATCGGTCTGGGCATCCTTTGTGCTTGAAGGCTCTACTTTTGGCTTTTCTGCGCGTGGAATTACTATTTCAGGAATATCAACATTAATCTTTGGCGATTCAGGCTCTGTCTTTTCAATCTTAATATCACTCATAGGCTCGATATCTATAGGCTTAATGACCGGTTCTTCTGCTTTAGGAGCTTCTTTTTTGATCTCTTGAGCAATACTAGGCTTACTAACAGTTTCCTCTTTATGCATAGAATGAACTTCTGTATCATGCGTACGCCTTCTGCTTTGCAAGATAGCGCGTAGCTCGTCTGCCGACGAAGTAGTAGCATGTCGTAATTCATCGAGCTTATTGATGATAGGTCTTTCTTTTACTACCGGCTCTTCCATAATCATTTCATCAGAGACAATAGGCTTTTCTACCTCGGCATCCAGCTTAATCTCATGCGTCTGTGGAGCAAAATCCGATCTACTTAGAGCAATTCCGGATTTTGAAATTTTATCTAGCGTCTTAACGAATTTAGTTAAATTAAAAGGCTCTGTAAGAGTAAAAATTTTAGAATTTGAAATACTAATACTTTGAAGCTCTTTTGGCTTAAGAGTCAAGATCGTAGGCATACTCAATATATCGCTAACCTCGCCGTAATTCTTAAATCTAGTGATAAGAGCGTCATATTTGTTATTATTTTGCGCTGAGCGGAACTGCGCGTTCGTATTAAATATCGAAATTTTACCGCCTAGCTTGCTGATGTAGTTTTTAACGATATCATTATACATCGTATCGGCGCTATCGGCTAAAAGCGCGAAATTTAATCCTTTGATACTTTCAAATACTGCGTCCGCATCGGTCTTTTGTGTCTCTTTAAAAGCAAGGGTGAAGTAAAATCTAGTACCCTTTCCTACGGTAGATTTAACCTGAAGTTTACCGCCCATCATAGCTACGTATTTAGACGAAATCGTAAGACCAAGACCTGTTCCGCCATATTTACGTGTAATTGTAGAGTCAGCTTGAGAAAAGGCGTTAAATACATTTGCGAGCTTATCTTCAGAAATTCCAATGCCGGTATCCTCGACGCTAAACGTTACGATCGCCTCTCCTGGAGCTTTGCTAGGCTCCCTTAAAATTTCAACTACGATAGTGCCGTGCTCAGGCGTAAATTTGACAGCATTTGACATGAGGTTGATAAGAACCTCTTTGATCTTCGTAATATCGCCGTATAGATGATGCACGAGTGTAGGATCGATGTAGAGCAGGATGTCGATATTCTTTTCGGCAGCCTTGGCAACGTAAATTTCAACCGCGCTTTCGAAATCTTGAATAGGGTTAAATAAGATATCCTCAAGCTCGACCTTATTACTTTCGATCTTGGAGACATCCAAAATGTTATTAATGATCGTTAGAAGGTTTTCGGACGATTTTTCGATAGTATCAACGTAATCGCGCTTCTCCTCATCCAAATCGGTATTTTTAAGAAGCTCCGTAAAGCCGATGATGCCGTTAAGCGGCGTCCTGATCTCGTGAGACATATTAGCTAAAAAGATCGATTTTGCCTTGTTGGCATCCTCCGCAGCGCCCTTTTGATACGCAATCAGATCGAGCGCGTCCTCGATAAGCGAATATGCCTTGTTAACACCCTCACTAGTCCTAACGTCGATATGCTCGTGCTGATTCGTCAAATCGCCGATTCGGCTAAGCACATTGCCGAGGTCGGTAACGTTCTGTCTTAAACGTCTTGTAATACCCAAGGCAAAAACGACCAAAATAGCCGCTAAAGCCCATATACCAAGAGCGATAAATAGGTTTCTTAGCCTTTGCGCCAAGTAAGTATCGGCATGCGCCGCAAGCTCAGCATTGATCTTTTCAGAAATTTCGCTTAGCTTTTTATATTTAAGTGTAGTAGAGGCAAACCACTCTTGAAAAGGCACGCTATAGTGTCCCTCGTCCGCTTCTTGCTGCAATGTGGCCGAAATTTTAGCAGTCTCTCTTAATGCGTTTTGAAATTCCTCTCCGTCTAGAATTTTTAAAATCGCGGCTCTAGCATCCGATTCCGGCAAGAAGTAGTAATTAGGAAGCGAACTAGATAGGTTGAAGCTAGCCCAAGTCCTTAGCTGCGCCTGATTCATCGCCTTGCTACCGATGATGTATTCGATAATATAGTCGCGCTCCGATGCGGTGGCATCCATCGCCTCATAAGTATTAAGCAATGAAACCGTCCAAACGGTGATATTTGAGCTTACAAGACCCTCTCTTAGCACTCGTTGGATTGTTTTTACATCATCATCGAATTTTTGAAAATATGAGCTGAAAAGCTCACCGAAGCTTTTGCTTTGAGCATCGACATCCCTTCTTACCTGCGGAAGTTTGTCTAATAAACCGTCTATATCGGTCTCGGCAGCCAAAAGCTCGTCGTTACCGGTGCCGTAAGCGAAAATATCAAAAATAGTCTTTTTTACGACATTTTCGCTGATATTTTTGCTTTCTTTATACTTTGCAAGCGCATCATCGGTTTTTTTACGTTGACCCGATAGAAGGGTTCCCATACCGGGGTTTCCCTCGCTACCCAAAAACGCCGAAGTGATACCGCGCTCTTTATCTACCTGCTCTACTAACGCTGCGAGATTGCTGTTTTTAGCAATTTGCTGCTGCAAAATTCCCACTCTGGCGTAATCCTGCAAAGATATAAACAAGAAATATGATGCAAACGCGAAAATCAAAAGTAACGGGATACCGCTAACAAGTCTCAAAGCACTTGTAGTATTTAAATTCATACAAAATCCTTCAAAGCGCAGCTTACGCGACGTTAAATTTTATTCAACCGGAGAAACGAAGTCGCTTCCGTCACGCTAGGCGGAGACGATTTAGCCGTCCTGCAAAGTTAATGGGTGATTTTACTAAACAAATCTTTAAATATAGCTTTTTGCGTTAGGTTTTCGTTAATGATTGTTTAAAATTTTTTCCGCGGTTTGGATATTCGTAAGCGATCTGATCTCATCGAAGCTCGCCGCATAAATGCTCTCAAAATCGCCGTAAAAGTCCAAAAGCTTCTTCAGGCTTCCCTTGCTAACGCCCAAGCTTAGCAGTTTTGAGCTTTGCAGATCGAGTTTGCGTTTGCTTTTTTGGTGAAACGAGATTGCAAAGCGGTGCGCTTCATCGCGCAGGCGCTGAAAAAACTGCAACTTTTTATCGTCCGTAGGCAGCGAAAAAATCCCGCCCTTCGTGCAAATTTTATCTTTCGCGGCTCCCTTTGCGCGGTGGGCTTTAGCGTCGATCTTTTCTTTAGAGATAGCGATTATATCGACGTTTGCTCCGACGCTTGAGATTATATCATCTGCTAAGCTTAACAGAGCCGTTCCGCCGTCGATGAGCCACAGATCTGGCGCTGCAAGCTCGTCAAATTTAAGCGCGCGGCTAGTTAGATACTCGCGCATCTGATCGTAGTCGTTGTTTGAGCTAAGGTGTTTGTGGCGGTAGTTTTGCTTGTTAAACTCGCCGTCTTGAAAGCTTATCATAGCTCCCACGGCCGCGGCGCCGAACATATGCGAATTGTCGAAAACTTCGATATTTACGGGCAAATTCGTAAGATCAAAATAATCCTTCAGCTCCTGCAAAAATGCGTAATCGTGCGTTTTTAGATGCTTTTTGATATTGATCTCGCAGTTTTGATATGCAATCTCGCAAATTTTACGCTTTTCACCGATTTTCGGCGCGTAAATTTTAAAGGCTCTTTCGTGCCGCTTGGATAAAATTTCGCATACCAGATCCGCATCGTCAAACTCGTCGTAAACGTAAATTTTAGCGCACGCCACGGGAGCCGCGGCCGGAAAGGCGCTTAAGATCATCTGCTTGTAGGCGTTTGCGATATCATCGGCGCTTGGGGCTTTGCAGTTGATTATATGCGAGCTTGAGGCTGAAATTTTACCCTCGCGTATGCTAAAATGCACGGCGCAGACGAGCCCGTCGCGTGCGGCAATCGCAAAGACCTCGAAATCATCGAGCTTTGCCAGATCGACCTCAACCTTTACGTTCATCTGCTTTAAAATTTCGATCGTATCGCGGATCTGTGCGGCTTCTTCAAAATTTTCGCTCTGCGCGAGCCGCGCCATCCGATCCTGAAGCTGCGGCACCATCTTTTGGGGATTTTTCAGAGCCGCAAGCGCGCTCTGCACGATACGCGCGTAATCCTGCTTTGAAATTTTATCCTCGCACGGAGCGGCGCAGCGCCCGATCTGGTGGAACAAACAGGCCTTTTTGCCCTTGACGCAATTTTTCTTCTGCACGAGCGGAAACTGCATGTAAAGCGTCTGTAAAATTTCCTTCGCACCGTGAAAATAGGGGCCAAAATATCTGATGTTTCTGCCCTTTATGATCTTTCGCGTGATCTCAAAGCGCGGAAAATCGTCGTCTAAATTTACGTAGATATATGGATAGGTCTTATCGTCGCGCAGCAGGATGTTGTATTTGGGCTTAAGCTGCTTGATGAAGGAATTTTCTAGGATCAGCGCGTCGCTCTCGCTGGGAGTTACGATGTATTCTAAATGCGCCGCCTCGCTTATCATCTTGGCGATGCGCGCGCTTAGACGAGGGCTCGGAGCGAGAGCGGGCGTGAAAGAAAAGTAGCTTTTGACGCGATTTTTTAAAATTTTAGCCTTGCCGACGTATAGAAGCTTGCCCGCAGCATCAAAATACTGATACACGCCCGGTGCGGCAGGCAGGCTCTTAATCTCCTCTATTAGCAAGGATCAGCCCTCTTATCTCTTCAAAAATTTTATAAATTTGCGGATCTTGGATTTTGTTTGTAAACTCCCCTTTTGCGCGCTCTGAAGATAAAATTTTGCTGCCAGGACGCAAATGAGCTTTATAAATTTGCGCCCTTCTTCTACTCATCACTCTATCTGCGACGAAAAATTTTATCTCGCGCACGCCGCAAAGCTCCGCCGTCTCTCTAGCAGCTACGAAGCGCTTTAATACGTCTTTTATTAAATTTATATTACTATCGCGTTTTAGTTCGCAAAGCCCAGCCGGGTGCTTCGCGGCTATCATCAAAATGCCATCTTTGACGTAGATGAAAGCGATCAGCCTTTGCCAACTAAGCGGCAAAATCGCTAAAAACTCGCCTCTTTCTCGCATCTTGGCATATAAAGGATCTTTTCTGATATGAGCTATTATTTCTCTTGCATTTTCCATAAGCGGATTTTAGCATTTTTTATCTTAGTTTTGCTTAGCGGCTGCGGATACAAAGCGCCGCCGTTTTACTCGGACGCGGATGAGCAAACCGTGAACGCAAAGGCATCCGCCGCGGATGGCAACAAAACAAACGGCGCGAAAGGCAGCGTTAGAATTTTACGCGATAAATAGCCTACTTTTAGCTTTGCTTTGTTATACTTTTAAAAATTTTTACAAAGGAATTTCATGCAAACGGCAGACATTTTAGTGCTGGACTTCGGCTCCCAATACACCCAGCTGATCGCTAGGCGCTTGCGCGAACAAGGCGTTTACACCGAGCTGATCGCATACGACGCACCGATCGATAAGATAAAAGCCAAAAACCCTAAAGGCCTTATTTTAAGCGGCGGACCCGCTAGCGTTTACGCCAAGGATGCGTATTTTTGCGACGATAGAATTTTTGAGCTTGGAATTCCAATTTTAGGTATCTGCTACGGCATGCAGCTCATCGCGCATAAATTTGGCGCCAGCGTCGTGCCTGCGGGTAAAAAAGAGTATGGCAAAGCCTCTTTGAAACTGCTTCGCGCTAGCAGGCTATTTGGCGGCGTGGAGGATAACTCTACTGTCTGGATGAGCCACTCGGACAAGGTCGAGAGCCTGCCGGAGGGCTTTGAGGTGATGGCAAGCTCGGATGAGAGTGAGTGGTGCGTATTCGGCGACGAGATCCGTAAAATTTATGCGTTGCAATTTCACCCCGAGGTCTGCCACAGCGAGTTTGGCGATAGAATTTTAAAAAATTTCGCTAAAGAGATCTGCGGAATAACCAGCACTTGGAATATGGGTAGCTTCGCCAAAGAGCAGATGATCAAAATAAAAGAACGCGTAGGCAGCGCCAAAGTGCTTTGCGCGGTAAGTGGCGGCGTGGATAGTTCGGTCGTAGCGGCGCTTTTGGCGCATGCGGTGCCGCAGAGCCTAATAGCGGTTTTCGTCGATAACGGACTACTCCGCACTGGCGAGCGCAAGGCGGTAGAGGAGATGTTTAGGCTCAAACTCGGCGTGAGCTTAGACGTGATCGATGCTAGCGAGCTATTTTTAAGCAGGCTAAAAGGGGTGATCGATCCAGAGCAAAAACGCAAAATCATCGGCGCGACCTTCATTGAAGTTTTCAGCAAAGAAGCGGCAAAACACAAAAACGTAAAATTTCTAGCCCAGGGTACGCTCTATACCGACATCATCGAAAGCTCCGTCGCAGGCTCGAGCAAAACGATCAAAAGCCATCACAACGTAGGCGGCCTGCCTAAGGATATGAAATTTGAACTGATCGAGCCTCTGCGCGAAATTTTTAAAGACGAGGTGCGCCAGCTGGGACTTGAGCTAGGTCTTTCGCGCGAAGTCGTTTTCCGCCATCCATTCCCAGGTCCTGGCCTTGCGATCCGCATAATGGGCGAGGTAAATACGCCGAGCCTCGAGCTGCTGCGCAAAGCCGACGTGATCCTACGCGACGAGCTAAAATCAAGCGGCTGGTACAACAAAACATGGCAGGCGTTTTGCGTACTGCTAAACGTGCACTCCGTCGGCGTTATGGGCGATAACCGCACCTACGAAAACGCCGTGTGCATACGCGTAGTGGACGCCAGCGACGGCATGACGGCTAGCTTCTCGCGCTTGCCGTACGATCTGCTAGAAAACGTCTCACGCCGCATCATAAACGAAGTAGACGGCATCAACCGCGTAGTTTACGATATCTCGAGCAAGCCGCCCGCAACGATAGAGTGGGAGTAAGATGAAACAAATCTGCATCATTTTAGCGCATCCTTACGAGAGAAGTCTAAATGCGGCTATTGCAAACGCAGCGGCAGAAAAGCTGCAAAATAGCGGCTACGAGGTTAAATTTCACGATCTATATAAGGAGAAATTTAACCCAATCCTTAGCGGCACCGAGCTCGTGAGCGACGAAAGCGACGACGAGCTGTTAAAAGCGCATCAAAAAGATATCGCAAACGCCCACGGCATCGTGATTGTCCATCCGAACTGGTGGGGCGAGCCGCCCGCCATCCTCAAGGGCTGGATTGACCGTGTGCTAAGGCAGAGAGTAGCCTACGATTTTGCGCCGGGCGATAACGGCGGCGGGCTTCCGATAGGGCTTTTAAAGGCTAAAGCCGCCGTAGTTTTCAACACCTCCAACACCCCCGAGGCCAGAGAAAACGAGATATTCGGCGATCCGCTGGAAAGAATTTGGAAAAACTGCATTTTTGATTTTTGCGGCGTGAAAACCTTTGAGCGGCTGATGTTTAGAGTGGTCGCAGATAGCGACGAGGTCGAGCGAAAGGTCTGGTTAGAGCAGGTAGCGCAGACGCTGGATAGGTACTTTCCGAAGCAGATATCGCTTTAGATTTAAAATGCACTGCTCGCAAAATCCGCGTGGCGTAGAATTTTGATTGCCTATTTTAAACAAATACGCGCCGAATTCGCTCGCACATTTGGCGCAAAATCTATGAAATTTAGGAGGTAATCATGCTTAGATTAATCGCTGCGGTCGCGATTTTAGCGGCTCTCATATACTTCATCATGGGAGGCGGCGGCAAAAAGACGATCAAAGATTACAAAAATTTCAGCCGTGAGGAGCTGGAGACTTTATGCCTCGAAAAGAACGACAAGATCGCCTGCCAGCGTATCGCCGTGGACTATATCAAAGAAAATAAACCGAAAAAATGATCTAAATTTGCGAGGCTAATTTTGTGGTTTCGCTAAAACAGCGCGCGGTTAAATTTCTTTCTAGCCCGGTCCAAACGCTGCGCGGATAAATTTGCCTGCAAAGCACGGCTGAAATGCCAATTAAATCGGTACCGAGCGCCGCGCAAATAGCGTAAATTTAAAAGCAATAATTCAAGTATTAGCATGCGCGCTGAAAAACCGCTAGCCAAAATTAAAAGCGATAAATCGCGCTGTGTTCTTTGCGCGCAGATAAAAGGAGCGACGGATGAAAATTTTATGGCAAAGTAGGCTTCAAAACAGGCTTCGAGATATCGGCGAAAATATCCTGATAAAGGGCGATCGCGCATTTTACGTAGGCGATAACGACGAACAAAAGCAGATGAAGCTTAGAAAATTCTCGCTCGCAAGCGGCGAGCAGCTAGCCGGCGCGCCTTTCCGCGATTTTACCCGTGCCGCGACCTTTGACGATGACGGCCGCACGCTCGTAGTTCTGGGCTTTGTAGACACGATTTATAAATTTAACGCCGCGGATCTCGCGCTCATCTCAAAGCACAAGAAGGGCGTGCTAAAATACGGCAATTTTATCGCGCTAAGTAGCAAGGGCGGCGATAAAAAGGCTATTACGGCGACTGACGACACGCTTTTTATTTACGATTTTGTGTCGCAGACGAGCACGCGAAAGCGATTAAAGGGCTGCGTAGCGATTTTTAAGCAAGATGAGCTAAACTTCTTGATTTTTACGCGCTCGGGTCAAATTTACCGCCTAAATTTGAGCGGTTGCGAGCTTAAAATCATCGCTAAAACTTGCCCTATGACGCAGGTGCAGCGCGCAAGCGGCGGATATTGCATTCGCGTGGGCGAAGCAGGCGAAAACGGCGAAATAGAGGGTGCTAACGAGCTTGTTTTTACGGACGCGAATTTTAACGTTAAATTCTGCGTGAAGCTCGATTTCGATTTCGATAAATTCGAGCTTGCGGCGGATGGACCGGACGGCTGGCGCGGATACTTTATAAACGAGCCGAATGAGCTGAGGGTTCTTGATCTGCGTAGCGAGGCGGGCGGCTTTGAGCACAGCAAAACGGGCGATCTCGAGAGCGGCGAGCACGACGGCTCGGACAAATTTGCGTACGATAAAGCCGAGGAATTTAGATGTGACGAAGCGGACGAATTTAATCGCGGCGGCTCGGGCGAATTTACGCAGGTCAAGGCGAGCAAATCCAGATGCGAAGCGACGGATAAATTTGAGTACGACGAGCCCTTTAAATTTAAACTCGGCGAGCAGGTCCAATACCTCGCGGCAAAGCCTGTGCTAGCGCATAAATTTAAACAAAAGAGTGCAAGAATTTTAGGCGTCGTTACAGCTGCTTCTTGCCGAGCTGCGAGCGCAAAATACGAAGCGAAGAAGAAGGACGCATTTGTCGAACAAAATTTAGCGTCCAGAGGCAACCACGGCATCGAAAACCTTGAATATTCACTCCTCGCTCCCGGTAAAAATGAAAAACGCAGACACATCGCGCACCCGAGCGCGCCCGCGATCTCGTACTAGTCGATAACGCCTACGACGAGGACGCGGAGCAAATTTTAACCTGCTATGAGATATGAGTATGCTCGCCGTGAAGCGCAGAATTGCTTCAAAAGAAATTAACCATTATAAATTTAAAGATTTTAAACAGGTTTTATAAAGCCTTAAGGCCTAGATGCAGCATATTAGCCTAATATAAATATTAGGTACGACTACAATAAAGTAATTCTATTATAATATTTGCACAATGCACTATCCGATAAGTATTTTAAATTTTGCAATTTTCAACCCACTGCTCTATTTTTTCTACCTGTTCTTTTTGTAAATACTTTTGCAGGTGTGCTTTGTTTAATAAGTACAGAAGAGAAAGGATGTCTTTTGCAGTCTTTTGTTTTTCAATTTCGCTAATGCAAGAGAAAAAATCAAGAGTTTTTGTTTTATCCTCTGCATGACTTTCACCGTGCAAAACCAAACGATACATTAAATTTTCAAAATACGCTTGTTGTTCTGGGCTTAAATTGACTACTATTGCCTTGTCTCTTGCGATATCTTCTATACCGCACTGATAATTAAATGTGCCAAAGGTTTCTAGTACTTTTCTCATGTTGTTGCCAATATTTATATTTTCTGATATAGAGTTATTTGCATAATCATAAATCTCGTTCAAAAGAGTTTTATATTCTGAATATTTTTTACCAAAATCCACAAATTGATGTTCTTTGAGCTCTTTTTGTATAAAAATAACATCTTTCTTATTTCTATTTTCTCGTTCATCATAAAATTCTACTTTTGGCAAATTGCTTATAATCTTTTGCATATCAAACGCGCTCATCAAATCATGAGTTAAAATTATCATCTTGCTTTTATTGCAGCCGGTCATAATTTTATGAATTTGGTAATTTAAAAACGACATTATCCCAACTTTATTTTCAAAATCAAAGCTAGAAATCGGATCATCTATAACTATAAATTTTGGTTTTGTATAAAATTCCTTACTATTCTCGCCTTTGAAAATTTCGGTAAAAAAATAGCTTAATGCAATAGCGTTTCGCTCGCCGGTCGAGACGTCTTTGGCTTTTACTCTATTGCCGTTTGATTTTAAGACATATTGCCCTTGATTTTCGCTAAGTTCAAGCCTACCTTCTTTAAAAAATATATATTTTAGATGCTCATTAATCTTATCTTGAGCTATATTTATCTGCTTTTTTTGAGCATTTAGTTCTGAAATTTTACTACTTATACACCCCAGTCGTCTGTCATTATGTTCTTTTTTGATATTTAAAGTCTGCTTAATCCTTAGCTTTTCTTCATAATAGTTAAAGTTATCTTTTATCTCGCAATAGGCTATTTGTTTATTCAATCTTTCAAGCTCTTGTTTTAGCTCGTCTGCTCTAGCTTTTTGTGCCATAAAAGCTTGTCTTTTTTGCTCAAGCTGATCTAAATCTCGATTCAATTCATTAACTAAGTTATCAAAATTTGTATCTAAATTTAGGGCGACGAATGGATTTTGTATCTTTTGATTTAGTTTTTCAGTGACTTCAGTTTGACAAATTTCAATTTGCATTTTTATAGTATCAAACAAATTTTTATCTAGTTTATCCATATCCGGCAAATTTTTTAAATTATTTAGTGAATCCTGAATTTCCTACTTCTTGTTTTCCAAATTCCTCCGATGGTTTCGTATGTCCGGATTAAAGATTGTTTCTAAGCTTGATAAAATTCCTTTTTTATATTCGTCTGTTAGTTTTTGAAAGCAATATGGACAAATATCTTTATCGCTTTCCATTATATTTTTAGTTACTACATGGTCTGCTTCTGCTATAGCTCGTTTTATTTCTTCTTCTCTTGGACTTAATTGTTTTTGCTCTACTTGGTATAACAAAAGCTGTTTAATATCTTCAAAATTTAGCTGTTTTATCTCTTCTGTAAAATTTAAATCGCTTCGGATATCTTCGTAAGATTTAAGTTTTTCATCAAAGTTATTTTTTAATTCATTCACATTTGCATCTATTGCAAAAGCATTTATGATATTTTCTGCACTTTCAAAAGAACAAACATCACCTGATATGCGCTCTCTATTGTTTATTTGTTTCCATCTGTTCCCAAATTTTTCTTTTAAAATTTTTATTATATCATCCTTGTATTTTTCAGGATTATCCGTGTTTTGTCTATCATTATATTTTTGGAACTCTTCTTGATATTTACTTTTTCTTTCTTCTAATTTTTTTGTTAATCCTTTTTGCTTTTTGAAGCTTCTTATCTATATTTGCCACGTCCCCAAGTAAAACTATCGCGTCCAAACCATTATCTTTAATTTTAACTTTACTATTTACATATTCTTCATTAAATACGAAAATATTATTTTTCTGATCTTCGTTTGTTAAATCTACTGCTGCGCCGCTTTTGTCTATAATTTGACTAGCAATAAGAGATTGACTGTTGTGTTTGACGGCATCAAAAGCTTGGGAAATAGTGCTTTTGCCGCTTCCGTTTTTGCCATAGATCAAACACAACCTATGATGCTCTTTCTCGAAAAAATTTAAATTTACTTCGCTTTGAAAGCACTTTCCCTGAATTTTTATGCCACAAAAATTACTAAACATTCTATTTACTCCAATGTATTGTTAAATTTTAAAACCTCTAAAATTCTCTCTATTTTTCGCATATCTTTTATGCCGTTTTCGTCCTCGACTTTTGAGTTTAGATCGAGCACTCGCGGACTAAATTTGATCGCATCGCACGCGTTATGTTCGCCGATACCGCCCGCCATGCCGAAGTCAAATTTGACGCTCCGCAAAATATCCCAATCAAAGCTGATACCGTTGCCGCCCAAATTTGCGCCTTTAGTATCAAATAGCACTAGATCACAGCTCAAACCCTCAAGCAGCGGCATCTCAGCGCCAATGCTTAGCACCTGCCACGCCTCGATGCCCGCCGCGTTAAGGCGCGCTTTGAAATCCGCGCTTATGCGTCCATAAATCTGAGCGCAGTCTAGCTCACAAATCTCACAAATTTTTAAAATTTGCCCCTCGTTTAAAGTTTCCGCGCCAAAAATTTCAGAATTTAGATCTTTTATCGAAGCAGGTGCGTCAGGGTTTGCGTTTAAATTTACGCTCAAATCCTCGCGCTGCTTTTCGCAGAATTCCGCGGCTTCATAAAATTCTACGCTTCCACTAGTGCCCGCGTAAATTTTATTTTCACAAATTTCTTCGCCGCGAGTTTTGCCGCTAAAATTTTTACATTCACACGCGGCGGCGCTGTGTTTTTCGGAGCTCAAAGCAAAGACTCCGACGCACTTTGCGCCGTTTTTATGCGCGATGCGTGCAATCTCGCGCGCCGTTTCTACGCTAACGCGGCGCTTGGAGCTTGACACAAAAATTACGCCTAAAAATTCCACGCGCGCGCCTGAGCCGTCGCCCTGGCCTCGCAAATCGCTGCCAAAATTTTTATCGCAATCGGAATTTTGCTCGGACGTAAAATTTGCATGATTTTGTGCGCGGCAGGTAAAATTCTCGCCGCCCTGATTAAAATTTGGCGCAAAATTTTGGCCGTCAGAATTGAAATTTCGCGTAAAATTCTCGGCGCCCGAATTAAAATTCCGCCCAGAATTTTCGCCGCAAAAATTAAAATTTTTTATTGAGCTCTCACTACCCGATTGCGGTAAATTTTTGGCGCCGTCCGCACGCTCTAAATTTGCACAGAAAGCCGAGCTGCACGCCAGCACCGCGCGGGCTTCGGCAGCGCTTTTGATGCCGCAAATTTTGATCCTACTTCTGTACGACATATAAAAATTCCGTCACGTAAAGCTCGCGCGCGCTTAAATTTCTGCTCGCGCGGTAGGTCGGGTAGCGGATCTCTATCGTGCGCACAGAGCCGATGTGCGCGAGGTTTTTTAAAAATTCCGCCTTCGAGATAAAGCCCTCGGAATTAAAAGAGATTATTAAAAATTTCGCTGGAAATTCCGCCAGCAGCGCGAAAAATTCCTCCGCAGCACTTGATTTTTTGTTGTAAGCCGAGCGGTTCCAGTCTGCAGGGATTCCCGAGACCCTGCTAAGCCCCGCAGCATTTGGGCGCTTGCCATCGTTTATAAAATCCGTGATCAAATTTAGCATAAAATAGTTCGAGCCGTAGGGGTGCTGATTGTAGGGCGGATCAAAATACGCGACGTCAAGCTGCGAAAAACGCTCGCGCGCGCTCTGTGCAAAGCGCGCGGCGTCCTCTTGAAAGACTACGCTTTCGCAGGCGAAATTTGAAAGCACGGGCAGGCGCAAAGAAATCTCGCCCATTATGCGAGCTAGCGCGTTTTCGCCGCTACCGCCGAACTTGCCCACGCCCGCTTTATCCTTGTAAAAGCCCTTAAAAACGCCGCCCGTGTTTGAGTGGATGCTCGCCTCGCTAAGCAGCGGCGCGGTGAAAAAATCGCGAAATTTTTGTGGGATTTTATCGATCTGCTCGCAAAGCCCGCCCAAAATCAGGGCGTTTCGGCGCGTGTAAAAAGCGCGCTCGCCCGCCTTGATATTCTCATCCTTCTTCGGCGCGTACAGCTCGCTAAAAAAGCTCTCCTTCGGCGTAAAATTTCTTAAAATTTCAGCGTGCAGCTCGCTCAAGTCTCGCCACAGCTCGTCGCTGAAATTTGAAAGATAGCAGGAGTTTATCGCGCGCGAGTAGCCCTCCAGGTCGTTTGCGATCACGAGGTTTGAGTGCGCTTTAGCCAGTCGCGCGACGATGCCGCTGCCACTAAAAACGTCCGCGAAGCTGATCTTGTCCCGCCCAAGCTCCGCCTTAATCTCGCAGATCGCCCGCTCTATCGGCGCTAGCAGCGAGCGCTTGTTGCCCAGATAGCTGATGAGCTGCTCGCTTAAAAACTCCCTCTTTTCGCCGCTAGTCATCTAAGCTCTCGCTCCTAAGTAGTTTTCGTAAAATTCCCACGTTTTGCCCGATTTGATCGCCTCTAAAATGAGCGGCTTAGCCTCCGCAGGGCTTGACACGACATCGGCGCAGTATAGCGCAAACATCGCGTTTAGCACAACGATGTCAAATTTCGGTCCGTCTAGCTCGCCTTTTAAAATTTGCTTTAAAATCTCGGCATTAGCCTCGCCGTCGCCGCCTTCGATATCGCTGTGAAACGCTCGCGCGAAGCCGAACTGCTCGGGATTTACGCGGTATTCTAAAATTTTGCCGTTCTTGACCTCGTGGATTAGCGTCTCGTCGCACAGGCTGATCTCGTCCATGCCGTCCATGCCGTGCACCACCAGAGCGTGCTTGCGCCCCAAAATCATCAGCGTTTCGGCGATGAGCCCGTTTACTTCCTCCAGATAATTTCCTACGATCTGATTGCTTAGGCTTAAATTCGGATTTAGAAGCGGTCCCATTATATTAAAGACGGTGCCAATTTTTAGGCGGTTGCGCACCTCTTTGACCTCGGCGGTGATTTTGTGAAAAAACGGCGCGTGAAAAAACGCTAGCCCCGTGCGATCTAGCAGCGCTCTAATCTGCGCAAGATCGCTAAGTAGCGGCACGCCCAGAGCATCCAGAGCATCGGAGCTGCCCGATCTGCTAGTAATCGCGCGGTTGCCATGCTTGGCGACGCGCACGCCGAAGCTTGCCGCGATAAAGGCCACGGTCGTGGAGATATTGATCGTCTTTAGCCTATCGCCGCCCGTGCCCACGATGTCAAACATCGGACTCGGATCGTCGTAGGTGATCGAGTATTTTAATATACTGCGCACGAGCGCCGTGAGGCTGCTTGGGTAGAGCGATTTTTCGCTGATCAGCACGAGCAGCCCCGCAAGCTGCACGATGTCGTAATCCTGCTCGTAAAGCGCCTTGCAAATGACGGCGTAATCGTCGCTGTCTAGCGGGAAGCCCTTTTGTAGCTTCAACATAAACGGGGCGAAATTTATCACGAGTTTCTCCTTTAAAATTATCTTTTTGCCGTAATTGATGAAATTTTCGATGATCTTTTTGCCGTATTGCGTAAAAAAGCTCTCGGGATGAAATTGGATGCCGAAAACCGGCTTATTTCGGTGCTTCATCGCCATTATAACGCCATCATTTTCGCTCTTTGCTAAAATTTCAAACTCGCGCGGCAACGTCGCTTCGTCCACATAAAGCGAGTGGTAGCGCATCACTTCAAATTTACGCGGCAGCCCGCTAAAAAGCACTCCATCTGCGTAAATTTCGATCGCCGAGCTCTTGCCGTGCAGCGGTACATCCAGCTGCTTTATCTTCGCGCCCGCCGCATATCCGATCGCCTGATGCCCCAAGCACACGCCTAAAATCGGCACGTCCAGATCCGCGCGCAAAATCTCTAAGCAAACGCCGCTATCTTTTGGGTGATTTGGCCCGGGGCTTAGGATTATGTGCGACGGGGCAAGCTCTCGCACCCGCTGCAGCGTTATCTCGTCGTTGCGGAAGTAACGCACCTCCTCACCCGTGAGCTCCAAAATGTATTGATAAATATTGAAAACGAAGCTGTCGTAATTATCTATCATTAAAATCAAAATTTTATCCTTTTTTAGGGCGTTTGCGCCTCTTTAAAATTCTAAATAGTTTAAATTTAGCCGCTTTGCGGCGAGCAAATCCGATGCCGCTTTAACGCCGCTAGCGGGCTAAATTAAAATTCCGCGTCGTCTGCGACATTACCGCATCTGTCGCGACGTTGCGCGCTTTACGATGCAGAATGAAGCTAGCCGTAAATTTTAACGCTCTCACAGCGAACACGCTTTAAATTTAGCCGAATCAAACTCGCACCGAAAAGCGGCGCGTCAAGCTAGCTAAATTTAAAGCGTCTAAGCTTCCTCGCATAGCTCTTCGATCGCCTTGAGCGGGCTTTTGCGCTTTTTGCAGATCTCCGCGTATTCGCTCTTTGGCGAGCTGTCGTAAACGATACCCGCGCCCGCGCCGATAAATACGAGATTGCTTAGCCCTTCGCAGCCGAAATTTTCCGCGTTAAATTTAGCAGCCTCAAACCGCATCGCGCGGTTAAAGCTCCCGTTTTCTAAATTTAGCGCCCCACAGCCTGCGCGAGTTTTTAAATTTAATCTCGCGTCGCGCTCGCTTGCGCGAGCTAAATTTTGCGCCTCTCCGCTGCCCTTTTGCGCCGCAGCACCGCAAAGCCCCGTCGTCTTGGGATTTTCACCGTCGCAAAGCTCCGTCGTTTCGGGATTTTCACCGCTGCAAACAGCGTCTAAATTTAAGCTGGAATTTCGTTTAAAATCCTCGTCCGAGCAGGAATCTTGCGCGTAGCGATTTACGAATATCGCCGAACGGATCAAGATCGCCTGCATTACGTCGCCGCTAAAGCGCCAAAATCCGATTCCGCCGCCGTAGATGCCGCGCTCATAGCGCTCCAGCTCGTTTATGATCTGCATCGCGCGGATCTTTGGACTGCCGCTTAGAGTGCCCGCAGGAAAGATCGTGCTAAGCACCTCAAACGCGCTTACCCCGCGTGGTTTGGTGCCGTAGACCTCGCTTACGATGTGCATCACGCTTTCGTAGCGCACGACGCGCATCGCGTTTTGCACCCGCACTGAGGCGGGCGCAGCGAATTTACCGATGTCGTTGCGAGCTAGATCGATCAGCATCCGATGCTCCGCAAGCTCCTTTTCGTCGCTTAAAAGCTCGCGCTCAAGCGCCGCGTCCGCTTCGGCATTCGCGCCTCTGCTGCGCGTGCCCGCGATGGGAGCAACGAAAATTTCGTCCTTTTTGATCTCCATAATGAGCTCGGGACTGGAGCCCGCGACGCAGCCGTACGGCGTCGGGAAGTGAAACATATAGGGGCTCGGATTGTTCTTTTTGAGCCGCTCGTAAAACTCCAGGCTGCCCAGATTCGTGCCGACTTCTAAAATTTCGCCTAGCACGACCTGAAACACGTCGCCGCTTTTTATCTTTTCTTTCGCGACTTCGACCATCGCGCTAAAATGCGACTCCTCGGCGCCCAGATCAGTTAAAATTTTAAATTTAAGCTCTTTTTTCTGAGGCTCGGGCTCAGACGCGTCTTGCGATTTCGATCCGTCTTTTATCGCAGCGTCCGCTCTTGCGGCGCTCTGCGGCGTGCCTTCCGCTTCGGCGGCTTGCTGCGAAGCCTGCGGGCTAAGCCCGCGCAGGCTTTCGTAAATTTGGGCATCTTTGCCGTAAAAATCGTAAATTTTGCTGATTTTATCGTAGTGCAGATAGTTTGCAGCGTCGGCGTAAAAAAACGGCGGGAAGTCATACAGCGCCTGCTTCGGCGCGCCGATATTTTCAAACGCGCGCACGATGTCGTAGCCCAAAACGCCGAAAAGCCCTGCAAAGCTCGCGTTTTTAAACTCGCTTGCGCCCGCTTTTGCGCCCTTTACCCCATCAAATTTAAGCCTCAAAGCCTCAAAACTCATCTTAAATCCGTCGAAATAATCGCAATCGATGCCGATGATGACCTGAGCGTCGTCCTCTGCGAGGTAGCTTTGCGGATGCGTCTTTAAAATTTCGCGGTAGTAAAACAGCGGCTCTTCTAAAAGCATTTTCGTCCTTGGAATTTTTAGCGCCATTATACGCTGCTTAGCTTAAATTTGAGCGGGCGGCGCGAGCTTAAGCGGGCTTGAATACAAGCAAAATTTTAGTAAAATTAGCAAATTTCAAGGAGAGCGTATGAAAATTTTATTTTCCCCAAGCGAGATGAAAAGCGAGCTGGGCGGCAGTACGCGCATTTGCGAGCGAAATTTCATCTTTGCAGATCTTTACGAAAAGCGCCTGCAGATGCTGCGCGCTTATGCGGATTTCGTGGATAAAGCAAGCGAGGCGGAGCTTTGCAAGCTTTTAGGGCTAAAAAAATGGGACACGGCCCTGCGCGAAAATATCTTTGAAAAAGGCTGCGCGAAGGCGCTTTTGCGCTACACTGGCACCGCGTATCGCGCCCTAGGCTACGCGTCGCTAAGCCCCGGCGCGCAGGAGTTTGCGGAGCGAAACACGATAATTTTTTCAAACCTTTTCGGCCCCGTGCTGGGCGGTGACGCGCTGCCGAACTACAAGCTAAAACAGGGCGAGAAATTCGGCGGCATAGACGCGGCAAAATTTTATCGCGATAGCTTCTCCGCCGCGCTGGATCGGTATCTGGCGGATGAGTGCGTCGTGGATCTGCGTGCGGGATTTTACGAAAAATTTTATGAGATGAAGCGCGAATATCTGAGTTTTAGTTTCATCAAAGGCGGCAAGGTACTGAGCCACTACGCCAAAGCTTGGCGCGGCAAGGTGCTGCGTGAAATAGCCCTAGCAGGCGCTTGCAGCGAGGCTGAGGTGCTTGCGCTGCGCTTAGGCGGCGCTTCTGTGCTCGAGATCAAACAGATCGGACTAAAAAAAGAGATCGTGCTGGAAATTTCATAAGGCGCGAAAACTGCTCGGAGAAATTTACGATAAATTTTGCAGGTCCAATGCGGATTTTTGCGTAAAATTTAGCTCGTAAAATTTGCCACGAGTTCAAATCTCGCCCCATCCAAAGCGATTTTATCCAGAGAAATTTGCGGGCGGAATTTTATCGCGAGGATTTTGCGGCGGCTTTTAGTCTTTTTGCACCCTTTTGGCGAGCTTTGAACGAGCTTTTGGCGGTGAAATTTCGTCGTAAATTTTGCAAAAAATTCGCGCTCCGCATAAAATTTTACGACGATCTTATCGTGACTTTACACCGATTTTGCGGCAATTTTTAGAATACAGAGCGCATAAATTTCGCCGTAGAATTTTGTCTAAAATTTTACTTTGCAGGATTTTGCCGTATAAAATTTCGTCGCGATAGAATTCCGTCGAAATTTAATCGCGGCAAAAATACTGCGCCGCGATCTAAACGTAAAATTTTATCTCAAATTTGCGCTAAACCGCCACAGTCTAGACGCAGAATTTCGATCTAAAATTCTACCGCCAGACTGCAATGCGAACAAACGCAGGCGGGCTGATTTGCATAAAATTTCAAGCCGAAATTCCACGCCTTAAAATCTCGTAAATTTTAAAATTTTGCAAATCGCGCGCTGAAATTTCGAGCCAAAATTCTGCTTGTAAACTTTTAAGCCAAGCCAACTCCAGATAAAATTTCAAACCAAAATTTGGGGCATAAATTTCAAGCTGAAATTCTACAATCAAAATCCCTCGCCTAGAAATCTCACAAATCTGGCGCTGCCAAATCCAAAATTCCGCAAATTTAGCAAGCTTTAAATTTTAAAGCTATAAACTTCGCTTCAAATTTTAAGGATCAAAAATGCTAGAACTCCCCTTTGTCGGCGTCGTCGTGGGCTTCATATCGGGCTTTTTCGGTATCGGTGGCGGCACGGTCGTAATGCCCGTGATGATGGCTCTGGGATACGACGTCAAGACCGCCGCGGGCATCTCGGTGATGCAGATGTTCATCGTCTCGCTTTTCGGCTCATATCTGAACTACCGCGCGGGCAGACTCCGTCTAGATAGCGGTATCGCGGTGGGGCTCGGAGGGCTGTGCGGCGCGAGCATATCGGGCTTCATCGTAAAATACTCGCCAGAAATCGTGCTTGAGATCGGTCTTTTGCTGACGCTTGCGATCTCATTTCTTAAACTCTTTAGCACGAACGTAACAAGCGGCGGCAATGCAAATCCCCACGGCGCGGTGCTATTTTTCATCGGCTTTGCTATCGGCGCGATCGCGCTTAGCATGGGCGTGGGCGGCGCGGTATTTCTGACGCCGATTTTGGTTGGATTTTTGGGCGTCGATATCAAAAGAGCGGTCTGCATGGGGCTATTTTTCATCGTTTTCGGCTCATTCAGCGCGCTTTTGAGCCTTTCGTACAACGGCCACGTAGATTACGAACGCGGCGCGCTGCTAGCCGTGGGCGGGCTTTTGGGCGTGTATTTCGGCACCTCTCAGGCTCGCCGTGCAAAGCGCGAAACGCAGAAAAAATGGCTGCTCGTCCTTTATGTCGTGCTATTTGCACTGGCGCTAAAAAAGGTGCTGCAGTAGCGCCCGCTGTAGTAGCGCTGTAGCGATTGCCGCGCTATAGTTTTGCCTTGCCTCGGTTTTGCTACAAGCGCGGTTTGGGCGCCTATTACGGGCACGTCAGAGCGATTCTATGTGCGCCGTTTTGCTACGCCGCCCTTTTATATCTCTTGGTTTTGCTTTGTCGTCCTCTTACACTGCGCGCGTTTGATCGCCGTTTTGCGGCGGCGCGTAAAACGTCGCGTTTCGTCGCGCAAGTAAAATTTTAAAATGAAATTTCAAAAAGCGCGAGCGCAGAATTTTAACTAATCGCGTTAAAATAGCGAAGTCGCACATCTTTCGTCCTATGGAGGTTAGATGGCGAAATAAAATTTACAAATTTTAAAAGGACTTGGATTGACGAACTTGATTTTAGCTGGGCTAGGCGGCTGTGTAGGCGCGATGGCGCGAGTAGGCTTAAGCGGAGCGATCGCGCGCGCAATGGACCGCGCCGGATTTTGGAGCGCGTTTCCGATCGCTACTTTTTGCGTGAATGCACTGGGAAGCTTGCTGATAGGGTTTTTACTCGCACTAAATTTAACGCAGAGCCTGCGGGTATTTTTTATCGCAGGCGCACTGGGCGGCTTTACGACATTTTCTACGTTCAGCTACGATACGCTGCAATTATTGCTGGCGCGAGAATTTGCTATCGGTGTGCTAAACGCGGTCTTAAGCGTATGCGTTTGTATGTTGTTTTGCTATGCTGGGCTGCTCGCGGGCAGAGCGCTTGCAGGCTAGCCGTGGAGCACGTGAGCTTTAAATTTAAATCGCCTCTATGTTTGCGCTTTTAAATCAAAATTTATTGAAAGTGCCTGCGCTACGGAATTTTATCGCGCGCATATGCTGTAAAATCTGCGAGCGATGGGCACAATCCCACACGCCGTGCAGTTTTGCGAAAGGGCGCGCAGCAAGTAGTTTCGCAAAGTGCAATATCAAGCAGGAATTATAAGGCGAGCAAATCGTAAGACGAGCGAAAAGTAAAGCGAGCGAGAGGGATTGTAGCTAAATAATGGTGCTCGGCGTCGGGCAGGCTGGCAAAATCCAGATAAATTTGAAATTTGCGTGCATTCTCTGCGTATCTTGTTTGCCGCAGCTTTGTGAAATTTCGCTATCTTGCGCCTAATTATCGCGACGCCCTAAAAATTTCGCTATCTTGACGCGGATAAAATAAACCTAAGCCGCGCGATAAATTTTAAAAGCTCCGCGGACAAATTTTAAAGCTTGAAGCTTAGAATTTTAAAATTCTCACGTAAATTTTAGAAGCTAAATTAAAGCGCGCCGAAATCACGATCTTATGTGCCAAATCCTGCAGCGCTATCTTAGATTTATCGCAAGCGACTGCGAGCCCTCTTAATTTCATTTCTGCAAATTTCATTGACCTGCTCACCCTCGCTATTTCGCAAGATAACCTCGTAGTCCGTGATTTCGCGATCCTTGTTATACCCCTCAATATATCTGAATCTCGATAAAACTATTTTAAAGGATTCCACGTCGTCTAAAGTATATTTATCGCCGAGCTTTACGTAGTTAAAATTCCTACTAGTAAGCGTATGAAAATTGCTAAATTTTTGCTTTAAATTTAGCGTATAAATTGCCGTGGATGCAGCGCCGTTATCGCAGCTATTGATTTTGCTCTCATCAAAGGCAAGCGCGAGGCAAATTTCATCTCCGCAGATTACCTTTATATCTTTGGCGCGGCTGTTTATACGGATGGTCTGTCGCCACCCATCGCCCTCTATCTCAAAGACGTTGCGAGCGAGCTTTTTGGCTATTTCATCTCCGACATAGCCTCTGGCTTCTGGTTTATCAGCCCAACCAAGCGCAGAGTAGTTCGGTTTTTGCGGAAAATCCGCAAGCGGAGTTTGAAGCTCGCTTATAGCGTTTAAATTTTCCTCGGTGCCTTGCGGAGCTGCAAAAGAGGTGCCCCTCATAGAGTGTAGATTAAAGAAACCGATAAATTTCCTCACGACCTTATGCGCCGTTTGAGAAAATATCTTGGCTTCATTTTCAAAAAGCGAAATATCGTAGATGCCGTAGCTATAATATCCAAGCTCTCTACTTACCCACCTTTCGTCCGGCGAACGATCGATCTCATCGTATCCATAGTAGCGCTCTGGCATATCTTTTTGTAGCAAAAAGTCATCGCTGTCATTATCTTTGTATCTAAGCCAGACCCCAAAATCGTCCTTAATGTATAGATAATCAAACTTCGCACCTCCTGCGAATTTTTTCTCGCCTAGCCAAAATACGGGCCTTTTTTCTAGACTAGGCAAAGCGGCGACTGGGGGCAAATTTTGCAGCTCTTTTTCAAATTTTTCATCGATATAATCGCAAGCGCTAGTGGGCATACTAGGATCGCAACCCTCGGGCGTATCGGATGAAAAAAGCAAATTTAAAATCACAAATATATATAGCACAAAAAGCACGCACGCAACGCTCACGACCAAGGCGGTAATTTTTAAAATTTTTATAAAAGTTTTCATATCTAAATTTTACCTCATTGCACCTAAAAAGCGTAAAATTTTGCTTTAAATTTGAAATCCTCCGCGCATTATCTGTGCCTCGTCTGCCGCTTTGTTAAGGCTTTTTAGCGGCTCGCCTTTTTTGTTTAGCAATATGACTTCGTAGTCTACAGGCTCGCACTCTAACCCGCATTTCTCTCGGCGGCGGTTTGCGCAGCGTGCTAAATTTAACCTCGCGCCCGCCTCTTATCCGCGCTCTGATCTAAATTTAAAATTTCAAATTTTCGGCGCGCATTTAAATTTAATATCCTAGCTCGCTTAGCCGTTTGTAGTCATCGCAGCCGAGTTGATCCCCTAAATTGCACGCTTTGCGAAAATACTCCTTCGCGAGCTTTGCATCTCTGCCTACGCCTCTGTAACCATCATACATATTACCGACGTTACGGCAGCCCCTACTCATGCCCGAATCGCATACTTTCGTAAATAATTCGATCGCTTTTTTATAATCCGCGTCTACCAAACATAAACTACCCAGAACAAGACATCCTAGATTATCCCCCAAATCACACGCTTTGGAATATAGCTCGTTTGCTTTTTTATAATCTTGCTTTACACCCTCCTCACCCCGCTCATACAAGGCCCCGAGATTAATGCAGCTTTCCGTGTTATTTTGCTCGCATTCGCTTTGTAGCTTTTGGATAACGACATTCACCTCGGTAGCAAGCAGGGTTGCCGCACTTAAGAAAATCCAAATCGCTTTTTTCATGATCTGATCCTTATTGAAAATTTCGCTATTTTATGAAATACAGGCTTAAATTTAAAGTAATTTATCAAAACGGTAATACAAAATAGCTGCAAGGGCGACAAATAATCGTAATTAAACAATAAGGCGGCGGTGAAATTTCGCAACCTTATGCGTCAAATTTCGCAGTGTGATGTGCTAAATTTCACGATCTTATGTGTCGCTAGTCAACTTTTTCTCGGTGACAGTTTGTGAGGCGCACTAAATTTTAACTTCGCGCGCATTTTATCCGCACCCTAGTCTAAATTTAAAATTTCAAATCCGCGGCGAAATTTCACGACATGACGGCAAAGCGTCGCGGGCCGGCGATGAGTACGGCGCGACCGCGCCCTTTCGCCGCTATCAGCACTTGACGTTTTTTGCCTTGCTATCTTGCATCGCGCGGAAAAATTCCGCCCTGCTCAGCGGGACTTCGTCCGGATGAGCGCTTCTGAAATGGCTCAGATAGCCCTCGTAATCGCCGAGCCCGATGAGCGGCGCAAGCGCGGCATCTGCGCGCGCCAAAAACCTCGCCACGGCCTTCGGGGCCGCGAGCGGATTAAATTTAAACTTTTTCATAAACGCCCCTATCTACGTACTCGCTTTCTGCCAGCTTGAAATATCCCTCACTCGCGCCGCCTTTTGAAATTTTAAGGCACATCCTTATCGTTTGGGCGATGACTACGATCGTAACGACGACGAAAAGAGCACATAGCACGGCGTCGATGACGTTGTTTCTGATGATAGCCTGCGCCTTTTCGATCGCCGCAGGATCGCTTAGGCTAGCAAGCTTGGCGGCGGTGTTTTGCGCGATAGCCACGTGGCTTACCGCGTCGTGTACGCGCTCGCCGTTAGCCGGCATAAGCTTTAAGATTGCCGCATAAAGCGTGGTTATAAGCACCCAGATTGCGGGAGCGATCGTAACGAAGGCGTATTTTTGCTTGCCCATTTTAAAAAGCACCACCGTCGCAAGCAGCAGCGCGATGCCCGCGAGCATCTGATTGGACGCGCCGAAAAGCGGCCACAGCGTGTAAATTCCGCCCATAGGATCGGTAACGCCGCTGTAGAGCAGATAGCCCCAGCCCGCCACGCAGATCAGCGTCGCGATGATGCCGTAGAGGAAATTTTTGGTATCGGAAAAGGGCTTATAGAGGTTGCCTAAAATTTCTTGCACCATAAAGCGCCCCGTGCGCGTGCCCGCATCGACCGCTGTGAGAATAAACAGCGCCTCAAACAAGATCGCGAAATGGTACCAAAACGCCATTAGCTCCTTGCCGCCGATGATCTGATGCAGCAGCATCGTTAGTCCCATCGCAAAGGTAGGAGCGCCGCCCGTGCGGCTCATCATCGTGGTTTCGCCGACGTTTGAAGCCAAGGCGCCGATCTGCTCGGGCGTAATGCTAAATCCGATAGAGCTTATATACGCTGCGGCGCTTACCGTGTCTTTGCCCAGCACCGCGGCGGGTGAGTTGATAGCGAAGTATTCGCCTGGGCTTAGGATGCACGCAACCACAAGCGCCATTACGCCAACGAGGCTCTCCATAAGCATCGAGCCGTAGCCGATGAAAAGAGTGTGGGTTTCGCGCTCGAGCATCTTCGGCGTCGTGCCGCTGGAGATCAGCGCGTGAAAGCCTGAGATCGCGCCGCATGCGATCGTGATAAACAAAAACGGAAATATCGGGCCTGCAAAAACGGGACCCGTGCCGTCGATAAATTTCGTCGTAGCGGGCATTTTAAGCTCCGGTGCGACGAAAATTATCGCAACCGCCATACCGATGATGACGCCGAGCTTAAGGAAAGTACTTAGATAATCGCGCGGCGCAAGCAGCAGCCACACGGGCAAGATAGCCGCTACAAAGCCGTAGCCGATCGTAAGAAGCGCGAGCGTCTCGCCCTTTAGCGAAAAGACATCGTGCCAGTACGGATCGATCGAGACGTAATGCCCGCCCCAAAGCGAAAGCATTAGCAAAATAAAGCCGATGATCGATGCCTCGCTGACCTTGCCCGGGCGCAAGAACCTCATGTAAATTCCCATAAATACGGCGATCGGTATCGTCATCGCGATCGTAAAAAGCCCCCAGGGCGAGTTTGCGAGCGCCTTTACGACGACCATCGCCAAGATCGCTACGATGATCAGCATGATGAAAAAAATCCCGATCATCGCGATACCGCCCGTGAGCTTACCCATCTCATCTTTGATCATCTCGCCGAGGCTCTTGCCGCCGCGTCGCGTAGATAGCACGAGCACGATGAAATCATGCACCGCGCCTGCGAGCACGACACCTACTAAAAGCCAAATAGTGCCGGGCAAATAGCCCATCTGTGCGGCCACTACGGGACCTACGAGCGGTCCGGCGCCCGCGATAGCGGCGAAATGGTGGCCGAAAAGGACGTATTTGTTCGTAGGGACGTAATCGCGTCCGTCGTTTCGGATCACCGCAGGAGTTGCGCGGCGATCGTCCAGCTCAAAGACGCGATACGCGATAAAGCGCCCGTAGAAGGTGTATCCGATCAGATAGATGCACGCGCTGGCTACTACGAGCCAGACGGCGCTGATGCTCTCGCCTTTATTTAGCGCAAGCACGCCGAAACACCACGCCCCTATGACGGCGACCGCCGCCCAAAGGATCTTTTGCCAAAATTTCATACCCACTCCTCAAAGCTTAGCGAGCGGCTTTGGCGCAGTTCGTCGTTTTAATAAAACGGCTTGCGGCTTTAAAGCCGGGCTCGTTAAATAAAATTTAGCGCGTATTTTATCGACGTTTTTATAATTTAAGCTGAATTGCAAAATTAAAAAGAGCTCTTTCGGCGTCTAAATTTAATACCTAAATTTTGAATTTTAAATTTAAAATGCCGCTGCGTGGCACGCTAAATTTTGATATAAATCGCCCTAAATTTAACCCCGCAGCTCTTGGCCGTTATAGAATTTATCGCGGTTTAAGAAATCAAGCGATAAAATCCCATGATAACGATTTTAATTTCTTAATAAAAATCGCGAATACTTTTAGGAGGAAATTTATGCCGGATCAAGTGTGCGGCTATGTATTTTTGCGCGCCCATATCAAAAGCTATGCAAGCTGCAAAAATGATGGCACCAGCCGTGAAAATTTCATGAATTCCGCGCGCATAAATTCCTGGCGCCGTTTAAATTTTAAAAATATCCGCCGCGACGAAATCTGCGCGTATAGTTCGCCTGGTGGGCTATGAGCTTTAAATTTTATCTCTTTCTAATCGTAGCTTTCATATTGCTTGCTTTAGTAGCCGTAAGTAGCGGCGGAGCGAGCATTTCGCTGGGCGACATCGTAAAATTTTTCACCTTCGGCGAGATAGACGAGACCAAGCAGCTAATTCTAACGCAAATGCGCCTGCCGCGCCTCGTGCTTGGAATTTTAATAGGCGCGCTGCTGGCAACCTCGGGAGTGGTGGTGCAAAGCGTATTTTTAAACCCGCTTGCGGATCCCTACATCATCGGCATCGCCTCGGCAGCGACTTTCGGCGCGGTCATAGCTTACCTGCTGGGGCTTAGCGACGTTTTTTACGGAATTTTCGCGTTTTTGGCCGCCAGCGGACTTTCGCTCGTGATCTTTAAGCTCGCGGCCCATACTCGCTCGATCTCGACTCTGTTGATCGTAGGTATCGCTGTGTCGTCCTTTTTGGGCGCATTTACATCCTTCGCGGTCTATCTAATCGGAGAGGATAGCTTTAGGATTACGGCGTGGATGATGGGCTATCTAGGCGGAGCAAACTGGCAAAAGATCGCGCTTTTGCTGCCGCCGCTGCTATTTTGCATGGCGTATTTTTACGCAAAGCGCCACGAGCTAAATATCATCTTAAACGGCGACGAAGAGGCGAAATCGCTGGGACTCAACGTCGAGAAGTCTAAAAAGAGCCTACTCATCGTCTCCTCGCTCATCATCGGCTTTTCGGTCGCATTTACGGGGATGATAGGCTTCGTGGGGCTCATCATTCCGCACACGCTTCGCATGGCGCTTCATACGGCGAGCAACGCCGTTCTGATCCCTGCTAGCGCGCTTACCGGCGGAGTTTTTTTGGTTTTTTGCGACGTAATCGCTAAAAACGCCCTCTCGCCGGTAGAAATTCCGATCGGCGTGGTGACCTCCTTTTTCGGCGCGCCCTTTTTTCTGTACCTCGCGTTTAGGAAGCATGCATGAAAATTTCGGCGCTAAACTTCAGCTACGGCAAGCGGGCGATCTTGCGAGGCATCGAGTTAAATTTAAAGCGGGGTAAATTTTACGGGATTTTGGGTCCTAACGGCTGCGGCAAAAGCACCTTGCTAAAAAACATATTGCAAATTTTAAAGCCCGCAAGCGGGATCATCGAAATAAACGGCAAAAAAGCAAGCGAATATAGCCTCAAAGAGCTTGCCGCGCTCATCGGCTTCGTGCCGCAAAAAACAGCCCTTGCAGCCGCACTAAACGTGAATGAAATTTTACTTGCGGGCAGATTTTGCCGCCTAAAAAGCGCATTTAGCGGCTACGATGCCAGCGACCGCGACAAAGTAGAGCGAATCGCCGAGCTTTTGGACGTGAAGAAATTTTTAAATCGCAGCGCATTTGAGCTAAGCGGCGGGGAGTTCGGGCGCGTGCTGCTTGCCAGAGCGCTCGTCAGCGAGCCTGAAATTTTACTGCTCGATGAGCCCACGGGCGCGCTTGATATGAACTACGCCATCGAGGCGATGAGCATCTGCGAAAACCTGACGCGCTCTTTAAATTTAACGAGCGTCATCGTGCTGCACGATCTAAATTTAGCCTCGCTGTTTTGCGATGAAATTTTGATGCTAAAAGACGGCGCAGTGAGGTATCGCGGTAGCGCGAGCGAGCTTTTTACGCCGCAGATCATAAAAGAAATTTACGGCTTTGACGCCTTAATAGTAGAAGAAAACGGGGTAAAATTTATACTACCCAAAAAGGAGAAATTATGAAAAAAATTCTTATAGCTTTGACTGCGGCGAGCTTTGTATTCGCCAAAGGTCTAGTCGTACTTGATCCCGCTGCGGTCGAGATCATCTACGCTTTGGGGGCGCAGGATCAGATCGCTGCGATCGCCACCACTTCGATGAGCAAGATCCGCCCGGAGGCAGAAACCGCGAAACTACCGAGCGTAGGCACCTATGTCAAGCCGAATATGGAAAAGATCGTCGAACTTAAGCCCGATCTGGTCATCACGAGCTTTCACTCCGCGGGCGTTAGCGAGGATCTAAAAAAGCTAGGACTTAAGAGCCTTGCGATGGATGCGAACTCCACCGCAGAGATCTGCCAAAACGTAAAAAAGGTCGCCGCAATCGTAAAAAAACAGAGCGAGGCGGATAAAATTTGCGCGCGGATGGATGGAATTTTTGCAGACAAACCCGCTCTTCGCGGCAAAAAAGTAGCGCTATTTTTCGGTTCAAACGCCACTATGGCCTTTAACGACAAAACCCTAGTAGGCGATATCTTCGCTCGCCTAGGCGCCAAAAATATCGCAGACGGCCTAAAAGGCAGCACACCTTCGGTATCTGCCGAATACATCTTAGAACAAAACCCCGATATAATCGTAGTTGTGGGCGGCGAGACAGAGGATTTTTTAAAAGCAAATCCGATCCTTAAAAATACCAAAGCCGTAAAATCGGGCAAAATTTTAAAGGCTCCGACGCTTATCTTACGGGGCAGCCCGCAGATCGGCGAGACGGTGGATGAAATTTACGCGGAGGCAACGAAATAGATGTTTAAAGAACGCATTAAATCCCACCACCGCTCCAAACTTTTCGAGAGCGTTTCCGCAAGCGAAAACGAGCTGTTCGACGCGCTGGAGCAGCCCTCAAAAGACAGCGACTGCGTGATCTATCTGCATGTGCCCTTTTGCGACAACATCTGCTCGTTTTGTTCGATGATGCGCTCCAAACTCGGCGACGAGCTGGACGAATACGCTAAATTTTTGATACGCCAGATCAAAGACTACGGCGAGATGCCCTACTTCGACACCAAAAAGATCAAAAGCATCTACTTCGGCGGCGGCACGCCGAGCGTCTTTAGCGAGACGCACTTCGAAAAGGTTCTAGGCGCGCTGCATAAAAATTTTAAGATCGCGGACGACTGCGAGATCAGCATAGAGACCACACTGCATAATCTAGATACGCAAAAAGCGCTCGCCCTGCAAAGCTTCGGCGTAAACCGCTTTAGCATCGGCGTGCAGACCTTCAGCAGACAGGGGCGCGCGCTTCTAAACCGCGTGCATAAGCCCGCTCGAGCGATCGAGCGACTAAAGGAGCTTAGAGAAAAATTTGACGGCATGCTCTGCTGCGACATCATCTACAACTTCCCGAACGAAAGCGTGGAGGAAGCGCTAGAGGACGCGCGCTACGTAGATGAGCTAGGACTTGATAGCGCCAGCTTTTACTCGCTGATGTTTTTCGATGGCTCGGAGCTATCCAAAAAGATCGACACCTCCTACTACGATCTGCCGACTGATAAAAAGCTGCACCATGCCTTTGCAGAGGCGCTGCTGCAAAGCGGGAATTTCGAGGTTTTGGAGCTTACTAAGCTTGCTCGAAAAGGTCGCGATAACTACGGCTACATCAAGCTAAGCCACAAGGGCACGGATATCCTGCCTATCGGCAACGGCGCGGGCGGACACGTAGCGGGCTTCGGAATTTACGGCGTGTCGGGACACAAGATGATCTCGCGAATCGATGAGCGCGAAGCAAAATACGGCGTGCTAAGCAATCTATTTCAATACCCGATCGTAAGCTTAAACGAGCTAAAAAAGGCCCTAAGCGCGAATATTTACGACGAAGTAGTACAAAAGCTCAAAGAATTTCAAAGTTGGGGGCTTTTGGAGCTTAAGGATGAAAAATCGGTCTTGAACTTGGACGGAATTTTTTGGGGCAACAACATCAACGAAGAGATAGCAAACATCATTAGAAAGGACTTTGTATGAAAAAAATCGTGCTTTACACCTCGCAAACGGGTAACACGAAAAAAGTGGGCGACGCGATCGCCGAGCAACTAGGCTGCGAGAGTCTAAATTTCCGCGACTTTGAAGGCGAGGTCGATGACTACGACTTCATAGCCTTGGGCTTTTACGTCGATAAGGGCGAAGCCGAAGCAAAATTTATGCGCTTTTTACGCAAGATTCACGGCAAGAAGCTTGGCGTTTTCATGACTCTGGGCGCAGAGCCAGACGGCGAGCATTCGCGCAAGTGCCTGGATACCTTTGAAGAGGGGCTTAAAGCAAACGGCAATGAGATCATAATGGAGTTTGCCTGCCAAGGCGCGATCGATCCGAATCTACTTGAAATGATGCGCAAAATGGCGGCCGGCGGCAACTCGCCCCACCCTATCACCCCCGAGCGACTTGCACGCTGGGCGGAGGCTGCGAAGCACCCGGACGAGAAGGATCTGGCGGACGCGAAGGCAGCCTTCGCGGGGATAGAATAAAATTTAAAGCAAGCCGTGCAAACCGCTGCGCGGCGAAATAAAACCAAATAAAATTTCATACTACTTAATGCGCGGTTTGGAATTTTATCTTTTACTAAATTTGGACGATAAATTTCATTCCTACAAGTAAATTTGCCGCTGCAGGCGCAGGTTTTGCTCTAGAATTTAAACGATAAAATTTCATTTCGCGCGCAACGAATCGAATAATGCCGCCGACTTTGCGCCGCAATGCGTGCTCTTAGCGCGAAAAGCGCTTTTACGAACGAGCTGCTTGCGAGTACTGCAGCAGCCGCCATTATCCAATACACCGCCCGCCATTTTGCGACGGCCTGAGCGCGAAAAACTCGCTTCTGCGAGCAAGCTGCTGCACGAGCGTGCGGTCGCGATCATCGGCTACCCCTGTCGTCATGTGCCGTATGTGCCGCTGTTAGACGCCGCTCTCCCGCCGCGCGATACCCATCCACCGCCGTATGATAAGCCGCCCGCCATGCTAACCGCTCTGCCGGCACGATAACCTGTTCAACGCCGCCAATCGCTCCGCCGCTTTGTCGCAGTACTGAACCCAAACCGAACCGCTAAATTTTAAATTCTACAAAAGTCTCATCGCACATAAATTTTAATTCGGCAAATGCGCAAAATTTAGGTAAAATTCCACCCAAACGCTTTGACGGTCAAAATTTAAAAGGGCGAAGATGAGAAATTTCGAGTACGCTAGTCGCATTAACGAGGCTGCGGGGATAGATTTAAGCTTAGATTGCGAAGAGATCGATCTGCAGGATAAGCTTTATGGGCTTTTTCAGTGCTTTATGCCCGAGGGTGCGGGCGTCGAGGCGGTGTTTGCGCCGCTGTAAAACGGCACCGAGCTGCAAGCGCGCATAATGCCGATCTACGCAGTCACGGCGCAGCGGACGCGAGAGACGTTTGGTCGAGGCGTGGCGCCCAGGTATTTTTGCCCGCCGCAGGATCCGAAATTTGGTGGCGAAGCGCTTAAGAGCTTAGCTTTAGCGTACGTTCGAAATTTAAAAATTTTCGCCGATTTTCTAGGCAAGAACGAGCTTTTAAAAATGCTTGGCGAAATAAAATCCGCGCGCGTGCAGGAGAGCTTTGATCTCGCGCATGACAAAGATGGGCTTGCGGACGCCGTCTATGAGGCGATCACAGAGTGGATGATAGATACGCCTAAACTCGATGCGAAGCTATGGGTGCTCGGCGAGGCGTACTATTCGATCAACTGCGACTACCTGCTACCTGTGTACTTGCAGTATCCAAACTACGCGGGCAAAGGAAGCGAATGGGCGCCCACGAGCGACTAAAATTTGAGTCTTTCAAAAAAAGGAAGCGAGCGACGTCCACGAACGGCTAAAATTTAAATTCAACAAGTATGGGCACAAACGCTTATCACATATCCAAAAAAACCTGCGTCTTAATCGAGTATCTAGCAGGTTGCCTGCGTTGCATCAAATCACTTAAAATATTTCTGCTTTGCGTAGCCACTGCTTTCAGCGCCCTACTGAAGCAAAATCTCCACACATCGTTGATGTTTGGATAATTAAATTTCTTCCATCACCCTGCTGCCCTCACTTTGTATGAGGTACCCAAATAATTTACTTGCACTAACGCTTGCTAGTTAGAATTTATCTAAATTTTAAAGAGGAATTTTGACGCAGAATTTTATGGAATTTCGCTGCTGCAAATTTCGCAAGCGATAAAATTCTATCGATTTACGCTCTTAAATTTGCTCAAATCGCCGCCTGTTTTATAAAATTCTTCAGCGTCGATCATAGTGCCGTCAGGCAGCTTACAAACGGTGTAATCCACGCCGTTGCCGTCTTTGCGGACGATCAGCTCGCCGCCATTTTTGATACAAAAATCCCCAGCAGCGCTAGCCTCTGCGCTCACCGAAGCGAAAGTGCCCACCGCAAGCGCTACTGCAAAAAATCTCTTAAAACTCATTTAAATCCTTTCGTTTAATTTTGCCCGTTTTTAGGGTTAAGCTTAAATTTAGACGCCAGATACGCTAAACCTGCGCCTACATAAATAAACCGCCTTTCATCCTCAAATACCGATAATAACGTTTTAAATATTAAATCCTACCTAATAAATCCCAGTAGCGCCAAGTCCGCTCGCCGCTGCAAAATCGAAGCCACCAGACTTCATCCAATGCAAAATTTAACATCATAAAATTTTGCCTTCAATAAAATTCTAGCAGCGAAATCTAAGCCGCATCAAAGCTATTTCTGCCGTAAAATACCGGCTATAAAAGCGAGGACTATGGCAAATACCAGCTTAGCGGCAAGGCAAGCGCGGATCCTAAACAATCTCGTCTATAAGCGCGAGCCGCGTTCAAACCCCCTAAATTTAACCGCCGCTAGCCGTTTTTGCGCGCAAACTCGCTCATAAAAGCGACTAGTTTTTCAACGTCTTCGTAGTTTATCGCGTTGTAGATCGAGGCGCGGATGCCGCCTAAGACGCGGTGTCCTTTAAGCCCGATCATCCCCTCCGCCTCCGCTTGCGCGACGAAAACCGGCTCAAGCGCAGCATCTGCGATATTAAAGCTCACGTTCATCAGGCTACGGCTAGTTTTTTGCGCGTGGCCGCGGTAGAAGCCGCCGCTAGCATCGATCGCGCCATAAAGTAGCGCCGCTTTGCGCTTGTTGCGCTCATGCATCGCCGCGAGCCCGCCGATTTCGTCCTTGATCCAGCCGAGCATTAAATTTAGCATGTAAATTCCAAAGGTGTTTGGGGTGTTGCTCATCGAGTCCGCATCCGCCTGCGTCTTGTAGCGCAGGATTATCGGCGTTTTGGGGTTTGCGCGATCCAGCAGATCCTTGCGGATCGCTACCATCGTAACGCCCGCGGGGCCGCCGTTTTTCTGAATGCCGCCGTAAAACATCCCCACGCTGCTAAGATCCACGGGGCGCGAAAACAGATCGCTCGAGCTATCGACTACGAGCGGGCAGCCGCACTGCGGCAGCTGCGGATACTGCGTGCCGTAGATCGTGTTGTTCGAGCAGATGTAGCCGTAATCGGCGCCGTCAGAAAATTTAACCTCGGGGATGCGGTCGAATTTGCTCTCTTCGCTGCTTGCGACCACGCGGTAGTTTATGCCGAGTACGCCCGCTTCCTTGATCGCTTTGCTCGTCCAGTTGCCCGTGTTGGCGTATTCTGCGACGCCGCCCGCGTATAGGTTCATCGGCACCTGCGCAAACTGAAGGCTCGCACCGCCTTGCAAAAATAAAATCGTAAAATCATCCGAAAAGCCGTAGAGATCGCGCACGTGGTCCATCGCACTATGCAAAATCTCCTCGAAAATTTTGGTGCGGTGCGAGATCTCCATTATCGAAAATCCGTGCCCCGCGTAGTTTAGCAGCTCCTCTTGCGCCTGCTTTAGCACGCCCAGCGGGATGGTGCTAGGTCCCGCGCTAAAATTTATTACTCTATCCATTTTGCCTCCTTTAGATGATTTTTGCGTTTTTGCTGAGCTGCTGCGAGCAAAGGACGAACTCGTCGCCCGCGGCAAGCTCGCCCAAGCTCACCGTTTTGCCGCCCTTTTGGATTTGAACGAGGTCTTTGGTGATCTCAAAAAATTTCGCCTTTTGCGCCAAAAGCTCATCCTTAGCGCTTAACGCAAGTTCTGCGGCGCTTAGCTTGGAGCCGATGAAACTTTTAAATTTAAGCTCGAAATTTAAAAGCTTTACAAGCGAGCCTGAAATTTTTGGCTCGACCGATTTTGATTTAAGCTGTAAAGCTGCAAGGCTCAGCACGTTTTGTGCGGATGAAATTTTATCTTTTATCAGCCTGTCAAACGCGTCGCTTGCGCCGTCTAAGCTCTGAAAGATCGCGCAAATATCGGGCAGTAGGTCGATCATCGCGGCGGTGGGCGTGAGGCTTCGGTGATCGGCTACGAAATCGCTGATGCTAAAATCGATCTCGTGCCCTACCGCCGAGATGACGGGCGTTTTGGCTGCGTAGATCGCGCGCGCCAAGGCCTCGTCGTTGAAGCACCACAGATCCTCGCGCGAACCGCCGCCGCGAGCGATGACGATCGCATCGTAGCCCTTCTCGTCGGCTACGCGCAATGCGCTTATGATCGAAGCAGGCGCGCCTTCGCCTTGCACTAGCGCGTTATACAGATCGATCTTGCAAAGCACGAAGCGGTCCTGCGCCGTGCGAAGCATATCCGCCTGCGCCGCGGAACCCGCGCTCGTGACGATCGCGATGCTTTGGGCAAATTTCGGAAGCTGTTTTTTGTGCGCGGCATCGAAAAGCCCCTCTTTGCTAAGCTTCTGCTTTAGCGCGGCAAACGCCGCTTCCAGCTCGCCCTCGCCGCTTTTGCGGATATTTGAGACCTGGATCTGATACGCGCCCGTGGGGGCGTATAGCGAGACCTTGCCGTTTACGATGAGCTTATCGCCGACGGCGGGGATAAAATTTATCCGTGCGGCGTTAAATTTAAACATCGCGCAATCGATCGCCGCGCTCGCGTCTTTGATCGTGAAATACCAGTGCCCGCTCGTGCTTTGAATTCTAAGCTTAGATATTTCGCCCTCGACCTCGACGAAGCTAAAGCTCGTCTCCAAAAGCGTCTTGGCTTGGGCGTTGAGCTCGCTTACGCTAATCATCGTCGCTCTTCCGCGCGATTTTCTCCGCGATGAAAAGCGTGCTGACGTCGAAGCTGAAGCCCTTTTGCACGCGCAGCTCAAAGCCTGCGTTTTTGAGCTTTTCGCTAAAGCTCGCGGCATCTAGGAAGCTACCGATGGAGTTTGGCAGATATTCGTAAGCTTCTTTGTTTTTCGAGATGAAAGCGCCGATTTTGGGTAAAATTTTACTCACGTAAAAATCTCTGATTTTAAACGCGAGCCCACCGCTTGCGGCTTTAGTAAATTCCAAAACCACGAGCGAGCCGCCCGGTCTGATGATCCGATTAAACTCCGCAAGCGCCGCGTCCAGCTCTACGACGTTTCTTATGCCGTAGCTGATGCTTAAAATATCCACGCTCGCGTCATCTAGCGTCGTGGCGCTCGCGGTTGCTTTGATAAACTCGCAGCTAGGAAATTTTTGTCTAGCTACCTCAAGCATCCCTTCGCTAGGATCGATCCCCACGATCCGCTCGATCTGCACGCCGTGCTGCGTCGCGCCGTCGCGCCATGAGCTTATCATATCGCCCGTACCGCACGCGACGTCGGCGATACTCACGAGCTTTCCTTTAAGCTTTTCAAGCGTCAGCTCGACCGCTTTTTTGCGCCACGAAACGTCCACGCCGAAGCTGATGGCGCGGTTTGCTAGATCGTAGGTAGGCGCGATCTCATCGAACATCTTTATGATTTTTTCCTGTTTTTGCACGGGTATTCCTTATTCGTATGCTTTGATTTTGCGCAGCGATCTTTTCAGCGCGCGCAAAAGAGCCTCTTTTTCATTTAAAATTTTTTCCTCCAGCTCGGTGCGGCGATCGTTTAGGCGGGCGTCCAGAGCCAGCAGATACGCAAACGCGACGCCGCTTTTATCGCTTGCTTTTTGATAGATCGCGATGAAATTTTGCCACACGCTGATATCTTGCAGCGCGCCGAAATCCTCGCAGGCGGCCTTAGCGCGCTTAAACAGCCCCCTAACGCAGCCTTCATCAAAGCTTCTTGCAAAAATTTCAAGCGCGTATCGTAGCCTCTTTAGCCCTATGCGCGCATCGTGAAATGCTTGCAGCGGTGAGCCTTGCTTTAAATTTTTTAGCTCTGCGCGCAAGCTTTTGATTAGCTTACAAAGGCGGGCGGAGGCGAACTTTTTTGAAATTTTTTCATATTCGCTGCGCGCGTAGATGCCGTCTGCGCCGTTTAAAAATCCGCTAATGGCGCCGTTTAAGTCTGTAAATTCCGCGCTAGAGAGAAATTCTAAAATTTTATCCTCCGAGCGCTTTGCGATAAGATTTAGCTGCTGCAAAAAGCTCGCAGGCGCGTCGTCGGCCTTTAAAAACTCTGCAAAAACATGAAGGTCTCGCAGCTGATTGGTGCGGCTCATAAATTTTGCGAGCAGTTTTAAAATTTCATCCTTTTTTTCAGCTTCGAAAAGCGGCGAGGATAGCTTCAAAACGGCTCTAAATTTGCGGATCTGCACGCGCAGCTCGTGAAGCGCTTCGGGGGCTAGGCTTTTTTGATATTCGCTCTTTGCGCCGCACGCCCTCATCCACGCTAGCTCAAGCGCCAAGCGCGCGAGCTTAACGCTGTCCGCATAGGGCGGCGCGAAAAATTTAACTCGGCTAAATTTTTTAAAAACGTTGCGTGCGTGCGCGAAATCAAGCGAGCGCGGCGGGATGCCGTAGCGCGCCAGATAGCGGCTTTTGTAGCGATAATCGTCGGTAATCTCGTAAAAATCGCTGCTACCGAAGGTTTTTGCAAAATCAAAATTTGCGCTTGCCGCCTCGCTTTGAAATTTCGCTCGTAAAATCACGAGCGTGCTTAGCTCGCCTCCGTAAAACTCTAGCCAAAACTCCGCTTCGTCGCTGGCAAAGCCGTAGCGGTTTTTTTGCACGACGCGGGCGATCTTGCTTTTTAAAGCCTCTTTGAAATCATCTTTTGAAATTTTAAAATTTAGAGTTTGTCTGTCGAGATCCTCTTTTTTATGGTGCAAAGAGCATTCGTCGTTTTGGCGGATGTAATAAATTTCGGGATAGAACGAAGTATAAAACCAAGCGATCTTTACCTTGCGACATTTCAGCCCCGCACGCTCTAGCGTCCGCAGAATCGAATCGTCGCTCAATAAAAATTTACGCTTAGTTTGCATACCCGCTCCAAAAATAAAGTGGGTAATAATAGCAGAAAATTCTTTAAACTATCTACACTTTTCGCAGTCTTCGACCGTAGCGGTGATATTTAGCTTGCGGATGAAATTGCCAGCTTTGCGCTCGATGTTTTTCAAAACGTCCTTATTAAAGGCATCATCCATGAAAAGATCCGTGACGTTGCCGCATTTTTCGCATACGACGTGGATGTGCGGCATCTGATAGATGTCGTAGCGACTCTTTTTATTCGGCGCATTGACCTCGACTACGACCCCTTCGTCGAGCAGGGTGTTTAAATTTTTATAAACCGTCGCCAGCGAAATGGATGGATAGTCCTCTTTGATCCCCTCGTATAGGTCATCTATGCTTGGATGTTCGTGGCGATCGAGCACCTTCAGGATGCACAATCTTTGCGGAGTTGCTTTCAAACCGCAAGTTTTGAGTAGTTCTACGTGGCTCATTTTTGTCCTTCAAAAAATTTTAAAGTGATATTATCAAATTTTACTTTAAACAAAGTTGATATTAACTAATACTTTTTATCACTTAATATTCGCTCGGTTAGAGTTTGGATATCCAAGCCCAAGCTGCGCTCCACGTCGATGGTCTTGCCGTGCGGTAAAAAGATATCAGCAAATTCGAAGCTCACGATCTTTACGTCCGAAATTTCATTTTCTTGCAAAAATGCGCTTAAAATTTCACCGACGCCGCCCTTTTTGGCATTGTCGCTAAAGATGTACCAAATTTTATCTTTGCGAGCTAGGCTTCGCAAAAACTCGGCGTCCAAAGGCTTTACAAAGACTAAATCCACGACGTCCACCTCCATCTGTCCCTCTAGCGCTTCAGCCGTTTTATACGCTCTGCCCGCGCCGTTTCCGTAGCCGATGAGAGCTACGTGCGCACTGTCGCTGCGCTTTAAAAACACCGATTTTGCAAGCTCTACCGCAGGCGCGCCGGTCTCGTCGCAGTCCAAGATAAAGCTTCCGCGCGGATAGCGTATCGCCAAAACCCCTTTGTGCGCGTAGGAGTACTCGATGATTTGTTTAAAGCTCGTCTCGTCACGCGGCGCGCACATGCTGACGTTTGGGATCGCGTTCAAGAAGCTCACGTCAAAGACTCCCTCGTGCGTCTCGCCGTCCTCGCCCACGATGCCCGCGCGATCCATCGCAAGGACTAAATTTAAGTTCATAATCGCCGCGTCATGGACGATCTGATCGAATGCGCGCTGCATGAAGGTCGAATATATCGTAACGTACGGCTTAAAACCCTCGCGCGCCATCGCAGCCATCGAGCTTAGCGCGTGAGGCTCGGCGATCGCGACATCCCAGAAGCGATGGGGAAATTTCTCGATCAGCTTATCCATGCCGGTACCGCTTGGCATCGCAGCGGTCACGCCCACGACGTTTTCATGCTTGGCGGCTAAGCTTAAAAGCGCCTCGGCGTAAATTTGCGTGGCGCTTTTGGCGGCGGATTTTTTCTTAAATTCTCCGCTTTGAATGTCGAAAGGCCCTACGCCGTGCCAGCTCTCCAAATAGCCCTCGGCCTTGTCGTAACCCTTGCCTTTGATCGTTTGAGCGTGTACGACGACGGGCTTGCGCGCGCTTTTTGCCGTCTTTAGCGCCGATATGAGATCGGCTAGGTCGTGGCCGTCTACCGGGCCTATGTATTCGAGCCCGAGCTCCTCAAAATACATCCCAGGTATAATGAGCTTTAAGGAATTTTCAAAGCGCTTTGCCATATATGTCGCGCTCTGCGGAGCGTGGGAGAGCAGCTCTCTTACGTGGGATTTAAATTTTTGATAGGTCTCGCCCGCCATCGCTTGGCTTAGGTATTTGCTAAAGGCGCCGATGGGCTTGCTGATACTCATTTTGTTGTCGTTTAGGATGATGATGCAGGGCAGCCGCAGATCGCCGAGCTCGTTCATCGCCTCATAGGTCATGCCGCCGCTCATCGAGCCGTCGCCGATTAAGACCACGGGGATTCTATCCTCGCCTTTGAGCTTGATAGCCTTTGCCGCGCCCACGGCCAAAGAGATCGACGTCGAGGCGTGCCCCGCCACGAAGTAGTCAAATTTGCTCTCGCTAGGCTTCGTGTAGCCACTGATACCGCCGAACTGCCTAAGCGAGCCGAACTCCTCCCAGCGATCCGTCAAAAGCTTGTGCGCGTAGCTTTGGTGGCTTACGTCGAAGATAAACGGATCGCTCGCGGCGTCGAATACGTAGTGCATCGCCACAATGAGCTCGACCGCGCCCATGTTTGAGCTTAGATGGCCGCCGTTTTTGCTCACGACTTCGATTATGCGCGCCCTGATCTGCGTGCAAAGCTCCCGTAGCTCCTCTAGGCTTTTATTTTTAATATCCACTCAAAATCTCTCCCAAAGCGCCCAAGACGCGATCGTTTTGCTCAGGCGTGCCGATCGTGATGCGCACGGCGTTTAGCCCGTAGCTTTTTAAATTTCTAATGATGACGCCGCGGCGCAGAAGCTGCTCGCAAAGCTCGCTACTATCTAGCGGCAGGCTAAGTTTGAACGTAATGAAATTTGCGTAGCTAGGGATAAATTCCAAATTTCGCTCGCGCGCAAAATCCTCGAAGCGGCTCATCTGTGCGGCGTTGTTTTGCAGGCTCTTTTGCACGAAAGCCTCGTCTTTTAGCGCCGCAATCGCCGCTGCGAGGCTAAGCGTCGTGATGTTAAAGGGCGGTCGCAGCTTATAAAGCGCGCTTATGATTACGCGCGGCGCGATGCCGTAGCCTACGCGCATACCGCCTAGGCCGTAGACCTTTGAGAAGGTACCTAGATAGAGCACGTTTTTAAAATTCCCAATTAAAAGCTTAGGATCAAGCCTCTTGCGCTCATCTTTAAACGCCGCAAATTCGTTGTATGCGGCATCGATCACCAAAAGCGTATTCTCATCCACGCTGTCTGTGAACTCATACACAGCCTCCGCATCCAAGCACTCGCCTAGCGGGTTGTTCGGCACGCACAAAAAGATGACCGAAATTTCATCCCTGTGCGCGTTATAAATTTTTAAAAGCTCAGCCAGATCGTGCTCCTGCGCGTTCGTTTTGTAAACTTTAGCCTCGCAGTGGCTTGCGTAGATGCCGTACATCGCAAAGGTAACGCCCGCTTGCAGTATCGCGCGTCGCGAATTAAGCTTGGCGTGCAGCGCAAACTCGATAATTTGATCGCTGCCCGCGCCGATGATGATATTTTGCGGCTCTACGCCGAATTTTAAGGCGAGCGCGCCCTTTAGCTCATACATCGAATCGTCGGGGTAAAGATGCGCGTAGGCGGCGTTTTGCGCGATCGCCTCCTGCACCGCCTTGCTCGTGCCGAAGGGGTTTTCGTTGCTGGCAAGCTTTAGCACGTCCTGCTTGCGGATACCAAACTCCCGCACCACAAGCTCGATCGGCTTGCCTGCTTCGTAATTGCTTAGATTTTCTACAAATTCGTTAAATTTCATCACTCCCCTCCATTTATGTAACTTCCCAGCCAGGTAATTTCGTGGCCGTTTTTCTGCGCGTTTTGCAGCACGCGCGCCACGCGTTCGTCGTCGATGTGCCCCTCAAAATCGACATAAAATACGCATTTAAAATCCCTAAGCTTAATAGGGCGGCTTTCTAATTTAGTTAAATTTATACCCTCGTTGCGAAACATCTGCAAAAAGTCCACGAGCCCGCCCGGGCGGTCGTCGGTTTTGGCTAAGATGCTCGTTTTGTTGCGGTCGCTCTTTTGGTTTTTAAAGTCGCTCAGTACGAAAAAGCGTGTGCGATTGGCGGAGTTGTCCTCGATCTTTTGAAACATCATCGGCACGCCGTAAAGATCGGCGGCGATCTTGGAGCAGATCGCGGCGGAGTGCGGCGTGGCAGCTGCCATCTGCGCTGCAAGCGCGGTAGATTTGGTCGCGGTAAATTTAATGCCGCTAAGGCCGTGATCGTCTAGAAATTTAAGGCACTGATTGTATCCTTGCGGATGCGAAAATATCTGTTCTACTGCGCTTACGTCGTCGCAGTGGCTCGCAAAGCAGTGGTGGATATCCATATAAATTTCGGCGACGATTTTGACGCCCTCGTATTTTCGCAAGCAATCAAGCGTCGCGCCCACTGCGCCTTCGGTGTTATTTTCGATCGGCACGACGCCGTATTTAGCCTCGCCGCTATCAAGCTCCTTAAAGACCGCCTCGATGTTTGAAAGCGGCAGATAGGAGCTTACCGCGCCGAAACGGCTCTTGGCGGCTTGGTGCGAATAGGTGCCGAAAGGCCCTAAAAACGCGACTATCTGCGGCTTTTCTAAATTTCGCGAAACCGAGAAAATTTCAAAAAATATCGCCTCGATCGCCTCTTTGCTTAAATTCCGCGCCTTCCCGCCGTCCAGCCTGCTGATGATCGAGCGCTCGCGCTCCGGGCGGTAGATCGCGCTGCCCGCGGTCTGCTTCAGCTCGCCGATCTTCTTGACGAACCCCATGCGCTCGTCGATAAGGCGCAAAATTTCATCATCCAGCCTGTCGATACAAACGCGCAGATCATTGATGTTTTGCATCACAACCCTCCTTTTGCTCGCCCCTAAATTTCGATTTTAAAAATTTCACGCCGCCTCTTTTGCCGCACGCTTTGAAATTCTTGCTGTGCGAACTTAAAATTTCATCGCTTAGGATAGCCGCGCCGCAACTTCCGCGCGCTAAGAAGGCGCGATAAAATTCGTCGCAGCGGGATCTGAAATTTAAAGGGGCTCGGTTAAAATTTAAAACGGGGCTTCGTTTTGCCGTAAAATTTACAGGCGCATTTTGTTCGGATTTGAAATTTGAAGCGGGGGCGCATTCAGGCTCGGAATTTAAATCGGCGGTGCGTTTAAAATTTAGGGCTGTGCTTGCTACTGCGTTAAAATTTAAAACCGCTGCGCACTCGGATTTGAAATTTAAAACCGCACCCTGTTTTAGACGGCTAGCCGCGCGGATCATACGAGATCCTTTTCGAGCGCGATTAGCTCATCAAAGCTCTCGCGCTTTCTAATCAGGCGGTCCTGTCCGTCGTAAACCGCGATCTCGGCGGCGCGGCAGCGGGTGTTGTAGTTGCTCGACATCGAAAACCCGTAGGCGCCGGCGCTTTTGATCGCGAGCAGATCGCCGCTTTGTAGGCTAGGCAGGCTAACGCCTTTGGCCAAAAAATCGCCGCTTTCGCATATCGGGCCCACGACATCGCAGAGGCCAGCTTCGGCTAAATTTGCGCCGCCTAAAATTTTTTCATCCGCACACGAGCCGCTTGTTTGATCCGAGCTCCTGCCGCCTAAATTTACTTCGCTCACGCCAGGTTCGTCTAAATTTATACTCTCCGAAGCGCTAACGATCTCGATGGCGTGGTGCGCGCCGTAGAGGCTCGGGCGTATGAGATCGTTCATCGCGCCGTCAACGATGACGAAGCGCTTGCCGCAGTTTTGTTTTTCGTAAAGCACGCGGGTAAGAAATACCCCCGCAGCTCCCGTGATGAAGCGCCCCGGCTCGCACACGATCGTGACATCTAGACCGCTTAGGCTCTTTAAAATTCCTTGCGCGTAGTCGTAGAGCACGATCTGTTTTTCATCCTCGTAGCGGATGCCGATGCCGCCACCCACGTCGAAAAATTTTATATCAATCTCAAGGGCTCGCAGTTCGCGCAGCAGATCGCTTACGATCTTTGCGGCGTCGCAGATCGGAGAGATGTCCGTGAGCTGGCTGCCGATGTGAAAGTGGATACCGACGGGATTTAAAAATTTGCTCTTTTTGGCGTAGATATACATCTTGCGGGCAGTCTCGATGCTAACGCCGAATTTATTCTCATTTAGCCCCGTGGAGATGTAGGGATGGGTCTTAGCATCGACATTCGGATTTACGCGGATGCTGATGCGAGCAGGCTTATTTAGATTTTGCGCGATTCGCTCCAGGCGCAGCATCTCGGCTTCGCTTTCTAAATTTATCAGTAAAATGTCCGATTGAAGCGCAAACTCGAGCTCGCTGTCTTGCTTGCCGACGCCAGAGAATATGATCTTATAGCTCTTCGCGCCGATATACAGAGCGCGGCGCAGCTCGCCGATGCTGACGCAGTCAAAGCCGCTGCCTAGATCTGACAAAAACTTCAAAACGCTAAGGTTAGAATTGGCTTTAATCGCGAAGCAAACGAGCGACTTGCGCGCTGTGAAGACTTCTTTGAGCGCTATGAAATTCTTTTGTATCTCGTTAAAATCATAAACGTATAAAGGGGTGCCGTATTTGCGGGCTAAGCTTGAATAATCCATAGAATTTCCATCGATAAATTTTGCGCCATTCTAACAAATCAAGGCTTAACGATGCTTAAAAACTAAAAATGCCGCAAAGCCTAATAGCGCTGTTATGGGCACGATAATGCCAAGTTCTGGGATGATAACGCCGTTGAGAGAAAACCTAATTAACACGAAAAGCACACCCCAAGCGCATAGCGTAGCGATAAAAAATCCAAAGCTTAGCAGCGCGAGATTAAAAAATCGCCCCGTAACGGGCAGATAATAATACAGAACCAATACCGCCAAAGGTGCAAACAACGGAAAAAATATCATATTATAAAGACTTGCTTTTATAGTGGAGATATTTACGCCTTGATGCGAAAAGGTGCGGATCGAACGCAGAGCATCCCTGATCGAATATACATTACTCGTATCATAAACGCTTGCAATTGAGCTTGGATCAAAGCCTTTAAGCGCCTCGCTCTGCGCGCTAAACTCACTTTTTAGTCCACTTCCTCCAAGCTTAAGCTGCGCTGGTAAAGTAGTGGTATTTACGTCGCGCAGATGCCAAATTTTGCCTGCGTATTCGCCAGAGCTTGCATGCGAGCGCGAAGCAACGGAGTTATCCCCTATATTAAATATCGTTATATCATTTGCGTTTTTGCCGTTTAGAGCTTTGATGTAGATATATTTACCCTCAAATTTTAAAAACATATCTCCTCCCGTAGGCAATAAATCGGTTAAATTCTTTTGAAATTTTAGCGCGTATGCGAACGGGGTGGAATTTAAAGCTATAAAGCTCGCAGTAATTGCAAGTGCAATCAAAAATGGAGGGATTATCAGAGCGTTTTTGCTAACTCCAAGCGCATAAAAGCTCACCAGCTCGTTGCTACGGATCATATTAAAGCCCATCAAAATAAGCGCAAAAATAAGACTTAGCGGCAGTGTGTAGCTAAGCGCGACCGCTGCGGTTAGAGCAATATACAAAAGAGCGGTATTCGCGCTTGAGGGAAAATCTTTGAGATTGGTAAGCACATCGATGCCTACGTAAAAGCACTCAAGGGCTATTAGAAGTATAAAAAAATACTTCAGATAGGAAAGAGCCGCGTATTTTACGTATAACTTCACACCCTAGCCTTTTTAATCGTAAATTTTTGCGCGATCTGCTCTATATCCGAGCAAATGAGCTCTTCTACCACGCGCGCGACGTAGGGTAAAATTTCACTCAGCTTCTCGCGCTCGCTTTCGTTAAAATTTCCGAGCACGAAATTTGCCGCATCCTGGTCCTGCTGTTTTTTGCCCACGCCGATACGCACGCGCTCGTAATCCGCGCCGATTAGCGCGTCGATCGATTTGATCCCGTTATGCCCGCCGCTACTGCCTCCTTTTTTAAATTTAACGGCGCCCAGATCCAAATCTATATCGTCGTGCACTACGATGATGCGCTCGGGCTTATAAAAATCATTTACGGCCTTTACAGAGTTGCCGCTTAAGTTCATAAAAGTTTGGGGTTTTAAAAGAAGCAGCGAGCCCTTTTTAAAAAGCTCGCCTTGGAATTTAGACGAACTAAGCTCGCTAAAACCGCCCGTCTTTAAAATTTCGTCGATTAGCATAAAACCGACGTTGTGTCTGGTGTCTGCGTATTTCTGAGCAGGATTCCCAAGTCCTGCGATCAGTATCATAGGCGCCCCTATTTAGCCGAAGTAACTCCGACTACCGCTACCGAGCCGTCTAGGATGATGCTGACGCCCTCTTTTACCGGAATGTCTCGGATCAAAAGCGAATCGCCTACGTCAAGATCGCTCACATCGAGCGTAAAATCGTTTGGTAGATCTTTGCCTGCGCATTTTACGGCTATACGGCGCTTGGATTGCACCAAAATACCTTTGTTTTTTAGCCCTTTAGCGACGCCAGTTACCTTAACCGGCACTAAATATTTGCTTACGATGTCATCCTGAACTACGCGCAAATCTACGTGAGTTAGGGTATTTGTGACGGGGTGTTTTTGGTATTCTTGCACGATGACGCGATATGTCTTACCGCCCACGCTAACCTCGAAAGGAAGATCTTCTTTTGCGCGCATAGCTTTGATAAAGTCGTTTACTTTAAACGCTGCGTTAATATTTTCAAATCCTTTCGCATAAATATTAGCGATTAGATAACCATCTCGTTTTAGGGACTTTGAAGCCCTTTTACCGATACTATCTCTAACGATACCTTCTAACATTAGGTTTCCTTTGTGAAAAAATGAAGCGTGATAATAGCTAAATGTTGCTTTAAATCTATTTAAGAAATATGGGACTTTATGCAGATCGATCAATAGTGGAATTTATTTATGCATGTTAGGATGTCTTTTGTGCATCGCAATATAAATTACGACGATAAGCCCTTATGCCGCAAAATTATCATAATTAGCCGCTCTCCCATGATTTCATAAAAATCTTTTTTGTATTCGCTCGCATGCTTTCGCAGCGCGTCTTTGAATTCGTCGTAGAATTTCAAGCTGCATTCGTGAGTTTCAAAAAATTTTAAAAGCGCGCTGTATCTTATGACCGAATAACGCTCATACTCATCAAATTTCGCTAACTCTCTATCCGCATAGCTATAATCAGGTAGAAGCAAAAAACACTTTGCCCTGCCGCCTGCATCTTGCTTATCGGCAATCTTTGAATATTTATCTAGCTGAGAGCGTATTGCGCCGCTTTGCAAATCGTGTCTTATCCCGTTGATACCGGATTTGATCTTATTTTCGATGACGATTGCGTGGTTTTGATCTTTTATGAAAATATCTATATTTTTGTATTCTCTTAAAATTTGCGCAGCCTCGCTTACGTTTAGCCGTAAAATTTCACTTGCAAATTTTAAAAATAGTTCCGCATCGTTTCGCAGATAATAGACTATCCAATTTGAAAAGCTTAACTCATCGTCCATCTTGCCGATTATCTCTAAGATATTTTGCTCTTTAGCTTTAAAATTTAAAATTTAATTTAGCCCGATCCGCTTCGTAGTATCGTTCTCTTGCCAAAGCTCGGGCGCGAAAATTTTATCCGGCACGCTTTCGTAGCGGACATATTGCTTCAAAGATTGCGAGGAAAATTTAAATGGCACTAAAAAATGCGTTTCGTCTATCAGTTTCTCATCATCAACGATGTAAAATTTAAATTTCGGTTTTTTAAAATTCGACGTCTCAAATGTTATATACGCCGCATTGGGGCTATCGTTTTCGCTTTCAAATAGCTCGTTTAGAGGCACACCACCGTAAGCGATATTTTGTGTTTCAATCATTTCAGATTGTCTTTTAAGCTCCTCTTTAGCGCCGCGCTTTCTGCCGCAGACAAAAAGCTCATCGCTCAAAAGCAGTTTTAACTCGCTAGCGCAAGCTAAAATTTCAAAACAATGTTTCGAGATGGCACGCACTAAAAGGACTTTGTGTGCGTCCTTCGCATCCTCATTTATCGTACCGTAAGGATTTACGTAGATGTAGTGCCTGCCGTTGTCTGCCTTAAAAAGATTAATGATTTCGTGCCCTAATCTTTCGTCCAAATAGCCGCCCGAAAACATTCGATTTATAATTATCATCTCAGAATAAATTCCTATCTATATTTTTGGCGCTAAATTTAAGCACGCATTCTCGTATGGCGCTACGTACCTCGTCGCGCTTTTGCTTGTCATAAAAGTATAGTCCCGTCGAGCCGAAGCTTCCAAAGACGTAGAGATAATATCTTGTTTGGATATCATTAATGCGCCGCCCCAATCTAGCTGTTTTGGCATTTTTGGAGCTCATCCTAAAAAATTTAATCACCGCTAGGAAAATTTTAAAAATATTTGCGCTTTTTACCTCTTTTTTCTCTAAGCGCATATCCTCGATTTGATCTGCCGTGACGGTTCTGCTGCGCATTAAATTCCAATACGGCGCGCAGAGCAAAACAGCTACAATGCTATTTTCAACGTCGCTTCTAGGGAAGGTGATTTTACCTGTTTGCATATCGATCAGGTATCTTTTGTTTTTGTTGTAGATCAAAATACTTTGAAACGGCAAAAGCACTAAAATCACGGCACCCACGCCTAATGGTAACAGCAAAATTCCAATGAGCAGCGCCCATTTAAAATTTTTAAAAACGATTTCTAGTGCAGTATGGACGTCGATTATCTCATATTTCATAAAATTCTCTTGCGATGAAATTTTAAAATTTTATCCATTTGGTTGTTTGCACGATTTAAAATTTATTAAAGCGCCGAGAGTTTCGGCTCGCAGCGCTTTAAATTTTAATCTTGCACCCAATTTCGACGCGAGATCACTACTTTTTACGACGCTTTTTATCTCCGGCTCTTTGAGCGGGAGTTCTATAACTTCCTGCTCTTCCTCTTTTATCGCCGTTTTTTCCTACTCTATTTTTTGGTGTCGCCATCTCCTGCTCCTTATAAAAGATATGTGTAATTATACCCCCCCCCCCCCCCCCCGCCCCTGAAATTTGGTTGAAATTTTATTTATTAAAGATTAAATGAATAGGAATTTTATAAGATTAATCGTACGTGAAATTTTAATCGAAATTATAGATATTTTAAAACGAAATTTAAGGTAGTATCTGCCCGCATAGCAGCGGGCAAACGAATTAAATTCCGCCCGCCTAGCGGCAGGCAGAATTCTTTAAAATTTTAAATTGCAAAAATTTAGAATTTTAAAATTTGCGACTTAGCGGATCTCTTTTAGCTGTACGACTTCGCCGGCGAGCATCTCCTCGGCGCTCTCTCCAGATTCTGCTGCCAAATCCCTTTTTTTGGCAAGATCGACGTTTTTTATCTGCAGATCGAGGTCGTTTCGCTTAGAGGCCTTATCCAGTGCCTCCTCACGGGTGATGACGCCGTCTCTATAAAGATCAAGCAGGTGCTGATCGAAGGTCTGCATGCCGTAGGTGTTGCGACCATCGGCGATCGCGTCAGGAATTTCGTCGTCGCGCGCATCAAGTATCATATCCTTAATACGGGTGTTTTTGCGTAGAATTTCAACGACGGCTACGCGCTTTCCCTCGATAGTACGGGCAAGGCGCTGAGAGATTACCGCCTCTAGGACGGATGCAAGCGTCATTCGGATACGCTCCTGTTCGGCCTGCTCAAACATCGCAATGATACGGTTTACCGTCTCTTTTGCGTCAATAGTGTGCACCGTCGAAAACACTAAGTGTCCCGTCTCTGCGGCGTGAAGTGCGGTCTCGATCGTCTCCAAATCGCGCATCTCGCCCACGAATATTACGTCCGGATCCTCTCGCAGCGCGGCGCGAAGCGAATCGGCGAAGTTATTGCAGTCCTCACCGATAGCGCGCTGATTGATGATGCATTTATCGTCTTTAAATACGAATTCCACGGGGTCTTCTATCGTAACGACGTGGCTGGTTCTTTGTCTATTTATGCGATTGATCATGCTTGCGATCGTTGTCGTCTTTCCGCTTCCCGTAGGTCCCGTAAGTAGCACGACGCCGCGCATAGCCGTATCGCAAATATCTTTGATCGAAGGCGGCAGACCTAGATCGTCGATCTCTGGAATTTTAACCGGTATCGTTCGGAAAACCGCGCTGATACCGTCGATTTGAAAGAAAATATTAACGCGGAAGCGATAATCTTCGTTTAGCTTATAGGTAAAATCCACGCTCTTTTTCTCGATAAGCTCAGGAAAACGCGTGATGAGAAGCTCCTTAGCTAGCGTCATCGCATCCTCTTTCAAAAATGGCGTCTTGCTAAATTTTACTAGCTCGCCGTGGATGCGCCCTCTGATAACCGCGCCCGACTTGATATGAAGGTCGCTACCGCCGTTTTGGATTAGAAATTCCAGATATTTATTTAGCCTATCTCGCTGCTTAAAATCCAGCGTAGAAGCGTCAACTTGATACTGCGAATAATCTATAGAACCCGCCATCATTTCTCCTTTTTAAGTGTTTTTATTATCTCTTTAAATGCCTCTTCAAAAGCCGCTAGTCCGTCATCCAGCAGCTTTTTATACGCCTTTTTCATATCGATCTTCGCATCCGTTACCTGGGCGAAAAATTCCTCTATCTGCGCGTCGCTCGGCGGCGTTTTGGGTTTTTGATCGCCGCTTACAAAAGCCTCTATGGTCTCAAGCGGCGCGGTGTTTACGCAGCTCGGATACATCAGCTCGCTTACGTAGTAATCCTTCGGCAGATCATCTCCTTTTACGCCTGTGCTCGCAAACAGCGGCTTTACGTAGTTTAAATTTTCTTTAGCGATGATATTGTAGCATTTTGAAGCGTTCATCGTGCCAATTTTGCCGGTAGGAAGGCCCGCCGCGGCCATTTTTTCATCCAGTAACCTATCGAAGCGGCTAACGAAGATGCTAATTACGGTTTTTGGTAGATTTGCCTTCGGGAAATAGCGGCGAAAGCCCGCAATACCCTCTTTTATCGCCTCGATGCATTTTACGGTCTGCTCCGGCGAGAAAACCAAAGTCGCGTTTACGCTGATCCCCTTTTTTAGCAGATCGCGCATCGCTTCGTAGCCCGCCTTCGTAGCGGGGATTTTTATCATTACGTTTGGCATGCCGATCGTGCTATATAAGTGCTTGCCCTCGCGGTACATCGCCTCGGCGTCGTCTGCGAAATATGGATCAACCTCGATACTTACAAAGCCGTCATCGCCGTTAATAAAATTTTTAAGAAGGCTCTCCGCCGCACTTCTGATGTCCGCAGTGGCTAAAATTTCATACAGCTTTTTAGGCTCTTTTTTTCTAAATTCCTCTTTAGCCGCATCGTATGCGGGGGAGCTTAGGATCGCGTTTTTAAAGATCGCAGGATTGGAAGTTGCGCCGTTAATTATGCCTTTTTTGATCAGCTCGTCGAAATCTTTATCGATAAAATCGCGCTCCAAAAAGTCGCACCAAATGCTGAAATTTAGGGCTTTATCATACATATTTCATAATCTCCTTCAAATCCTTTTTTTCAATGCAGACGCTCGCATGCTCTTTTAAAATCTCATTCGCGCAAAAGGCGATTTTAAATCCCGCCTCGCGAAACATCGAAACGTCGTTCGCGCCGTCTCCCACGCACATTACTTCGCTCGTCTTTAGACCCATCAGCGATTTAAGCTGCGCAAGCAGGACGCCTTTTGAGTAGCCAAACATCATCTCGCCGCCGAAAAGCCCGGTTAAAATTCCGTTTTTTTCGTGCAGATAGTTTGCAAAGCTCGCGTCAAAGCCTAGTTTTTTCTGCGCGGCGTCGGTAGCGAGATGAAATCCGCCGCTAAAGACGATCACCTTTATGCCTTTATTTTTCAGATACGCGACGATCTCGTTAGCACCGCAAACAAAAGGCAGGCTTTCTGCGATAGCTTTAGCATCGCTAAGCTTCATCCCCTTTATCAGCGCCACGCGCTCGCTAAGGCTCTCGAAAAAATCAAGCTCGCCCGCCATCGCGCGCTTCGTAATTTCGCTAACTTGTCGCTGCGTGCCCATTTTGGCGGCGAAAAAACCTATCGTCTCGCCGTCCATCAGCGTAGAATCAAAGTCGAAAACACAAAGCTTTATCATAAATATCCTCGCAAAAATTTAGGAATTATAGCTAATTTAAGTTTAAGTTTTTTGGAATTAGCATAAATTTTTCGCTTTTTGCGACCTCGTAAATTTTGCTCCTAACCCCGAAAGAGCACAAATTTATATATTTTTTCTCGCCGAAATATAAAATTTCATCTTGATGATAATGTCCCTCGATGATTAAATTTGCCGCGTAAAAATCGATCTTCGGCGCGATTATATCCTTAAAATTTGGCATTTTTTTGTATAGGTTTTTCCCCTTTTGCGATTTTAAGATCATCTTTGAAATTTTAAATTTTAAAGCGCGATCGAGCAGATCCATAAATTTCAGAAAAGCTCTGTTTCGTAGCGAAAGCAGAGTAAACTGCGTCAGGCGCGGCAAAAACAGATCGCCATGCGCGATCTGTACCGCCTCGCCGCTCTCGCAGATAAATTTCACGGGCTGCGCGGCGTTTGGATAAACTTTTGCGCGGGGAAAAATTTCGCGCAGATTAAAATCGTGGTTGCCCTCGAAGTAAAAAATTTCGCATTTTCGCGACAGCTCGTTTATTAGCGCGATCTCCTCTTCGTAGAAGCGCTGTACATAGGTCGTGTTTGCCAAAAAATCAAACATGTCGCCCATCATAAAAATTTGAGGCGGCGGCGCGGGTTCGGCCTTCAGCGCGCGCAGAAATTTCAAAAATTGCGGCCTGCTTGCGCCCGCGTGCGCATCGCCGATAAAGATCGCGCCCGGTTTTATCGTCTGAATTTGATCATTTTGCATCTAGGCTCCCGCGCGTGACGGCTTTTGCAAAAAGCACATCGCTTAAATTCCGTGTGCGATACGCGGCAGCGCCGTAGCCTCGGCGAAGCCGCACATTAAATTTGCGTTTGCGACCGCCTGCGACGATGCTCCGCGCAAAAGATTATCGATCGCCGAGTTGATCCAAATTTTATCGCCCGCAGTTTTTACAAAAATATCGCAAAAGTGCGTTCCTGCGACGTTTTTTATACTCACGGGCTCGCTTCGGACGCGCACGAAAGGCTCGTTTGCGTAAAACTCCCGCAGCACCGCCTCTGCATCCACGCTCTTTTGCAGTACGCCGAACGCGCTAACTAGCATTCCGCGCGTAATCGGCAGCAAATTCGGCACGAAAAGCGTGCTAAATTCGCCGCCTTTTAAAATTTGCAGCTGCTCTTTGATCTCGTCTGCGTGGCGATGCGAGATCGGCGAGTAGGCGCCCGCGTTTTCGTTTACGCTTACGAAATGGCTGCTTGTCTTAAGAGCCTTGCCCGCGCCGCTTACTCCGCTTTTTGCGTCGATGAATACGCCGATACTCGGATCGAGTAGCTGCACGAACGGCGCGAGCGCCAAAATAGAGCAGGTGGGATAGCAGCCCGGATTTGCCGTAAGGCGCGCAGCGCGGATCTTTTCGCGATTTAGCTCAGGCAGTCCGTAAACGGCGTGGGCTAAATTACGAGGGTCTAAATGCGTAGTGTAATTTTTCTCGTAAAGCTCGCGACTTAAGCGATAATCAGCCGATAGATCGACTACTTTGACACTTTTAAATTTTAAAATTTCGCGGGCAAATTCCATCGCTTTTTCATGTGGCAGCGCTAAAAACACAAGCTCGCATCTTTGCGCCGCAACGCGAGCGTCTGCGGCTTCTACGCGCATCTCAAACACGCCGCGCAGCTGAGGGAAAATTTCGCTTATCTCGCCCTGCGTAGAGGCGCCCAAATATGAAATTTCAAAGCTCGTATGGGAAAGTAGAATTTTAATCAGTTCAAGCCCCGTATAGCCGCTAACGCCGATGATGCCTACTTTTTTCACGCTAATTCTCAAATTTAATCGGCTTGTATTCGACGCTTAGAATTTCCACGTCGCGCGTGCCTGATGGTAGCTGAAGCACAACCTCATCGCCCTCTGCTTTGCCTAAAAGCTGGCGTGCAAGCGGCGTGTTAATATTGATGAGCTTACGCGAGATATCTGCCTCGCTAAGGCCTACGATCGTGTAAACCTCCTCCCGCTCGGTCTCCACGTCCATAAAGGTAACGGTGGAGCCGAATTTTACGCGGTCGTGCTCGTAGGTCGAGGGGTCGATGATCTTTGAGCGAGAGACGATGTCGCTAAGTTCGGCGATGCGCGATAGCAGAAACGCCTGCTCTTCGCGCGCCGCGTGGTACTCGGCGTTTTCTTTCAGATCGCCGTGTCCGCGTGCGATGTCGATCTGCTGCACAATGTGAGGCAGCTTCACGCCCTGAAGCTCTTTGAGCTCGGAGGTGATCTTTTCATATCCGTAAAGCGTCATTGGTTCTGTCGTCATAATCTTCCTTTCTTTTTATCAAATTATATAAGCTTTAGCCTTAAAATTTTAGCTCGCAGGCTGCGTTAAAATTTTTGCCACGTTTTCGCTGGAGCCGAACTTTAGATAATCTCGCAGCTTCTTGCTCGCAAGTTTAAATTTAGCGGCGTCGCAGCGCTCGTATGCAGAAAGTAGGTTTTGCGCGCTTACTTCGCCTTGCAAAAGCTCCTCATGTAGAGGCTCCTCGCCTAAAAAATCAAAAATAATATTCGCAAGCCCCACGTGCTTTAGCTTTACGAGCTTTCGCGCGAGCCAAACGTCAAATGCCTTTGCTTTGTAGCACAGCACAAACGGAGTGCCGATGAGCGCCGCCTCAAGCGTCGCCGTACCCGAGCAGATGAAGGCAAAATCGCAATCCTTAAGCGTGGCGGGAGTATCGTTTGCGATGCTAAATCCGTCCAGAGGCCCGTAAATTTCATCTCTTTGATCCATCAGATGCGGCGGGATTATTAAGACTCGCTCGCTATTTTCAAATTTAGGCACAAGGGCTCTAAAAATCGGCATCAGTCTTGAAATTTCAGCCCTGCGCGAGCCCGGCATAAAGGCGATCTTGCCCTGTTTTTCGTAGCTTGATTTTTGGAATTTTATCTCATCAAGCAGCGGATGTCCCACGAAAGAGTATTTTGCGGTTTTAGCGCTTTGCTCGCTCGGGCGCGCGGCATCTTTATCTTTTGCTTCTTGTAGTGCAGCGTCTTTGCTCTTCGCTTTTCGCGGAGTAGCGCCTTTATCTACCTCGTAGTCCGCGCTGAAAAATTTCGCCTCAAAAGGCCAGATGGAGAGCAGATTGTCGCAAAACGCCTTCAGCTTCTCCGCTCTGTGCGGCTTCCACGCCCAAACCTGCGGCAGGATATAATATGAAATTTCCGCGCGCGCGCCGCTTTCTTTGATCGCGCGAGCAAGCGGCAGATTAAACGCGGGTGAGTCAATCAAAAGCACGCGATCGGACTCCGCCGCAAGCCGCGTCATCTGCGCTATCGCGCGCTTGGCTTTTAAAATTAGCGGCAGAATTTCTATAAAGCCCATCGCCGAAAACTCGCTGCTTTTGTATATCGGCGAGCCAAGTTTTTCATCGAAAATTCCGCAAATCTCGCAAGCGGGATCGAGCTTTTTAAGACGCTCAAGAACCTCTTTAAAATGCAGATTCGCCGAGGGCTCTAAGCAGGAGATTAGGTATTTCAAATTTAGCCTTTTGAATTTTTGTCAATTATAGCAAAATGTGCTAAAATTAAGCCGACAAAGGATTTAAGATGAGAAATTTTAAAATTTTAGCGCTATGCGGCGCGTTCGTGATGTTGCTAGGCGGTTGCAGTGCGGCTAAATACCAAAAGCGTCAAGTCACCGAGGATCCCGCAGTAACGGCGCGTTTTGAGGCGCTTAGTAAGCTAGGCTCGCCCGCACTCGTCGCTAAAGCCGCAGCTAGCGAGATCGCAGCGGACGTAGGCGGTGAAAAGCCCCACGTTAAGGTCGCGCAGTTTGCCTTCCTCGAAGAAATTAGTGCACAAGGAAGCGATCTGATCTATGCCTACTCGCTAAGCCCTGGCTGGGCGAGCCTGAAAAACTCCGATCGGCAAAAATATCTCAAATTACTAACCAAGGATATTACCGAAAATGACTGCAACGCACCTAGTACGCGAGCTTTATTGCGAAGCGGAGTGCGCGAAGTGCACCGATTTTTCTACGATTATCCAAGCTCGCACCTACTTGATTCGCAGGTAAGCGAGGAGATATGCCGCAAAGCAGGGTTATAGATAAGTCTAGCGTAATTTTATGCCGCGGATTTGCATCGGCGCGAAAATTTAAAAGGCGAGATTTTGCGGCGAGTTGCGGAGTGCGGTCGCAAAATTTAAGGAATTTCGAAAACTAAATTTAGGCGATGAAATTGCATAGCAGGCTATAAAATTTGTAGCAAAAAGACGGAATTTTTCTATGAATTTTGTGATCTAAGTTTCGTGATGGAATTTTTGCGAAAAAATTTGGCACGATGAAATTTTACGCCGCGCAAGCTAAATAGCAATTTTTGCATAGTTAAAGAATTAAGCGCTAAAATTTTACAGACGGAATTCCGCTCCGATAGGTCTGTCATGAAATTTTAGCTAAAGAGAGAATATGAAAGAAATTTTAATCACTAACGACGACGGATTCGAAGCGCGCGGGCTTTTGGAACTCGCAAGCGCGCTAAGAGGGGTCGCAAACGTCACCATCGTAGCGCCAAGCTCCGATAAATCGGCCTGCTCGCACTCGCTCACGCTCACGCGTCCGCTTAGATTTATCAAGCTTGACGACGGATTTTTCAAACTCGATGACGCTACGCCCGCAGACTGCGTGTATTTGGCGCTCCACGCGCTGTATAACCGCAAGCCCGATCTTGTGATAAGCGGCATAAATCACGGCGCCAACGTCGCGGAGGACGTGACCTATTCGGGCACGTGCGGAGGCGCGATGGAGGGGGTCTTGCAAGGTATTCCTGCGCTTGCGGTGAGCCAGTTTTACGTCACGGATTCGCTGCAGCGATACGGATTTGATCTCGCGTGCGAGCTCGCGGTGGAACTGGTCGAGAAAATCTTTAAAAAAGGCTTTCCTCTGCCGCCGAAGCAGTTTTTAAATTTAAATGTCCCTGCCGTCTCAAAGCAAGATTTTAAGGGGCTAACGGTCGCTCCGTGCGGCGAGAAACTCTACGATACCGACGCGCAGCTAAACCGCAATCCGCGCGGAATCGAGTATTATTGGCTCGGTAAATCCACATTCGACTTTGATGCGAGTAGGAACGAAAACAGCGATATTTCGGCGCTTTTTGATGGGCGGGCGACGCTAAGTCCGATTAAGCTAAATTTAACCGCGCACGAGCAGATGAGCACGCTAGAAAGGTGGATGAAAAACGATGAGTGAGGTCGTAGTAGACCGTTTTTCGCGCTCGCGCCTGCTTTTCGGCGAGGATTTTGCAAGGCTTCAAAGCGCTAAAATTTTAATCTGCGGCTGCGGCGGCGTGGGCGGAGCGGCGATAGAGGCGCTGTACCGCAGCGGCGCGGTAAATCTAAGCGTGATCGATTGCGATCGCTTCGAGATCACCAACCAAAACCGCCAGTTCGGAAGCGAGCACGTAGGCGAGCTAAAATGCGAGGTTTTCGCGCGCAAATTTAAAGGCGTGACGCCGATCGCCGCTAGGATCGATGAGGAATTTTTGTCGGAATTTGATCTAGCAAAATTTGATTTCGTAATCGACGCGATCGATGACGTGAGCGCTAAGATCGCGCTTGCGCTGCGCTGCAGCGAGGCTGGCGCGGGCTTCATAAGCTCGATGGGCGGCGCAAAGAGGCTTGATCCCGCTAAAATCGAAATCCGCTCAATCTGGCAGACGCAGGGCGATCCACTCGCGCGCAAGATCAGATATGAGCTGCGAAAGCACGGCTTTGCGGGCGATTTTGACGTCGTCTGCTCGAGCGAGCCGCCGCGCGTCAAATCGATGGGTAGCTTCATGGGCGTGACCGCGAGCTTCGGGCTTTTCATCGCAAGCTACGTCGTGCGCAGGCTGATAAGCAAGCAGGCTTAGGCGGTTAAATTTTATAGCGCTTCGGCGTGCGGCTCCGTCTGGTCGGGTTTTGCGGTTAAATTTTATATATTTTGAGCTTTTGGTCCGAGCGCGCTTTGCATGCGGTACGGCCGGCCGGTATTTCGCAGTGCACGTGCGGTTGAAATTTAAAAGCGGCTAAAGCGAAATTTTACCAGACGACGAAGATAAAATTTACTCGGCACGAAGGTGAAATTTAATTTTCAACGAAGGATAAAATTTTATCCGCAAAGATCGGCGCAGACTCGGCACGAGATAAAATTTAAAGATCATGCGAGCTACACGCGCATGCCGATGTATACGGCGGGTTATTTTAGCGAGTGCCAGATAGCGGCCTAGGATTAAAAATTTAAATAGGTGGGTCGTAAGCTTGCTCGTGAGTGAAATTTAAGCAAGCTAAGTTTGAGCGGATGTTCTTTACGACGGATTTTCATAGCAGCGCGGTAAAATTTTATCGCAGTTTCGCGCGCTTTTTGATGCAAAAAGAGGCGCATCCGGGCAAATAAACCAAATCTGCGCGCATCAGCCGTCGCGTAGCGCCTAAATAAGCGTAAAGTGTAAGCAGAGCTCAAGCAAACGCAGCGGCAAGCCTACTTCTAAATTCCATTTTTTACCGCTCGCAAAAAGCGGAATTTAGAAATTTAATTTAAAGGAGCAGCGATGAATGAAATTTTTACACGCACGAGCGTGCGGAATTTTACCGAAAAAATGCCGAGCGACGATCAGATCGAGCTCGTGCTAAAAGCCGCGATGCAAGCCCCTAGCGCGGGCAACCAGCGCTCATGGGAATTTTACGTAGTGCGCGATCGCACCGCACTTGCACTACTTAGCAGCGTAGGCACCTATGGCGGCTGCACGAAGGATGCGCCGCTTGCGATCGTGGTCTGCACGCGCAAAAGTGGCTTAAAATTCCAGCCCTACGCTCGCTACGACTGCGCTTGTGCGGCAGAAAATCTCTGGCTGGCAGCGCATCATTTGGGGCTTGGCACCACGTGGCTGGGCGTAGCACCCGATATTTACGCGATGGAGCGCGTAAGAGAAATTTTGGATCTGCCTGGGCATTTGGAGGCGTTTTGCATTATGCCTTTGGGCTTTCCGTCTCGCGTTACAAAGGCGCACTCGCGCTTTGAGCCCGCTAAAATTCACTTCGTAGGCTAGATATGTTTATTTCGCAGAGTAAAATCGACGATCTTATCGCAAGCGACGGTGCGTTTTTGGATCTTACGACCGAGCTTTTACAGGACTTCGTGGATCTAAACGCACCCGCGCGGCTTTCGATCGTAACGAGGCAGGATCTGATCTTTAGCGGCGGGCAGATTGCGCGCGAGGTAGCGGCGCGCTTTGGTTGCAAGACGCAGCATCTAGCGCGTGAGGGAAGTGCATTTTGCGCGGGAGATGAAATTTTTAGCGCGCGAGGAAGCTTTGAGAGCTTGCATAAAGCTTGGAAGATCGTTCAGATCGTGTTTGAGTACTCATGCAAAATTTCTACCTACGCGCACGAGATGGTTGCGCTGATGCGAGAGGCTAATCCGCGCTGCGTGCTGGGTGCGACGCGCAAGAGCTTTCCTTTTGCGAAGGAGCTTTGCGTAAATGCGCTGATAGCGGGCGGCGGAACGATGCACCGCCTGGGGCTGCACGACAGCGTCCTATTTTTTTCAAACCATATCCGCGCGTTTGCGAGCTTTGGCGAGTTTTGCGCGCAGATCGCTAAATTTAAAGAGCGCGCGCCTGAGCGAAAGATCATGATCGAAGTGGCGAGCGAGGGCGAATTTAGTGAGCTCTTAAAATACGCGCCTGATGCGATAATGTGCGATAAGATGAACCCGAGCGAGCTTAGAGCCTGCGTTTTGAAGCGAGATGAGACGGCGTCGCAGATTAAAATTTGCGCTGCAGGAGGCATAAATAAAAATAACTGCGCCGAGTTTGCAGCTACCGGCGCGGACGTGCTCGTAAGCTCGGCGGTTTGGAATCAGGGCGTGTGCGATCTAGGCGGAAAGATAGAATTTATCTAAATATTAAATTTTAAATTTTAAGGCACAAAAGTCTAAAAAAGGGCATAAAAACGCGATTTATTAATAAATAAGAGTATATTTTGTAGAATTCTTAAAATTTCAAAAAAGGATTTTCATGAAAAAAATTGCTTTTATTTTAGCGCTTGCGGCAAGCGTCTCGTTTTGCGCGGATCAGCTGATCATCGCGGCCGGCGGCGGATACAAAAAGCCCGTCTCGGCCGTGATCGAAAATTTGAAAAAAGAGGGCATGGACGTGGCGGGATCGTTTGCCAACCTCGGCCAGCTCGTCATTCAATCGCGCAAGAATAAAATTTCATTCATCGTGGGCGACGAGGCGTTTTTGAAAAAAAGCGATCTAAATATCACTAAATTTGAACGCGTCGGGCGCGGCACGCTCGTTTTAGTAACGCCGAAAAATATCAAAATAAACGATGTCTCAGAGATCGCAAAATTCGATAAGATCGCAATGCCCGATCCTAAAAAGGCGATTTACGGTATCAGAACGAACGAGTTTTTACAAAACGCCAAGATGGATGCGGTAAAAGATAAAATTTTAGCCGTCGCGGGCGTGCCGCAGGTGGTCTCATACGTCATCAACGACGAGGTGCAAGCAGGCTTTATCAACAGCACCGAAGCGGTCGCCAAAAAAGATGAGTTCGGCTCGATCATCTACATCGACGAGAGCCTCTACAGCCCAGCATTTATCGGCATAGCAATGCTTAGCGCGTGCGGCGAGCAGGCGCTTTGCGAAAAGGTGATGGAGGAGTTTAAATCGGATCGCTCAAAAGAGATTTTTTCAAAATTCGGTCTTAAATGAGCGATATCGCTTGGATCACGCATCCTCTGATACTAAGCGCCAAGGCCCTATTTTGCAGCTTTTTGCTGCTTATTTCAATAGGGCTAGCAATTTCATATTTTTTAGCTTTTAGCCAAGCTAAATTTAAAAAAATCGTCGAAATTTTAGTGATTTTTCCGCTAATCTTCCCGCCGATCGCGACGGGATTTCTACTTCTTTACATCTTTGGAAAGAGCGGATTTATCGGCTCTGCGTTAAATTTAGACATCGTTTTTAACTTTTCTTCATTGGTAATCGCCGCATTTTTGGTCGGGCTACCGCTGTTTGTAAAGCCCGTATGCGCGAGCTTTGAGCTCTTTCCGAAGAGCCTAATCGAAGCCGCGCAAATTTTAGGCAAAAACAGAGCTCAAATTTTCCTCTTCGTAATCCTTCCCAGCTCGCTTAAAACGCTCGGCTCCGCGCTTATTTTAGCGCTTTCGCGCGGGCTTGGCGAAGTGGGCATCACGCTGATGCTGGGCGGAAATATCGTGGGTAAAACCGACACGTTAGGCCTTGCGATCTACAATGCCGTGTATGACGGAGAAAACGAGCGGGCGCTGATTTTAAGCCTTTTGCTCGTGATTTTCAGCTTGATTTTATTTTATGCGATAAATCTTTTGGATAAAAAGCGAAATTTCTCTAATTGAAAAAAATTATTTTTTAAGTATTTTTTTGATAGAATTGCAAACGCATTTTATTTTAAAGGATTTATCATGAAGAAATTTCTAATTTCATCAATTTTAGTCGCAAGCGCCTTAATCGCTCACGAGCACGGCGATATGCAAAATTTCGACCCTAAGACCGGCAAGCACCTCGTCATTGCGATGGAGCAACTAGGCGAGAAGGGCAACGTAACCGTCGGCGAGGTCGTAGCGGTCGAGACGAACTACGGCGTGGCGTTTTTCCCGAATTTAAAGGGTCTTACTAGCGGCGTGCACGGCTTTCACGTGCATCAAAACGCCGACTGCGGCGCGACCGAGAAGGGCTTAGGCATGAAAGCTGGCGGCCACTGGGATCCGAGCGATACCAAAAAGCACTCGTTTGCTTGGGACGATAGCGGCCACAAGGGCGATCTGCCTGCGCTTTTCGTTGATGCAGAGGGCAATGCGGTCTATCCGGTGTTAGCTCCGAAGATCAAGAGCCTAGATGAGCTAAAGGGTCACTCGCTAATGGTTCACGTAGGCGGCGATAACCACAGCGACCATCCAAAGCCTCTTGGCGGTGGCGGCGCTAGAATGGTCTGCGGCGTTATAAAATAAACTTCGTTGCGGATGAAATTAATCATCCGCAATCTCTAAATTTAGCAGCCCTGCGGTTAAATTTATGCGATTAAATTTCGCCGTCCGCAGCGCTGAGATGCGCCCGCTCTGCCGTTAAATTTACGCATGGCGGGCTTTTGATACAACCTATGCAGCGCGAAATTTTATGCTAAATTTACGCGCTGCGCCCCCCTCCCGCTTAAATTTTAAAATTTAACTCCGTTTGCGCTCATTACGCCCTGTTTTTGCCGCAGTGGCGTAAAATTTTCCAAATTTAAATCAAGACTCTAAATTTACGGCTCCGAGCTATTTTGGCGGCGTGAGCTTCATTTAACTTTTTCTTCACGACTTTTTCCTACAATCACGCTAACTTTCACAAAGGAGAGAGAATGAAAAAGATTGTTTTAGCAAGCGTTTTAGTCGCGGGCGTGCTGTTCGCCGCAGATTTTAGCTCGAGCACCCCCGAGCAGATCAATGCCTCGATCGCCGGCGCGGACGCCAAGAGCTTAAGCGAAGCTGCGTTTGAGATCGACAAGCGCGCGGGCGAGCTAAGAGCGCAGGCAAGGGATCTCAAGCGCGGATTTAAGACGGAGTTTAAAAAGAAACTGGACGCTATGAGCGTCGAGGATCGCGAGAAATTCCTAGACGAGTTTAGAAAAAACTATAACGTCCAGGCAGGCAAGCTAAGCGTCGAGCAGGCGGATAGGCTGGATATCGAGCTTAAAGACCGCGGCAATTTCGGCAAATTTAAAAGGCCCGCTCGCGGGTTCGGTCCGCACAGATCGCAGGCTGCTTCCGGCGAGTGCGGCCATATGCCGCATAAAGGGATGGGCGACGGCGCGGGTCCGGCAATGCCGCCAAGAGGCGAGATGCCGTGCAATCAAAACGCGGGCGCCGCTCCGTATCCTATGATGCAGCAATAGCCGCCCGCGCGCAAGCTACGTAGTTCCGCGCAGCACTTGTGCGGAATTTTGTTTTATCGAAATACGGCGCAGGAATTTTAAAATTTTAGAATTTCGTAGCGGCGGAATTTTAAAGCCCAGTGTTTTGCCTGTAAATTTTAAAATTCTGCGGCGCGAAAATTTTATATCGTAAAATTTTAGTTTCTTGCGCTGCTCGGCGTGCCTCGCGAACAACAATACTAGGCGAGCAATCTTATAAGCCTAAATTTAGTAAGCATACTTTTGAGCCAAGACGCGCCGTTTTCGCCACGATAAAATTTGCCACAAAATTTCGCAATTAAATTTTACGTGGAATTTCACAGGGTATAATTTCAAAAATTCTACGCAAGGAGGCAGGCTATGGCAAGAGTTTTGATCGTCGAGGACGAGGGGATGCTGCTAGATATGATGTGCACCTACATGCGCGGCGCGGGTCACGAGGTCAGCGGCAGCAAAAGCTACGACGAGGCGCTTTCATTAGCATACGAAAAGAGCTTCGATCTGTGGATCTTCGACGTCAAAATCATCGGCGGCAACGGCTTTGCGCTGCTTCGCGAGCTGCGCGAGGCCGGGCGCGGAGCACCGTGCATTTTCACGATGTCGCTAAATACTCTGCAAGACGTCGAAAGCGGCTTTGGAAGCGGCTGCGACGACTACCTCAAAAAGCCTTTCGAGTTAAAAGAGCTGGCTCTGCGCGCGGATAATCTACTAAAGCGCACCTTCGCCCACAACGCCGCCCTGTGCGAAAATATCGGCGGAGGTTTTAGCTTCGATATGGCTCAGCGCGTGCTCTATTGCGACGGAAGAGCCGTGCCGATGCCGCAGAAGCAGGCGCGGCTTCTTGCTCTGCTTCTGAAAAACCGCGATAAATTCCTTAGCAAAGATGAAATTTTCGCCGCGCTGTGGGACTACGACGAGAGCCCGAGCGAGCTTAGCCTGCGCGTTTATATTGCGGAGCTGCGAAAAATTTTGGGCAAGGATCGCATCATAAACGCTTCCAAGCTCGGCTATAAATATCTCTAGGAGCGCGCCGTGTCCAAAATGCGTCAAATTCTACCGATTTTTTTGCTCTACACGCTTACTAGTGTCCTGTTTTTGGCGCTGGTAAGCAGCGTATTTTACGAGCGGGAGAAGTTTTTTATCGCGGATCGCGATGCCTTTGCGATCAGAGATTTCAAACACGGCTTAGAGGCCAAGCTCGCGCGCGGCGGGCGCCTAAACGAGGGCGATTTCGACGCCATGCAGGCATACGCTGCGGATCTGAATAGCAGCGATGAGATCGCGCGGGATTTCGAGCCGAGGGACGACGCGCCGCGCGTGTATATGGAGGGAGCCAGCAGGATCGAGCAGTTTAATCTCACCGCCAAGGACGGCACGGAGTACTATGTAGCGATCAAAACTGAGGCGCTTGAGAGCAAGCTAGCGGCGCTGAAGCTTAAAATTTTAGCTGCGAGCGCGCTTGTTTTGGCGCTTATTTTGCTGATCGCATATTTTATCATCCGCCTTTCGCTGCGCCCGCTTTACGAAAAGATTGAGTTTTTAAACGGCTTCATCCGCGACACGACGCACGAGATAAAAACCCCGCTTAGCGTGATTTTGATGAGTATCGAGCTTTTCGATACCGATGCGAAAAAATATCTGGGCAATATCAAGGCGGGCGCAAATACGATAAACGCGCTATTTGAGGATCTAACCGCGCTAAGCTTAAACAAAAGCGGCAGCGGGCGGGAGGTAAATTTAGGCGAGCTGCTGCAAAGCCGCATAGAGTATTTCGGCGTCTCTGCGGAGCAAAAGTGCATAAACCTACGCGCCGATCTGCGTCCGGTAGCCTTTTGCGCGGATGAGTTTAAGCTGCGAAAGATCATCGATAATCTGCTTGGCAACGCGATAAAATATTGTAATGAGCTCGGCTGCGTCGAGGTGAGCCTGCGCGAGCGCTCGCTTCGCATCAAAAACGGCGGCGCGGGCATCGCACGGCAAAATTTGCCGCATATTTTCGAGCTTTACACCCGCTTTGATCAGCGCAACGGCGGCTTTGGCATCGGGCTTTTTATCGTGAAAAAATACTGCGACGAGCTCGGGCTTAAAATTTCGTGCAAAAGCGAGCCGGGAGAGACGGAGTTTCGGCTGGAATTTTAACTTTTCACAAATGAAATTCTGCGCGAACGAAATTTTAGCAAGCGGGCTTGCTGGGCTTAACCGCGTGAGTTTAAATTTAGCTAGCGATTCAGTCCGTAAAATTTGCGCCAGATTATAATTTGACGGCGGAATTTGCGCATGTAATTCGGTCGCGTCCGCAAAATTTCGCCCGCCGGTTTGCAGAATACATAGCGAAAATTCTACGGAATTTCGTGAAATTTTATTTGGACGCGGACAAGATCGCGGCAGCTAGGGATAAAATTTGCAGTAGCTTAGATAAAATCGCGCGCGATAATCGGCAAAATTTCGCGAAAATTTCGCGCCTTGCCGATTGGATCCCACCTTGCTCTGCTATCTCATACATGCCGTATTCATAGCCCGCACAAAAGGCGGCGTCGTTTTGGGTTTTGATATTCAAACGGAAGCTATTCCGTCTCCCATTCTTGCCATTCAGCGCGTTGGCATGGACTACGCGCGGGTAAATTTAAAATTTAGACAAGCTCTACTCTGGCGAAGCGAAGCTTTATTAAAACTGGCGGCGCAGCTATTTTAAGCGCATAGCCGCCCTTTAAACGCACGCCGATCCTTTTAAAACGTGCGGCAAATTTTAAAATTTACGCGGGGTCAAAGAGCAAACGAGACAAAAGAGGCTAAATTTGATCATTTCTAGCTGGGCGCTCTTACGACCTTCGCACTATCCGCTGCCTGCTTAAATTTTTGCCATTTCTCGCCAAGCGGCCAGTAAACGATCGGTTTGTCTCCGAGCCTTGCTTCGCCGTGATACATACCGAGCTTATCTTTCGTCCACGTAAAGCCCGTGCGTCAGCGCTTATCGATCGAGATGATGTCGCCGAGCGCTTTGTCTATCCCGGTACTATGCGGGTGCTTTTGTAAGATATTGCGGCAGGCTGCGCTTAAATTAATGCTGCGGCTGTCCGTGTTTAGCCCGGATCACGAGTATCTTGCCGCAATCTCCTTTTGCCCTAAAATTTGCACGATCTCGTCTAAGCTTAAAATTTTGCCGTGCGAGTCAAAGCCTACGTTTAGTATGCGACCTTCTAGGCTGGAAGCGCGGTCGTGCAAGTGTCCGTGAAGCATAAAAGAACCTTTCTGGGCGCGGTTGTGCTCCTCTACGGGATAGTGAAACATACAGATGCTCATACCCGTTTTGCCGTCCTTCATCACGCCCGCGCCGCCGTCAAAATTTAGCTCCTTGTAGTGCAGGATATCGCTAAAGATGGGATTTCCGTCCTCTTTTAGCTCGCGCAGCAGCGCTTCTTTGTTTTGGCTAATGAGCGTATCGTGGTTGCCTAAAATCAGCACATGCGAGCCGTTTAGCCTACGCGCGACGCTTTTTAGATCTTTTAATTTATTACAAAACGCAAAATCGCCCAGATCATAAACCGTATCCTCGGGCCCCACTACGGCATTCCAGAGCTCTATTAGCTTTTCGTTCATCTCGCTTACGTCGTTAAAAGCCCTAAATTTAGGGCAGTATTTCATAATATTGCCGTGATAAAAATGCAAATCGGAGGTAAAAAATATCATCATTTTCCTTTAAATTTTAATCGCCGCATCAAATTTGAGCTTTACGTAAATTTACGCGGTGCCAAATATTCGCACGGTAAACGTTAAACTTTTTCTAAAAATTCTTTTATAAAGCCTAGCTTGCCCTGCTCGTCAAGGGATCTAAATTCACGCTCGTTTGCTTTGATGTGATCGACTAATGGGTGAAATTCCTCATCAAGCTTGGTTTTATCCAGTTTGCCGGAAAGCGCTTCGTTTTTACTGCGAGCGAAAAATTTATTCACGAGATAATAAGGCGTTTTCATCTTAAAGCAAAAGTCATTCTGGCTCGGGATATATACCATAAAGCCCTCGAATTTCGCCTCTTTGACTATATTTTTAAGCTCCGCAAAGCTCGTTTTTAGATACTGCTCGCCCTCTTTATAAAAAGGTCTTTTTAGCACTCCGGCAGTGCTTGCGGCGATCTTATCCAGCTCAAATTCGCTCTCTTGCGCGCCGGTTTTAACGTCGATAAGTCCGATAAAAGTTTCTCCAAGCTCCTCTTCTACGATGTGCGGGTCGCTCTCGTCGGTGATCTCAAATAAAAAAGTTTTATTTGGATAGCGTTTGAAAATCTCTTCAAATTTGCAGCAGTGCTCGCGCGCCATCTGTGCAAATCTACTATCGGTCGATCCCGTCGTGGAGTAGATGACGCGGCGGTTAAAGCTCGCGCCGCTTTCGCCGATATCTACGTAGGTGCAACACCCCAAAAAGCCGTTTACCTTTCGCACGGCAAGCACGGGCGTATCGTCCGTGATGTCGATAGGATAAAGGCTTTTGTGCGAGGTAAATTCCGAATAGTTATAGACCTTTTTAAACGGGCGCACGATGATATTTAGATCATCGTCCATTATGAGCCCGCGCATCTCAAGTAGCGCCTTATCCCAATCGGCTTTGAAAAAGACGCGTTTTGAGTATTTGTAGGTGCGAAGCTCTGGGTAAAGCTCGCTTTGACGCGCACTCCAGAGCCTTTTATCCTGCGTAGCGGCGATATATTTTTTCGTTAGGTAGGTGTTTTGCGCCGCATCAAAGGGCAGATCGCGCCTGTTTAGAGCCGCCGCGTCTTTAATCTTTTGCGCTACGCTTTCGCTCATAGGATTAACGGGCGGGATCAAAATTTCGCCCTCTATTTTGTTGTTTGCGACCTTGATAAACATCGCTATTACCGTATTTTCATCGACGCCGTGCTCGGAGGCGAAGAAATTTTGCATTCTAAAGCACTCGAAAATAAATCCATTCTGGGCGGCTTGCTCTTTTAGGCTTAGCAGCTCTTTGGTGCGCGCACTCACGTTGCTAAGCACGATAAGAACGTCTTTAGCTTTGTTTTCCAGGGCAAATTTATACGCCTGCTTTATCTCGCGGGCGACCTTGCGCTTCGCGTCTTCCAAAAGCTTCGGCGACCAAGTATAAACCCCCGCCTCATCGGTTAGAAACATATCGTTTTCCAGATGATAAATTTGCGCCTGCGGATATTCGTTTTTAAATTCTTTAATTTTCTCTTTTGCGAAAGTCGTTTTACCCGAGCCCGCGTGTCCGCGAACGACTATAAATTTTCTCATTTTACCGCCTTGATTTTATGTGGCGATATTCTACCTGAAATTTGAGCGCTTTGGTATCAAGAAATATGGATTTTGGTAAAATTTAATCGAATTTAGCCTTGCCGAAGCGCTTGATCGACGAAGGCGCCAAATTTAATAGACATGCGAAAAAAGCGTATTTATCCTCGCTATTTGATTTAAATTTAGCCCCGCAAAGGGGCTAAATTTACGCTTATTTTTCGCCAAGCGGCCAGTAAACGATCGGTTTGGCTCCGAGTCTTGCTTCGCCGTGATACATGCCGAGCTTGTCTTTCGTCCATGCAAAGCCCGTGTGTCCGTGCTTGTCGATCGAGATGATGCCGCCGCTACCGCCTAGAGCTTTGACCTCTTTTACCGCTTCTTCGGCGGCCTTTTGCACGTCGGAGGTTTTGTATTTATATAGAGCTGAGACCTCGTGCGCGGCGTTTACGCGCATGTAGATGTCGCCCGTGCCGGTGCAAGAAACCGCCACCGAGTCGTTGTCGGCGTAGGTTCCCGAGCCGATTATCGGGCTATCGCCGATGCGGCCGGTCATTTTATTGGTCATGCCGCCGGTGCTGGTCGCTGCAGCTAGGTTGCCGTTTTTATCCAGCGCGATCGCGCCCACGGTGCCGAGATACGGGCGCTCGTGTAAATTTAGCGACGTCTTTTTCGCCTTTTCGCTATCAAGTAGCAGCTTTTGTTTTTCTTTAGCTTTTTGCAGCGCGTCGTATCTAAACTGCGTGAAAAAATACTTCTGATCGACCATCTCTAGGCCGTTTTCTTTAGCGAGCTTGTCGGCTCCCTCGCCTGCGACTAGCGTATGCCACGTCTTATCCATCACGAGCCTGGCGCCTAGGATAGGGTTTTTGATATGCCGCGCCATAGCGACCGCGCCTGCTTTTTTGGTCGAGCCGTCCATGATCGAGGCATCAAGCTCGTTAAATCCGTCGGCGGTAAATACCGCGCCCTTGCCCGCGTTGAAATTCGGATCGTCCTCAAGCACCATTATCGCCGCAGTTACCGCATCCATCGCGCTACCGCCTTTTTCAAGGACGGCTTGACCAGCCAAAAGCGCCTTTTTCATCGGCTCCTCGCGGATTTTAAATTCCTCCTTGGTTAGATCAAGCCCGCTGGTGCCGCCGTGAATGACGATGACGGGGGAAAATTTCTCCTGCGCATTCGCAGCCGTTAGCCCGAGCAGGGCCAGACTCGCCGCCATAAAAACGGCCTTTGAGAGTGAAAAGTGCTTCATATCTCATCCTTTCGAAAAAATTGCAGAATTTCTAAGGAATGATATAACTTTGCGCTTTTCGTTTCGCTTAATCAAATGCGAATTCAGCCGGATCTAAATCTAATGCTTTGAGCTTAGGATTAAGCTTCCGTTGTCAAATTTAACGCGACTCAATTTGTGGCACAATCTGATAGGTCGATTTAAATTTTATAATTTTGAGTTTGAGCGTTGGCAAAATTTAATTACCGCAGCTCGATAAATTTCAACCGCACGTCATAAAATTTTAGCGCGCGGCCGTATTTTAAAGGGTGCTATGCAAGCAGGCTCAAGCGCCAACCGGCTAGCAAAGCAGGCTTCAAATTAAACGCCTCAAACTCGCCGTGCGCGATCATTTAGTGTTGCGTCGGAACCGACGCCAATATGTTTTGATGGCTCAATCGCAGCTTTTTTCTCCGCGACAAAGGCGCGCCAGGTCGTATTTTAGCAGCACCAAGCCAAGGCCTAGCAAGAAAAGGTCTTTAAAGATAAAGCCGTCGATCTTGCCCAGCTGCGGCAGTAGGCTGAGCGTGCTCAGCGCCATGACGATCACGATGAGATCGCCCACGATGCCTGCCTTCGGCTTGAAAAAGCCCGCGATGAGCGAGAGATAGCCCACGGTCTCCACCACGCCCAAAAAATAGCTCGCGCCGGCGTCCCCGAGCGCTGACGGCAAAAACGAAAGCCACGTCTGCGAAAAGAGCGGCTTTAAAGCCTCTACCTCAAACTCAAACCACTTGTAGTTGCCCATCACGGCAAGCACGATGATAACGGAAAGTCTAGCGAATACAATATCCGCGTCGCCTGCGACAAATTTTTTTACGATCTCCCTCATACGGCTCCTTTGTAAATTTTGTAGCGGTATGATAGCGAGCTTGCGTGTAGGCTACGTGAAGGGGCGAAATTTCAAATTCCAAATTCCTCGGCTTCACGAAATTCTGTCCCTCCACAAAATTCAGTGGCTCCGCGAAATTTCAAATTCCATGCCGCGCGCCGTAAAATTTAAAGTGAGCTCAGCAAATTTCAAGGAGCGAAGTGGTGCGAGCTGCCGCGAAATTCCATAGAGCTTTGCGGCGTGCGCGGGCAAACCTCGGCGATAATATTGATCGCGACGCCCGCCTTAGCGGCAATCGCGTAGATTTTGGGCAAAAATTTCGGTGCGAAGCTGAACAAAATCTCATACTCCTCGCCGCTTTGCATCGCAGCCTCGCTAGGGCGGGCGATCCAGCGCGCACCCACGCCGCTAGCCTCCAGCAGGCGGGGCAAGTCCTGTGCGAGCCCATCGCTAATGTCCATCGCCGCGCTGATGAACTTCGCCGCCTTGTAAAAAAACTTATCGCGCAAAACGGGCCTAACGAAGCGCGAATTCTTTGAAATTTTTGCGCGCAGATCCTCGCGCAGATCAAACACGGAGCCTTCGTACGCGGGGCTTTGAGACACGGAATTTTCGCATGCGAGGCTTTGCGACGTAGAATTCTTGTGATCCTCTCCGCTTCGTGACACGGAATTTTGCGCCGAAGTTTCAGCGTCCAAGCTCTGCGGCTCGGCGCGCGCAGGCAAAATTTTATCGTCCAGACTTTGTGGCTCAAGATCCAAAATTTGCATTGCCGAAGTTTCAGCGTCCATGCTCTGTAACTTAGCATCCGCAGGTAAAATTTTATCGTCCGGGCTTCGCACCTCATCGCCAGGATTTTGTGCCGTCGAAGTATCGGCGTTTAGACCCTGCGGCGCGGTGCTTGGACCTTGCAGCGACGAAATTTTATCGTTTCGGTTTTGCGTCTGCGAGCTAGCGGGCGAAATTTCATCTCTTAAAAGCACCGCCAGATCGCGCCCGACGCTACCTAGCTCGCCCGTATGCGCGATAAGATCACCCACGCGCGCGCCGCTGCGAAACACGGGGCGCTTGCACTTGCCGATCAGGCTCACGCTAAGCGCGATGCGATCCGAGCCGATCGTGTCGCCGCCGATGATCCGTATGCCCCACTCCCGCGCCGTTTCGCTCACGCCCGCGCACAGCTCGTCGATCTCGCGCGCGCCGATCTCGCGCGGCAGCGCAAGCCCCAGCAGGGCGTATTTGGCGCGCGCATTCGTCGCGATCATGTCTGAGATGTTTACGAGCATCGCCTTTGCGCCGATTTCGCGCAGGCTCAGCCAGCCGCGGCGAAAGTGCACGCCCTCGACAAAAAGATCCTTGCAATACGCCCGCTCGCCGATTACGGCGCAATCATCGCCGTTAAACTTCGATTTAAATTTCTCAAAAATATACCGTTCTTTATCCATACGCCCTCCGTTAAATTTAGCGTTACGCCGCAGCCGCGTGAAAGCTAAGAAGCCCTAATTTGCGGGCTCTTGTTTAAATTTCGTCGCGCACGCGCAGCAGGAGTTTTACGTTCCGCTTTGCAAGATTATAGCGTAAATTTAGATTTTCGCCGCGCGAGTTTGGCTGGGGTTCGATGCGGCTCGATAGCAAAATTAGAAATCGTGTGAGTTTTGGGGCTTTGGTGCGGCTCGGTACGGACGGAAGCCGCGACAAAATTGCGCCCGACTGACGCACAAGCAGCCCCCAAAGCCAGCTATAACTCGCGCGCGACATCGAACCGCGTTCATAGCGCACTCAAAAGCGCCCGCAAAGCTTCATACGCTAGCAAAATTGCGGCTTTTAGTGGCCGCGATACAGAGACAATGCGCTGCGAAGATAAATCGCCGCGGCAGGCGCGGATGCCGCTTTAAATCTACGGCGCGGGTATAAATTTTACTTTCAAAATCGGGCTCCAAAAGCGCAAACTCCGCTATGCGGTCTTAACCCGCCGCAAGCCCGCACCGCCTTCAAACGGCATAAAATTTTGCCGCGCCCTAAGCGCTAAAACCGCGTAACGCCCGAGCCAAATTTCATCGCAGCGCAGCGACGAAATTTCACGAAACTCCGCCGCCCGGTAACCCGCTAGCCCTTCTTTAGCTTCCTAAGCTCGCGCAGAACCGCCTCCTTGCTCTTGCTATCCCTTAGCGCATCGTAGCACTGCGCGAGCAACTCTAGCGCGTGAGCCAGAGCCTGCTTGTAAGCCGGCAGCTGCTGATATGCCAAAAGTGCCGCCGCATCGTCTCTCATCGCCGCGAAATGTCTCAGCGCCGCAGACGGATCGCCGCGTATCATCGCGATCTCGCCTAAAATTTCGTGTCCGTCGTAGCCCGAGTGCTCGTAGGCGGTGCCGCGCATGCCCTCGTAGAGCTTTACCGATCTGTTCGCGTAATCCTGCGCCGCGGCTAAATTTTTCTGTGCATAGCTCGTAGAAATTTTACTCACGCTCGCCTCTTTGTAAATCGCCAAAAATTGTCGCGCGATCTGTAGATAAAGCTCGCCCGTATCGGGATCCGTCGCATCCGAAAGCTCCGCTGCGGCAAGCAGATGCTCCAGGGCGGCGGCACGCTCGCCCAGCCCCGCGTATAGCTGCGCATAATCCCGCGCGAGCGAAGCCCTACGCGCGCGCTCGTCCGATCCATCATCTATAAACGGGCGCAGATGCAAGCAGTGCGCTTCCCATACGGCCAAATCCCTCAGTGCGCGACGTTTGGGCTCGGGTGCGGGCTCATTCAAAGCGGAGCTAGCCTTGGCGCGCAGATACTCGCAAGCACCGCTAGCTCTGCCTTCAGCCTCATAGGGATCGGGCGTGAGCGTTTGCAGTCGGGCAAAAATTTCCTCCGCACGCGCCGGATCGCTCTGCAAAAACATAGTCCAAACAAACAGCGCCCGCCCATATTCGCGCACGGCGCCCTTACGATCGCCGCGAGCCTCGTAGATGCGCCCGAATGTATAAGCGCTCTCGTAATTTACGGCATCAGCATATATCTCCGCTACTCCGCTTCGCATGGAGCTCGCGTCCGTCGCCAGCGAGATTGCGGCGTCGGTATCGCCGCGCTGTAGGGCGATCCGCGCACGGACAAATCTGCTAAAAATCCGCCCTACTTCGATGCGCTTTAGCTCGCTAAGCTCCTGTGCCCGCACGGCAAGCTCTTCGGCGCGAGAGATCTCTTTGGCAAGCAGCGCCCGATCGGCATTTTCTAGCAATTTCCAAATTTCGCGCATAGAAGACGCGGTGGAATTTTTAGCGGTAGCATTCGCAGAAGCTGTGTTTTTTGGCGCGGAAATCTTGGACGGGGCGGAATTTTTGACGGCATTGCCTGCACCGGTAGAATTGGCGGCATCCTTTACGGCGGCGCCGCTTGCGGCACGGGTATTTTCGGCGGGCGGCGAAACCTGCGTGCAGGCGACAAGAAACAAGCTAAGTGCGACGTAGGGTAAAATTTTCATAGATGGCCTCCGCAATTTTAGCCCGATTATAGCAAAACAAAGTTTAAATTCCTCGGCAGCGGAGCCTGCGTCTGCGCAGAGTGGCGAGCTAGCCTAGATGAAATTTTAAAATTCTACCGAGCGATGTTCATAAGCCGCGCGAGTTTGGGTGCGGGCTTCGGTGCGGCTCGATAGCAAAATTAGCAATCGCGTGAGTTTTGAGACTTGGGCGCGGCTCGGTATGACTTGATGCGGACGAAGGCCCACGATAAAACAGCGCGAGTTTATTTCTTGCATACGCCGCCTGCGCGCACTCGCTCAGATGACGGCTCTTTAAACGGCGATTCGAAATTTTAAAATTTAGCCGTAGCTGTGGCGAGATTAAATTTAAACGCTGCGTAAGCGTAGCAAAGATAGAATTTAGCGCTAAATTTAAAGCTGTAATACAACATTCAAGCAAGGATATAAAATGAGCGATACGAAACCGGACGAGCTGCTGCTAATCGTAAAAAGGACAAGGCACTTTTACGGACCCTTTTATGCGATAGTTAAAATTTTGCAATTTTGCATAGCCGTTATTTTTATAATGCTTGACAAGCCTTATGCGCCTATCGTAGGCTGGATAACGCTAATCGGTCTTTTTTATACGACGGTTATTCCGAATTGCTTTAAATTTATTGCGTGCTACGATGATAAAGTGATAGTAAGATATATCTTTTGGCAAAGGATTCTAAAATATGATGAGATTAAATATATTGCTACATTTGCATATCTGCCGGGAGGCGAAACACTTTGCTTAAAACTAAAATTTAATTTGGCAAATATCGTACTTAATCTAAGCTCGATTATTTTGCCTTTAAGTTACATAACAAAAGAAGATTTTGAAAAATTAAAAATTTTAATGAGTAACAAAAATATCGAATACATGGATTTTATCTGAGGAGCGAAAATGGGTTGCTATCGTAGTTATCAAACTATAAAAACAGGCGGATTTTTTAATTTCGCCATGAAATTTCTTGTTACAATATTTTTTGCGATTGTTCTATTCGGCTGCGACGGTAATGAATGCCGCAACGAATACAATAATAAGGCGTTTTCTATTATAACTGATAATTTAAAGGATAAGGAAAATAGAGATTGGACGTGCGGGTCTATTGACAACCATGAATACTTCATAAATTTTTACGGACCTAGCAACGATGATTTAGAAACTTTATTAAAGAATGTAGCAGAAGCGGCACAAATTCCAAATGTCAAAATTACTATATCGGTTTATGAGAGATATTGGAAATGGGGCGGCAAAACTCCGCCACCATTTAGCAAGAATATATTAACCGTAAAATTAGGCACAAAATCAAATTAAGGAAAATGAAATGCTGAAATTTACAAAGTGTTTCTTTTTGATAGTCGCCGCATTTATATTATTCGGTTGCGACGGTAGGGAATGTCGGAATCAGTATAACGACAAAGCAGAAGAAATAATATTTGAAGGAATAAGAGATTTAAATCATCTAGGCGGTTCTTGGTCTTGTGGAAAAATTACCGATAGATATGAGAGCATAGTAAACATTTATGGCGCTAGAGATGATGATATAAAGTTGCTCTTAAATAATTTTTCAAAAGTTACCGACATACCAAATGTTAAAATCACAATAAATGTTTATAAAGGCATAAGGTTGGCAAATAAAAATTTACCGCCAAATGATGAGCCTATATTAATCTTAAAATTAAATACTCAATCGAGTCAAGCAGAATAAAATTTCGGGCGGCGCAAACCGCCCGAAACGTAGCCCGAAATACCGCGCTAAGCCTTACTGCTCGTAAAAGCCGCTCGGTTTGGAGATCGTGTCGATGTAGATGTTTTTGGTCTGGGTGTAGTGATCCAGGATCATCTTGTGCGTCTCGCGACCGATGCCCGATTCTTTGTAGCCGCCAAATGGCGCGCCGGCGTGGATCTGGTTGTAGGTATTGACCCACACACGACCCGTCTCAAGCAGGCGTGCGACCGTGAGCGCTTTTGCGATGTCGCGCGTAAATACGGCGCCGCCTAGTCCGTAGAGGCTGTCGTTTGCCATGCGGACGAGCTCGTCTTGATCTTTAAATTTAATCACGACGCCCACGGGACCGAAGATCTCCTCCTGCGCCACGCGCATATCGTTGCGTACGTCCACGAGTAGCGTAGGCTCGACGAAAGCCTCTCCTGCGCTATGTCGCTTGCCGCCCACGGCGATCTTAGCGCCCTCCTCTACGCCGATTTTTACGTACTCTAAAATTTTATCGGCTTGCTTTTTGTTGATCTGGCATCCCATCTGGGTGTTCGGATCGAGCGGATCGCCCACCTTGATGCGCTTAAATTTCTCCACGAGCGCCGGCACGAATTTATTGTAGATACCCTCCTGCACGAAGATCCTACTTCCCGCGCAGCAGACTTGGCCTTGGTTGAAAAGGATCCCCAGCTGCACGCCGTCGATCGCAACGTCGAAATCGCAATCGTCAAAGATGATATTTGCGCTCTTGCCGCCAAGCTCAAGCGTAGCAGGGATAATCTTTTGCGCTGCGGCTAGCGCGATGCCCCTGCCAACCTCGGTCGAGCCCGTAAACGCGAGCTTATCGAGCCCTTTGTGAGTGCGGACGAACTCGCCTGCCTTGCTTCCCTTGCCGGTTACGACGTTGATGACGCCCTTTGGAAGTAGCGGCGCGATTAGGCGGATAAACTCCAAAATGCTAAGGCTGGTTTCGGAGCTTGGCTTAAATACGCACGTATCGCCCGCGGCAAGTAACGGAGCGAGCTTCCATGCGCCCATCAAAAACGGGAAATTCCACGGCACGATCTGTCCTACTACGCCGATCGGCTCGCGCAAAACGACGGATAGATAGCGCTCTTTTAGCATATTCGCGCTGCCCTCCTCGCCCAAGATCACGCCAGCAAAATAGCGGAAATGCTCGATCGACCACGCTACGTCGACCGCGCGCGTCTCGCGGATCGGCTTGCCGTTGTCGATAGTCTCTACGGTGGCGATGAACTCGGCGTTTTGCTCTAGGACGTCGGCGATCTTATTTAGCAGCGCGCTGCGCTCATAAACGCTAGTGCGACGGAAGCTCTCAAACGCCTTGCGAGCCGCGGCAACCGCTCTATCGACGTCCGCCTTGCTAGCATCTGCGATCTTTGAAATTTTCTCGCCGGTAGCGGGATTAAAAACGTCTAGGCTCGCGCCGCCTTCGGCACCCACAAACTCGCCGTCGATGAAAAGCTTATAGCTTGGTTGGATTGTAGCCATGCTTACTCCTTTGTGAAATATGACATTCGCTATTATATATCCGCGGCGGTTAATGCGGCATAAATTTCGGAGCGAAAATCGGTTAAAATTTCGCGGTGTGTAAATTTGAGAAGCAATGCGGCGCGTGCGAAATTTTAAAATTTGATCTGCGCGCGCGACAGCGGAGGGTTTGAGGAGTTTTGAAGCGGCGTGAAATTTAGGTCGTCGCGAGCGGCGAAATTTCAAAATGTAACGTTTATGAAACGAGAGCGGAAATTCGGCTTCGTTAAAATTTTAAAATTTTGCGGGGTAAAATTTCTGAAACATTTTCCGGAATAAATTTCTAAAACTATCTTTGGCGGAGCGGGCGGTTTAAATTTACGACGTGCAGAGATCAGATCCGTGTCCGCAGCCCAAAAGGAAGCCTCCGATAAAATTTTAAAATTTTACGGGATTAAATTTCGAAAGCATTTTTTGAGATGGAATTTCTACAACTATCTTTCGCGCAAACTTTGCAAGCCACTAACGCTCGCCCATAAAGCTCGCTTAGACACGGGCGATATCCGAAGCAAGACGAAAGTGCGGCACCGAAAACAGCCGCGGCTGTTTTGTAAAAACAGATACAGCAACGCACAACCTACTATATCTCGTAGCTTATCGGGCGCAGAGGGAGCAACTACTCGCGCGCACGGCTTCTTAGGCGCAGGGGGATAGCTATTCGCCGCGGCTCGTGCACAACTCAGACTCAGAAGCGAATCGCCCGCGCCGCAATTTAAACGCAGTAAGCCAACCGCTCGCACCGCAGCTCGCGGCTCATTCGAGCACAGGGGAAGATAACCGCTCTGCGTGCGTCAGGCTCATTCAAGCCAAAAAAAATCGAACTAGGCGTACGAAATTCATGTTATCGCAAGAACTGCGCGCTTTGAATTCGTTTGGAAGGGGGGAGAACGCAAACCGCTTAAAATTTTAAAATTTGAGCTCGAAAAAGGTATCTTCGTGGATGTTTGCGAAGGCGGCTTGCAGGCTGATAAAAAACCTCGGATGGGCCTTTTCGTACTGCACCAAAAGCTCTTTCGTAGCGGCGCGTGCGGTAGGCTCCTTGCCGCCGTATTGCCTCGCGGGGCAGACATCCTCCTCGCGCATGATCGGAAGCTCGTTATCTCTGGCACAGGCGGCGATTTGGCGCTCGCGCGTGAGAATGAACGGGCGGATGATCACAAGCCCGTTTTCGGCGACATAGCGCGGAGCGAGGGTGCGCAGCGCGCCGTTGAAGGTGAAATTCATAAAAAAGCTCTCCGCGGCGTCGTCGAGGTGGTGGGCGATGGCGATCTTATTAAAGCCGTGTTCGAGCGCGTAGGAGTAGATGTATCCGCGCCTCATACGCGAGCAAAAGCTGCAAAACGTGGTATTCGCGCGGATTTTTTCCTTGCCGAATTCAAAAATTTTAGTATCGATTATCTCGTAGGAGATCTCGTGCTCTTTAAAATGGGCGCTTATCTCGCGCAGATCCTCGCCGATACCGTAGGTGACGGTGACGGCTCGAAACTCCCAATCTAGCGGGCTTACGCTTTGAAAGTGCTTCAGCACGTGCGCAAGACTCATGCTGTCCTTGCCGCCGCTAAGAGCTAGTAAAATTTTATCGCCGCGCTCGAACATCTTGTATTTGGCGTTGGTTTGTCCGACGCGGCGAAGTAGTTTTTTGGAGAGGTTTATCATAACCTTTCGATCATTTTTAGGACGAAATTTGCGCTCGTTTGCGCGCTTTTTACCATAAACTCGTCAAAATCGAACTCGGCTTTGTGTCCCGCCTCGTCGCTTATCGCGCGCAGCACGCAAAACGGCACGCCCAGCGCGTCGCACACCTGCGCTACGCTCGCTCCCTCCATCTCGACCGCGCTCGCATCAAACGTCCGCTCGATCCAGCTCTTGCGCTCCTCACCGCTTACGAACTGATCGCCGCTAGCGATGACGCCCGATTTTAGCGTGATGCCTAGCTGCTCGGCGACGCTTTGCGCGATAGAATTTAGCTTCGCGTCGGTTTGGACCGAAATTTTACTTCCGGGCACGAATCCATGCGGATGCCCAAACGCCGTGATATCCAGATCGTGCTGCACGAGCGCGGTGGCGTATAAAATTTCGCCGATCTTAATGCCGCGCTTCAGAGCTCCCGCGACGCCCGTAAAAATGAGCGCGCGCGCGCCGAATCTCTCGATCATGACCGTAGCGGCCAGGGCGGAATTTACCTTGCCGATCTTCGAATACGCGATCACGAGATCGTGGCCGTTAAGCTTAGCGGCGTAGAATTTATTATTCGCGTGCTCCATAGCTTCCACGCTCACGCCCCTTTCGCGCAGCGCAGATAGCAGCGGCTCGATCTCTTCGGGCATCGCGCCTAAGATCGCAACTTTCATCCATTCTCCTTTGCAAATTTTACAAACTCGTCTAGGCTCGCAAGATCCGTGATGCTAAAGGTCGGCTTCTGCGTGATCTTTTTGTTTATCCCTTTTAAAACCGTCGCGCCAAACTCTACGAAGCAGTCCGCCTCGCCCTCGTAATTTTTGATACTTTGCTTGTAAAGCACAGGGCCAATAAGCTGGGCCTTCAGCAGCTCTAGCGCTTCGGATTTTGTCCTGTATACTCGCGCCGTGGCGTTAGCGACTACGGGGGCGAAACTCTCTTTTAGCGCGGGGCGTAAAAATTTCAAAAGCTCGTTGCTAGCACTCCCTAGCATAGGGCAGTGGCTTGTGACACTCATATTTAGCAGCATCGCGCGCTTTGCGCCCGCGGCTTTAAACTCGCTCTCGAGTGCGGCCAGATCATCTTTTTTGCCAGCGACCACGATCTGTCCATCGCAGTTATAATTCGCCGCCCAAACCTGCTTGCCTGCGCTCGTCGCATCCGCGCAAATTTTTTCGACCGCCTCGTCGGCAAGAGCCAAGATCACCATCATTCCGGCGCCTTTGCCCTCGCAGGCGCTCTGCATTAGCCTGCCGCGAATATTTACTAGCTTTAGCATCTGCTTCGGCTCTATGCCTCCCGCAGCACTTAGCGCACTAAACTCGCCCAGCGAATGTCCGAGCAAAAACTGCGGAGCGATGCTAAGCTTTTCTTGATCCGCTCTTTCTTGCAGCGCCGCAAGCGCCATCATGGAATTTAATGCAATCGCAGGCTGCGTAAATTCCGAAACGTCGAGCTTGTCGTTAGGTTCAAACAGTAAATTTTTAAAATCGATGCCCGTAAAGTCTGAAGCCCCATCCAAAAGCGCGCGCGCAGAGGCGGAGTTTTCGTAAAACTCCCTGCCCATGCCTACGCTTTGGCAGCCCTGTCCTGGGAAGATAAAAGCAAATTTCATAAAAAATCCTAATGTTCTTGGTGGTGCCCGCCGCAGCATTCGTGATCTTTTCCGTGATCGTGACCCCCGCAGCATTCATGACCGTCTGCATGCCCATGACCTCCGCAACACTCGTGATCCTCTGCGTGATCGTGTCCGTGTCCGCCGCAGCACTCGTGCCCCTCGTGGTGATGGTTGTGTCCGCAGCCACAGCTGTGCGCGCCCTCCGGCTGTCCAGTAAGAATTTCATCTGCCGTCGCTTCGCGATTCTCGACGATCTTTATATTAAATTCCAGCTCCTTGCCCGCAAATGGGTGATTAAAGTCGATAGTGACGTCCTGCTCGCCGATAGCTTTGACGCTCACGCGGGTAGTCGCGCCATCCTCCGCCTGGCCGAAAAGCTCCATACCAACGACCAGGTCGATGCCCGCAAACTGCTCTTTAGGCAGGATCTGCACGGCGTCCTCTTTATACTCGCCGACTCCGTCGCTCGGGCTTATGCGAACCGTTTTGCTCTCGCCCGCTTGCAGATGTAAAATTTCATCTTCCAGCTTTTGGATGATTTGATCCTTACCACTAAGAAAGGCGATTGGGTCGGAGTTTAAATTTGACTCTAAAATTTCGCCGGTTTTGCCGTCTTTTAGCTCATAATGCATCTTTATAACTCGGTTGTTAGCCATAGTTTTCTCCTGTTTAGAATTTTATTTTGAGTTTGTATTTAAATTTAGGTTATCTAGTGGGCGCGGCTTTGGCTTCTTTGGAGTCCGGATATGAAGCCTTTAGCGCTTTGTAGAATTTATCTGCGCTGTCTTTATCGCCGATCTTATCGAAGCTGATCGCGGTGTGATAAAGAAGTTTTGGGGTATAGTCTTGGCTCTCGTTGTGCGAGATGCTCTTTTTGTAATAGTTTATCGCTTCTGCGTATGAGCCGGAAAAATATGAAATTTCGCCCAGCATATAGTTTGCCTTTGCCGGCTTATAATTTTTGGATACTAGATAGGTGTAGCGCTCTTTTGCGCCTGAATAGTCTTTTTTAGCATATAAGGCATCGGCCTCTTTCAACACCGAAGCCTGATCTTTTGATTTAAAATCGGATTCTGTTTTTGTGCTAGCAGGGGCTGAAGCAGTGCCTGCGTCTAATTCAGCGTTTTTTTTTACGCTACCGCCGCTGCCTAATTTTTTATTGATCTCCGCGATTTGAGCTTTTATAGTAGCAATGTCTCGTTTCATCTGATCTAGCTCGCTGCTGCCTTGGCTTTTGCCGGTAGCGCGAATTTCTAGATCCGCCACTCTGCTTTCAAGTTTTGAAATTTGGGAATTAGTGCCTTCAAGCACTGTACGCAAGCCTTCTACGCTCTCGCGTGTATTATCTACACTAGTTTGCATCTCGCTTATACGCTTGCGGTTATCGCGCAATACCTGCTCGTTTTCAGTTAGTCCGTAAGAGCTGCCTGAATCAATATTGCCAGCATCAAATGCAGAAGTTTCTGCATTTAAAAAAGTGGCAGCTCCCAAAAGAGCCGCCACCGTGAAATTTTTAAATTTCAAACTAGAATCCAACTTTGAATTCGTCGCGTCTGTTTTGAGCGTCGCACTCTTTAGAATGCTCTGTGCAAGCCATATTGCTCTCACCGTAGCTTACTACGGAAATTCTGCTCTCATTTACGCCTTGAGCAACCAACGCGTCTTTAGCTGCAGTAGCTCTCTTTAGACCAAGAGCATAGTTGTACTCATCAGAACCCCACTCATCGCAGTTACCCTCAACTTTAACAGTTAGAGACTCTGCGCCTGCTTGATTGAATAGAGCTGCGTTATTATTGATTGTGCCTTGCTGATCGGCTCTAATATTAAATTTATCAAAGTCGAAATAAACAGTGCCAACTTCACTTTGGATCTGAGATGCCAAAGCAGCTAGTCTATCTGCATCACTTGTGCTTGTAGTATCGGCCTCTGGGGTCTTTTTAGAACAACCGCTCAATAATAGAGCAGCAACTGCTATCGAAGATAAAACTAAATGTTTCATTTTCTATCCTTTCAAAAAAAATTGAAGTCATTATATCACGAGATTTTTTAATATTTTACCAATCAACCGATTGAATTTTACCCACTCTTAACGGAAATTGGAAACTTTTATTCTCGTTAACTCTAATAATACCTACCGAGCTTCCGCCGCCGTCTTGCTTGATAAACATAATGCTGCCGCCATCGCTAGAAAATCTAGGAAACATATTTTTGCCGCTAGCCGTTAACTGGCGAATCATATCGGTTTGAGTTGAGATTAAATATATATTAAATCCGCCCCCGCCGTCGCGACTAGAGTAAGTAACATAATTGCCATTTGTGCTGATGGAGTTGTTATTCTTGCCGTGATAGACGAGCTGCTGAACGTTGCCGCCATTTATGCTAGTGGCAAATACGTTCGGATAACCCAGACGATCGCTCACAAAAGCCACGCGCGAATCGCCGTCGATAAAATTTCCATTTACATCAATGCCAGCGTAATCGGTAATTTGCTTAGCGCTGCCCGAAGCTATATCATATAAAAAAATATCGGGTTGATCTTTAGGCGCATTGGTGATTAAAAGCTTTCTGCCGTCAGCGCTTACATCTGAAGCTATCGTCATGCCATGACCGGTAAAAATTTTACTTTTACTACCGTTGGATAGATTAAATTTATAGATAGCAGGGGTATTTTTATTGACGTAATAGGTGTAATAAAATTCGTTCTGCGCTGCGCTTGCCCATTTAGGGAAGATATTTAATCCGCCGCGAAGCACAACCTGCTGGTAGGTAAGCGTATAATCCGCCACCATGATCTCGCTCTCGCGCGTCGAAGTATAGCGAGAGAGCAAAATCATCTCCTTCATCCAATCGACGTTTGAGTACCCTAGCTGCTTGACGATCTCAGATACCGCCATATGGGCTAAAAACGGATATTTCTCGGCATTTGAAAGCGTAAAGCTCTTCTCGTACATCACCCTGCCGCTGTTTGCTTCGAGCACTTTGGCTTTTAGGCTCATCGGCGAACTTTTATCACTTACCGCGTAGCGCACGATAAGAGCGGCGCCGCTAGAGCCTAGATTGTCGGAAGCGCCCGCATCATAGCTGCTTTGTAGATACTCGTCGCTGACTTCAAAAGTCGCGCCGACCTTTAGATCGCCCACCATAAGTTTAAAGAATTTGTTGCCAAATTCTGAATTTGCAAGATTCGATGCATCTTGAACGACGATTTTAGGTAGATTTACCCCTTCGTTTACGATAGACATAGTCGCATCTGCCGCGAAAATGCTACTACAAAATACAAGAATCAAAAGTAGTTTCTTCATCTTTTCTCCTTAAATTTAATTTGCTACGTCGGATAATACCATTTCAAATGTGTGAGATTTATTATCCGGTGATTTTGGAAAGCTTCGCTTAGGAAGCTCATCTAAAAATTTCCTTAGCTTTTGGTTAAATTCTGTGCTACGCCCAAGCTCTAAAATTTGATAATTTAAAACTCGTCCATTGTTGCTAAATTCTATACGGACTCTAGCCTCATCGGAAATGTCCACTTGATACTCTGTCCATAGAGCTTGCAATTTCGACGCCATCTGCGAAAAATAAGCATCTAGCTCCTTTGAAATTTGAATTTTACCAGATTTTTGCGAAACGGAATTTCTTTCATAAATAAAATTCTGTTCCGAATCCGTCGCAAAAAGCATACAGCAAAAGGCAAAAATACAAAAAAGTCTCTTCACTTTTTTTCCTTACAGAATTCTAATTTGTCTTCATCACGTCGGACATCCTAGTATCAATCTCATGCGACGCTCCGTCGGGAGACTTCGGGAAAGTCTGAGTCGATAGATTATCCAAAAAATCTCGCAACTTCTGGTTAAATTCAGTCTCTCGCCCCAGCTCTATAATAGTATAATCCGCCACTCGCCCATCTGCGCCAAAGACTATCTTAATCCTTGCGTCGTCCTTCGCGGTCGCCACATATCTGCTCCATAGAACTTGAAGCTTCTTCTCGATAGCGCCGTAATAAGCGTTATACTCGCCCGTCCTTTGCGTCCTGCCGCCAAGCTTATCGGATTTGACCACAGCATTTTTAGATGCCGCTTTATCCTTAGCACTAGAGGTGGCAGTTTCTTTATCGGACTTTTTATTACTCTGAACGGCGTCGCTAGCTTTAGCGCTCTCCTCAAGCTTCTTATTGTCCTTAGTCGTATCCGAAAAAAGATCGCTCAAGCTCGGTTTTTCCTCTTTTTTTGGCTCCGACTTAGCTTCCTCTTTTTTCTCTACTACTTTTTCGGAAGGTTTATCTTCCAACTTAGGCTCAGGCTTGGGCTCCTCTTTTTTGGGCTCAGCTTTAGGCTCGTCCTTTTTAGGTTCCGGTTTTGGCTCTTCCTTCGGCTTTTCGGGCTCTTTCGGCTTTGCCTGCACCGGAGGCGGCGGAACTACTTGCGCCGTAGTCTTAATTTTATCCTCCGGCACATCCTTCACATTCTTATTGTCAAACTCGCCTTGCTTTGTTTCTTTAGCGATTTCAGGCGCGGACGGAAGTTTATCATCTATTTCGAAATCAAAAGTAACATCCATATAATCGTTGGGATTGTCAGTATATTTTTTAAATTTTTCCTGCGGCTTTGAAATTTGATATAAAAGAACAAAAATCACCAGCAGATAGGCAAAAAGGGCGATTAAAAACGATTTAAAATTATCGTATTTAACCCCCGTAAAATTTGAATAATTAGCCATTTGTTTGAAGCGCGACTTTAGTAAAACCCGCTTGCTTTAAGCTCTTTAAGACAAACATTACATCGTCATAAACGAGTCTCTTATCGGCTTGGATATAGACGGGTTTTTCCAAGCTATACTTGCCGGTGCCTTTAAGCAGCACGAGATTATCCGGGAATTCAGCTAGGCTCATCGAGCTTTTGTCGATATAAACCTTGCGATCTTCGCCGATACGCACAAGCAAGAATTCCGCGGTATTTTCCGAAACCTGTGCTTTTGAGCCACTAGGCAGTTCGATCTTTTCATCGTAGATAATCGCCGTTTGCGCGACCATTAAAATCGCTAGCAAAACAAGCATAATATCGACGAGCGGAGTGATATTTAACTCTGGATTTTCGTCGAAATTATACATTAAATAGCTTTTCCAGTGTTTGCTTTAAATAGCAAAATATCCGCTGTACGATTTATAATACTCATAACTTCGTATGCTTTGCGTTTTATAAGTAAGCTGAAGGTGTATGCGGGGATCGCTACAAAAATTCCACATCCTGTGGCAACTAGCGCCTCGCTGATCGCAGGAGCGATAGTATCGATGCCTGAATTTCCACCGCCGAGCTTAGAAAATGTGTGAAGTATGCTAACAACCGTACCGAATAGCCCAATAAACGGCGAAGTAGAGGCGACGATAGATAGCCAAGTAAGTCCGCTAGTGGAGTCGCGTTCGGCCTTGCCTTTATAAATTTCCAAGGCTTCTTTTGAAATTTTATCGGTATTTACTTTTTGAAAAATAGAGCCCGAAAGCGAAATCCTACCGCCCATCAGCAAGGATTCGAGTGCCTTTGCTTCGCGGTGTTGCCACGCACTAAGCCCTACAAATCTGGAAATCAAAATCGTAAAAGTGACGATAAAATAGACGGATAACCAAGAAAGCACGAATATCGTAATAAACGTGCTTCTAGTAAAATAACTTAAAATTAGATCTAGCATATTTAACTTTGCCTTGCAAATTCGTCGACTCTAGCCATGATCGCTGCGGAATTTGCCGCATCGGAGCTAATGGACGCAAGCATATCTTTGGCGCGCTGCAAAGACTTCGCTACAGCGCTTTCGCTATCACCTCCGATAGCTACGGCTTGAGTAGCTAGAATAGTAGTTTTTTCTTCGGTAACTTCCAAAAATCCGTCGTTTACCAAAACAAGCTGCTTTTTGCCGTCTTTATCTACGATCTCGACGACTCCGCCTTCGCTTTTATCTTTAAGCCCCGTTAGCAAGCTCGCATGCCCTGGCAAAATACCCATTTCACCAGTAATGCCAGGGAGTTGGACGGATTTGACCTCACCCGAAAAGACCATCCCTTCGGGCGTAACGATATCTAAAAGCAAAAATTCTTTCATCTTAAAATTCCTATGCTTTCATCTTTTCGGCTTTTGCTACTACCTCGTCGATATTTCCCACCATATAAAAGGCATTCTCCGGCAGATCATCGTATTTACCCTCTAAAATTCCCTTAAAGCCAGCGATAGTTTCCTCTAGCGAGATATATTTGCCCGGACTTCCGGTAAATACTTCGGCTACGAAAAACGGCTGAGATAGATAGCGCTCGATCTTTCTAGCACGCTCGACCACGAGCTTATCTTCTTCACTAAGCTCGTCCATACCTAAAATCGCGATGATGTCTTGCAAATCTTTATATTTCTGAAGCACCGCTTGGACGCCGCGAGCGACCTTGTAATGCTCCTCGCCGATGATTTGTGGATCAAGCATTCTTGAGGTCGAATCAAGCGGATCGACGGCAGGATAAATTCCTTTTTCGGCGATCGCTCTGTTTAAAACGGTCGTCGCATCAAGGTGCGCGAAAACGGTCGCCGGCGCAGGGTCAGTAAGGTCGTCCGCAGGCACGTAAACGGCCTGAACGGAGGTAATGGAGCCCTTTTTGGTAGAAGTAATGCGCTCCTGCAATTTACCCATTTCGCTAGCAAGCGTAGGCTGATAACCGACCGCGGACGGAATTCGTCCTAACAGCGCGGACATCTCCGAGCCCGACTGCGAGAAACGGAAGATATTGTCGATAAACATCAAAACATCAAGCCCTAGCTCGTCGCGGAAATACTCAGCCATCGTAAGACCGGTTAGCGCGATACGGTTTCTCGCACCCGGCGGCTCATTCATCTGACCATAGGTCAAGGCGACTTTATCCAGAACTCCGGATTCTTTCATCTCGTTATAAAGGTCATTTCCCTCTCTCGTTCGCTCGCCGACGCCCGCAAATACGGAGTAACCGCTGTGTTTGAAAGCGACGTTGTGGATTAGCTCCATGATGATGACGGTTTTGCCGACACCAGCACCGCCGAATAATCCTACCTTGCCGCCCTTTGCGTAAGGGGCTAGCAGATCGACTACCTTAATGCCGGTTTCAAAAATTTCGCTCTTCGTGCTTTGATTTTCAAAGCTAGGCGGATCTCTGTGGATCGACCAGCGGGTTTCAAATTTCTCATCCTCGCCCTCGTCGATCAGATCGCCTGTAACATTAAAAATTCTACCCAAGACCTTCTCGCCCACAGGCACCGTAATAGGCGTGCCCAAAGCGACGGCCTCAAGTCCTCGCCTCAGTCCGTCGCTCATATCCATAGCGATCGTGCGGACGCGATTGTCTCCAAGGTGCGCGGCTACCTCTAGGATCAGCCTGCGATGAGCGCCCTCGACGTCAAATTTAACCTCGATAGCTTCATTAATCTTCGGCAAGTAGTCCTTGAAATCGACATCGACCACAGGACCCATTACCTGAGAAATTATTCCTTTCATCCGTTTTCCTTTCATTTCATTGATTCGACGCCGCTTATGATCTCGATAAGCTCAGTCGTGATAGAGCCTTGTCTGGCTTTGTTGTATGCTAAATTTAACTGCGATACCCGCTCTTTGGCGTTATTTGTCGCATTCTCCATCGCATTCATTCTCGAGCAGTGCTCCGCGGCCAAAGAGTCGATCAGTGCGTAATACATACTGTAGCTAAGATAGCTCTGGATTAAATTTAACATCAATGTTTCTTCGTCCTCAGGGCTTTCAACCTCTACTTCCAATGTAGATGTTTTTAAAGCGTCCTCATTAATCGCAGGTTCACCGATCGGCACCAGCGTATTTACCCGCATCTCTTGGGTAATCATATTCAAATAGCCGTTGTGGACGAGTATGACCTCGTCGGTTTTGCCTTCGTTAAAATCCTTAACTGCGGCTTGCACGATTTCGTTAGCTTTCTCGGACGATGGAGATGAGCTCACGCCGATATATCGCTCCAAAAGCTCAATGCCTTGAAAATCAAAATACTCTATCCCCTTTTTGCCGACGGCGCGAAGGCGAACCTTGATCTTTTTAGCTTTAAGCTCCTCGATCAAAGCTTTGATCTTTTTGATGGTATTGATATTAAAACCGCCGCAAAGCCCTTTATCTGCGGTAATAAACAGCAAATCAACCACCTTTACCTCTCGAGTGGTATCAAAAATTCTAAGTTTTTCGTCGTTGCCTGAATTATTGCCTACGTAATTTTTAACGCGCGCAGAAATTTCACCCAAGACCTCGTTAATCTTCACCGCATAAGCTCGCGAGCGCATCGCCGCTTCTTTAGTGTTTTTAAGCTTGACGTTGGAGACCAGCTTCATAGCTTTGGTAGTCTTCTCCGTATTTCTGACGCTCTTGATCTGTAGCTTTATATCTTTTAAATTTGCCATAATTTAGCCCTTTTAAGCGGCAAACGTCGCTTTAAAGTCATTTAGAGCCTTGATTAAATTTTCTTCCAAATCCTTCTCGATGGTCTTTTTGCTTCTGATCTCTTCAAAAATTTCGGGATATTTTGCCTCGATATACGGATAGAGCTCAGCTTCAAATTTGCCAATAGAGCTCGTAGGCACATCGTCCAAAAATCCGCGGCTTCCCGCAAAGATGATGACCACTTGATTTTCGACCGGAAGCGGCGAATAAGGAGGTTGCTTTAAAATTTCGACCATCCTTTGTCCACGATCCAGCTGCTTGCGGCTACTCTCGTCCAGATCACTCGCAAACTGCGCAAACGCCTGAAGTTCGCGGTACTGGGCAAGATCTAGGCGCAAGGTTCCCGAGACCTTTTTGATCGCTTTAATCTGCGCGGAACCGCCGACGCGGCTAACTGAAAGACCCACGTTGATCGCAGGACGAATTCCTGAGTTAAATAGACCAGATTCTAGGAAAATTTGACCATCAGTGATAGAGATTACATTTGTAGGGATATATGCCGAAACGTCGCCTGCTTGTGTCTCGATAATAGGAAGCGCCGTTAGGCTGCCTGCACCGAGTGCATCGCTTAGTTTGCTAGCGCGCTCAAGCAGGCGGGAGTGCAGGTAAAATACATCGCCAGGATACGCCTCGCGTCCCGGCGGACGGCGCAAGATAAGCGACATCTCGCGATATGCGACCGCATGCTTGCTAAGATCATCGTAGATGATAAGCGCGTGGCGGGAGTTATCTCTGAAATACTCACCCATCGTGCAGCCTGAATACGGAGCCAAATACTGAAGCGCAGCCGCCTCGCTAGCACCTGCCGCAACTACGATCGTATAATCCATCGCACCGTATTCTTCAAGCTTTTTAACGACTTGCGCGACGGTAGATTGCTTCTGGCCGATTGCTACGTATATGCAGATGACATCCTGTCCCTTTTGATTAATGATGGTATCAACAGCAACGGTGGTTTTTCCTGTTTGGCGGTCGCCGATGATGAGCTCGCGCTGTCCGCGACCGATCGGCACTAGCGCGTCGATCGCCTTAAGGCCGGTTTGAAGTGGCTCATGGACGGATTTACGAGCCATGATGCCTTTAGCCTTTTCTTCGACAAATCTAGTATCGCTGGTCTCTATCGCGCCTTTGCCATCGATCGGCTCGCCTAGGGCATTTACTACGCGACCTATTAGAGCATCACCTACCGGAACGCGCAAAAGCTTACCCAGTCTTTTAACGCTACTACCTTCGTTAATACCGCTAGTATCGCCTAAAATAACGATGCCGACACTGCTCTCCTCTAAATTTAACGCGATACCACGAGCTCCGTTTTCGAATTCAACCATCTCGTTAGCCATTACGTTTTTTAAGCCGTAAACATTAGCAACACCGTCTGCGACCGAAACGACCTTACCAGTCTCTTCAATATCAACGCTAAGATCGAAATTTTCGATTCGTTCTTTGATTATGCTGCTGATTTCGTCTGCCTTAATTTTCGCACCCACGCTTTACTCCTTTAAATTGCTTTTAAAATATATTCGCTCATTTTTTGTTTCAATCTATCAACTGAAAAACTAATCTCAAATCCAAGATCCTCGACTTCGATCTTAATACCCTCAAGTTCACTTTTAACGGGTTGCAGAGTAATGTCTGCATTAAATTTCTTTGAAATTTTAGCCTCTAGCTCTTTTATTTTTGCGGCGTCTATTTCGGTAGCGGAATAAATTTTGCCCAAATATTTATTATCCAGCGCCGCAATATTCTTGCGCAGTTCCTCGACTATCTGCGGGATCAGCGCAATACGCCTATTTTTAGCTAGGAGTTTAATAAAATTTACGATTTTTTCGCTTGGATTTTTTATAAACGACGCAATAAGTTCCACTTTGGATTCCTCTTTTAGCGTCGGAGATTTTACAATATCTTGGAATTTTGGAATTCTAAATGCGCTCGCGACGCTCTCGAGCGTCTGCAAAACAAAGCCTAGTTCATCTTTTTTATAGCTCAGTATCAGGGCGTTTACATATCTTTTTGAGGTGTTATTTATCATCATCCGACCTTTTTCTCTACGATTTTAACCAGTTTGTCTTGACCGAATTTAATGTCGTCCGATGCAAAAACATCATCCAGAATCTCGCTTACGACCTCTTTTTTGATCTTGCGCGCCTCAAAGCTCTTCTGCTCGTCGAAAGATTTTTGCAAATTCGCAATCTCTTGCTCGGTTGCATTTTTTATCTTTTCGGCAGCGAACACGATCTCTTTTTTAGCGGTTTCGATTAAAGCTGCGCCTTGAACCTTAGCATCTTGCAGATCTTTTTTAGCTTGCTCCTTGCGAGCTGCGGACTCTTTTAAAATTTTTTGATTAGCCTCAAGTCTAGATACGATGCCGTTGATTCTACCTTGATATGCTGCTTTTGCGGGACCTTTTAAAAGATAAAACAAAATTCCGAAAAACAAAATGAAATTTATGCTTCGCCACAGCACGTCGTAGTCTTTGACTCCATCGTGCTCGCCACTTGCTAAAACAAGCGCCGGAATGATAAATAAAAATAGATATTTTTTCATACTGAAATCCTCATACTTTAGCCACGGCAGTGCTTAGAGCATTTTTAAATTCCGGAATTTTGGCTTGCAAATCATTTTTTAGGTTGCGCTTTTGCTCATCCAAACCGCCTAAAAATTGATCAAAATCTTCCTCCATTGCGGTTTTTTTCTCGGCTATTTCTCTGGCGGCAGCCTGCTTCGCACTATCCATCGCCTCTTGCTTTATTTTAACAGCCTGCAACTTCGCAGCATCCATGATCCTTACGATCTCTGCTTTATCGGCATCTGCATCCTGTGCGTTTTTCATCGCATTTGTCTCATCTTCTTTAATAATAGCCTCTCGCTTTTCCATATGCAAAAGTAACGGTCTATAAAGCTTGATATTTAAGAAGTAAATCAAAGCCAAAAATACGACGATGGTCGTTATCATGGCGGTCAAACTTACGTCTAGCATCGCACCTCCTCCAGGTTAGTTTTAAACAAAATGCGTATTTTACAATATGAAAAATTAAAATACACTATAAAAAATCATCCGATTTTCTTTAAAAACTCGGAAATTTGTAAAATTTCGCTAAATTCGATCGAAATTTTACGCTCTTTGATACTTATTTTACCAAATTGATCAAGCTTGGCCTTTAGCTTTAAAAGTTCAGGCTTGAAGCTTTGAAATTCCACGCCAGACTTTTTCTCTTTCGGAACGGTTTTATCTTTGAGCTTTTTTACTAAATTTTCGGTATCTCTTACGCTTAGGCGCTGTCCTAAAATCGTATTTAGAGCTAAAATTTGATCCTCTTTTTCAAGTCCAACCATTATCTTGGCGTGCCCTTGCGAAATTTTATCTGCGCTTATGGCGTCTTGCACTTCGGAGCATAAATTTAAAAGTCTTAGCGTGTTGGTAATCTGCGTGCGGGACTTTTTGATGATGTCGGCTAACTCCTCTTGCGTGATCCTGTATTCGCCGATGAGCTCCTTATAGGACTTAGCAAGCTCGATAGGATTTAGATCCTCGCGCTGGATATTTTCGATGAGGGCAAGCTCTCTTAAATTTTGAGATTTTATGTCTGCGACTACGGCTTTGATTGTACTCTCGCCCAAAAGCTTAGTCGCTCTTAGGCGTCGCTCACCAGCTATAAGGACGTAAGAGTCATCTTTTTGAATAACGATGATAGGCTGAATAAGCCCGTGGCGGGCAATACTCTCGCTTAGCTGCCTAAGTGCCTCCTCATCGAAGCTTTGACGCGGTTGATATGGATTTGGCTCGATTTTATCGACATCGATTTCGATAACTAAGCTATCGGCATTTCCGCTTTCTAGCTCCCTGTTATAGGAGCTTTCTACGTCATCTAAAATAGCACCGAGCCCACGCCCGAGCGCTCTTTTTACCTTGCCCATTTTTGCTCCATTATGGATTTAGCGAGGTCTTGATAGGCGATGGAGCCGGCGGATTTTATATCGTATAAAACCACCGGCTTGCCAAAGCTTGGGCTTTCGGCTAGCTTAATATTGCGCGGAATGATGACTAGATCATCACTCTTGCCGATACGAAAGAGCTTATCATCAAAATACTCGCGTAAATTCGCGACAGTTTCTTTGGCTAGATTGTTTTGCAGGCTATACATCGTAGGCAAAAATCCGCGAATTTTTAAATTTTTATTGAGCGTTTGCTTGACGACTTTTACGGTATTTAGGATCAGCGCGACGCCTTCAAGCGCATAGAATTCGCACTGAATCGGGATGATGACGCTATCGCTTGCGACCAAGGCATTTACCGTAATGCTACCGAGTGTCGGCGGCGAATCAATGATGATGAAATCGTATCTGTCCTTAACCTCGGAAATTTTATTTTTTAGCATTAGTTTGAAGTCTTTCTCTTCACTTACTTCGCGCTCGATGCCTACAAGTCCGATGTTTGACGGCACCAGATCCATAAACTCAAGTTCGGTCTTTTGGATCACTTCGGACATGCTCTTACGCCCCGTTAGGACGTGATAAATGTTAAATTCAAAGTCGCTGCGGTTAAAGCCAAGCCCGGTCGTAGCGTTCGCCTGAGGATCTACGTCGATCAGTAGGACCCGCTTTTTCTTTATCGCTAGCGACGCAGCGAGATTAACCGCCGTGGTCGTCTTTCCGACGCCGCCTTTTTGATTGGCAATCGTAATTACTTCACTCATCTTAAAGCATAAACCCTTTCTTCATTTATTATGATCGATCCGTCTTCGCAAAGTTTAGCCTGCGCGAGTGAAATTTTTTCGCCGCCTAGATGAACGCTAAATTTTTGCGATTTTTGGAATTGTAACGAAAAATTTCTAAAAATTTGCTTCCACGAGATTTTATTTTCATATAGCGCAAAAAAGCCCTCTATAGCGTCTTTTGCGCTGATTTTTATATCTAAAATTCCCGCATATTCGGGCGCGCCGAGTAGGTTCATGCCGATGCCGCAGATGAGGGTGTTTTTGATCTTATTCGTCATCGCCCCGCCGATTTTATGCTCGCCTAGATAAAAATCGTTAGGCCATTTAAGCCAAAGCTGCGAGCCGAGCGATGCTAGAAGCTCCTGCATAATCATCGCAAAATATATGCTCGCCGACTGAGGCGGCACATCTGCGGGCAGATCCGTTTGAGCGACACAGAACGAAAATGCGAGATTGCCGCTAGCGCCCTCCCAATCATTGCCGCGCGAGCCGATACCGGCGCTTTGGCGATTTGCGGCGATCGCAAAAGGCGGCGCTATCCTGCCTTCGCGCACGGCGTCTACTAAAAACTCCTGCGTAGAGGGCATTTGCTCTACAAATTCTACTTTCAAAACCTGCTCCTTGCGTAAGACGAAGGGCTCGCCTTGAAATATTGCAAACGTTTAAATTTCATGCTGCAATAGAATTTTGCGACAAGATAAAATTTAGCACGATAAAATTTTACGGCGTAGCGGAATTTTATGCAATGAAATTTTACGCTCTTGCTAAATTTTTCGGCAACGCGGATTTTCCCAGCAGCATTTCGATAAAATTTTAAAGCTTTGTCTCGCAAAAATTCTGCGGCACGATCATAGAATTTTAAATGGTGCGTGTTTGGTGCGACGCCGCAAGATCCGTAACCGCGGCGGCGAAATTTTAAGCTCCTGTGAGCGTAAAATTTTAGAGCATAGAAGCGAGGTTTTAAAATTTTATAAAGCCTTGATTTTGGAGCTTCGCTTCGAAATTCCGCGCGGTAAAATTTTACTTCACGATTGCGGCGATATCCAAGGCAGAATCTCGCCGCGACGCCAAAAGCGCGGCGCAAATAAAATTCCCGCGTAGCATCAAAAGCGCGGCATAAAACGCGAGCCTTCAAAACCCAACCTAGCATAGCAGATCGCCGATCTTTAGCCGCTTGCCGTTTAGATAGGCGCTAGCGTCCACCGGCTTTTTGCCCGGCTCTTGCACCTTCATGATCTTAACCGCGCCTTCGCCGCATGCGACGCAAAAACCAAGCTTATCGACGCTTAAAATTTCGCCAACGCGTTCAAATTTACGCCCGCAGGATTCGCGCATGATCTCTAAATCCAAAATTTTTAACCCGCTAGATAGATATATCCCGGGCCAGGGCGTCAGCGCACGAAATTTATTATAAATTTGCCGTGCGCTTTCCTCAAAGCCAAAAAGCCCGTCTGATTTGCTTATTTTTTTGCAGTGCGTAGCCTGCGCGTCATCTTGCTTAAGCGGCGTCAAATTTGTAAAATTTCGCAGCACTCGCACTATCAGCTCGCCAGCCAAATCCCCAAGCTCGTCAAACAGCTGCGCCGCCGTTTTATCCTCGCAAGGCGTGTAGGCAAAATCAAGCATATCGCCCGTATCAAGCCCCGCATCCATCAGCATCGCCGTCACGCCCGTCTGCTTTTCGCCCGCCAAGATCGCACTTTGGATCGGACTAGCGCCGCGGTATTTAGGCAGGATCGAAGCGTGCAGATTTATACAAGGTGCGATATCAAGCACGCTTTGCGGCAAAATTTTACCGTATGCGGCAACCACGATAAAATCAGGTTTTAGCTCTTTTATTTGCGCTGCAACCGCCTCGTCTTTGAGTGTCTCAGGCTGAAAGATCGGCACAGCGGGCAAATACTCCTGCGCATAAACTTTAACCTCGCTCGGAGTTAAAATTTGCTTCCTACCGATGGGCTTATCGGGCTGCGTAAAAACGGCCGCGATCTCAAATTTCGCCCCCGTAAGCGCGCGTAAAATTTTAGCCGCATACTCGGGCGTTCCCATAAAAACTATATTCATTCTTTTCCTTTAAATTTAGCCAAATCACGGCACGAGCGATCATGCAGGCGCTAATCATGCTCGAAATAAATTTTACGCAGATCGCGAAGCAAACCTGGTCCATACTCGCCCGCACGCTATTTGACGGCGGATTGATTTTTATCGTCAGATCCGTCCGGCCAAGGCCAAAAAGCGCACGGATCTTCGGACCAATAAATCCTTGCAGACGGTTTCGCTCCCAGCTCATCTAGGCTAATCTTGCCGTCACGATTAGCATCGAGCCTCTTAAATTCCGAGCCTGAGCGCAGATTTAGCTCTACTCTCAGCCCAGACGGCACCTCGCTCGCCATCCACTCCTGCAAGCTCAGCGCGCCGTCGTGATCCTTGTCGTTAAAGTCCATAAAATTCGGCACCGGATCGGCGGGATCGCAACCGTATGCGCCGAAGCATAAAAATACTAGAATAAAAATTTTATTCATTTCGCATCCTTAAATTTTATCTTTTTGCGGCGTTTGCGAGCGATAAACATAAAATTTACCCGCATATACGGGCGCGCCTAAGACCTGCATTCGCAAAAGCCCTCTGCGGCGCGGCTTTACCGCAGCCTACAGCTCCTTTTTAAGCAGCTCAAGCAGGTTAAATTTTAGCTCGTTTATATTTTGTCCCGTCGCCGAGGAGATCGGCATTACGAAAAACGGCTTAGCGGCGTCAAATTCATAAATATCTTGTTTAAATTTCATCTCGCCTGACGCGCTCGTAAGTCCCAAATGCGACAAAAACGCGTCAAATTTTTCCTGCAAATTTTCTGCCGCGTCCGCGCGAGTTAGAGCGATCGCGTAGTCTCTTTTTGCAAGCTCTCCTGAAAATTTCGCCGTCTCGGCCCTCAGCGCGTCAAACTGCTCCTCAAGGCTGCGGTAGTTCGCAAGATCGAGCATAAAAAGCAAAATTTTAGTGCGCTCGACGTGTTTTAAAAATTGCACGCCAAGCCCGCGCCCTTCGCTTGCGCCCTCGATGATGCCCGGGATATCGGCCATGACAAAGCCGCTATATTCGTCAACCTCGACGAGGCCGAGCTTTGGCGTGAGCGTGGTAAACTCGTAGTTTGCGATCTGGGGTTTGGCGTTTGAAATGGTCGAGATTAGCGTGCTTTTGCCCACGTTTGGAAAGCCTACGAGCCCAACGTCGGCGATGAGTTTTAGCTCCAATCGCACTTCGCGAGTTTCACCCTCTAGGCCTTTTTGTGCGTATTCAGGGGCTTGGTTGATCGAGCTTTTAAAATGCACGTTGCCAAGCCCGCCTTTGCCGCCTTTTAAAAACAGCTTCGTTTCGCCGTCGTTTAACATATCAAGCACCAGCTCGCCGCTATCCTCGTCGTAAACGCTGGTGCCGGGAGGGACGATGAGATAGAGATCCTCGCCGCTTTTGCCCGTCTTTTTGCGACCCTCGCCGGGCGCGCCGTTTTGCGCCTTAAACTCACGCTTGCCCTTGTAGGATGAGAGGGTGTGGGAGTTTTTATCGACCCTAAAATACACGTCGCCGCCGTCGCCGCCGTCGCCGCCGTCGGGACCGCCTGAGATGACGAATTTTTCGCGACGGAAGCTGACGCAGCCCGCGCCGCCGTCGCCTGATTTGACGCTAAATTTTACGCTGTCTATGAACATTTTTTACCTTAGTTTTTAAGGGCGATTATATCCAAAATTACTAAAACTACAGCAAGACCGCTTTTAAAGCCGTAGTTTAATCTTAAAAATTTAAGTATTTCTTTCATAAAAATCTTTTCAAGACGAAAGGGCCGTAATCAACAGGACTTACCTTACGTCCATTCCTTTGTAAAAATTTACTATTTTAGCGTTGCTAGTATAGCTGTCGTTGCCGCACTTTTATTTAAATGCTTGAATGATATCTACAAGATTACAAATTTTATCTGCTTAACGATCTAACAAAACAAAATTTAGATATGCGTCTTTTACCGATCGCTTGGTCTTTTTGTCCCCAAAACCTAAAGTTATTTTATCCAAATTTTCAAACTTTGCGACAAGCGGCGAAAAATCACAGTCCTCGGAATGGTACTCT
>NZ_CALLWC010000010.1 GCF_938015785.1 uncultured Campylobacter sp. | reverse complement strand
CCTAGTCGCAAGACCGCCGTGCCGCAAGTTTCAATACAATGTGTCGCACCGAGTAAAAACTTACGCCGCAGCGTATGCAACGGAACGAATGAAATTTTAAAATTCTACACGCCTTGGCATAAAATATATTGCGGCGAAGTGAGCCGCAGCGCCGCGGGTAAATTTAAAATTTAAAACTCTCGCGGCTTTAAATTTAGCCGAAAATCCCGTATCCGAAGATCACCGCGATGATAAGCGGCAGGATAAATTTGACGTACAAAAACCAAACTCCCGCGAGCCTCGCGCCGAGATCGCCTTCGTTGGTGAGCTCGTAGATCGCGTCCTTTTTCAGTACCCAGCCCACGTAGATGCAGCACAGCAGCGCCGTTAGCACGAAAAATACGTTCGCGCTTACGAAGTCGAAGGCGTCGAAAACCGAGCGCCCCAGAATTTTAACGTCCGCAAGCACGCTGCTTGAGAGTATGCAGGGCAGGTTGCCAAGCACGAAGACGCCGCCGAGCGTTAAATTTACCGCCTTTAACGTTGAAAATGAAAAGCGCTCCTCGACGAAATTTATGATGACCTGATAGATCGTGATCGACGTCGTAAGCGCGGCGATGAGCAAAATCGAGAGAAAGACCACCGCGACGGCGTTGCCGAACGGCATGTGCGAAAACGCGATCGGCAGGCTCTTAAAAACCAGCGACGAGCCGCTGCTCGGCTCAAGCCCCGCGCTAAAGAGCGACGGGAAGATCATAAAGCCCGCAAGTACGGCGATGAGCGTGTTTACGACTGCGGTGATGGTGGCCGTTTGCATCAGCTTCTCGTCTTTATTGAGGAAGCTGGACAGCGTGATCATCACGCCGAATCCGAGCGAGAGCGCGAAAAAGACCTGACCCAAAACGTCGATCAAAAGCTTGGGCGTGATCTTGGCAAAATCGACGCCGAGATAAAATTTCACGCCCTCCTTTGCGCCATCAAGCGTTAAATTTGTAAGGATTACCGCGATGAAGCACAAAAATAGCGCGGGCATTAGAAATTTTACGAATTTTTCGATTCCCTCGATGATGCCGTTTTTCAAAATATACCAGTTGATCGCTATGAAAACGATCGTGTAGCCACCGACGCTAAGCGGGCTATTTTCGATGTGATCTGCGTAGAATTTCTGCGTAAATGCGGGGTCTGTGATCCGCGCGGAGAGGTCGAAGTTGCCGCTTACGATGTTTACGATATAGGTTAGCACCCAGCCACCGAGAACCATATAGTAGGCTAAAATTCCAAATGCGCCGATTACGCCCATGATGCCTACGATTTTCCATGCGGGCTTTATGCGCGAGCCGTCCTTTTTAGGCGCTGCGAAAGCATCGACGCAGTTTCTTAGCGCGCGACGTCCGATGACATTTTCTACCAAGATCATCGGGATTCCAAGCACGATCATTGCGATGCAAAATATGAGCACGTAGGCGCCACCACCATTTTCGCCGACTAAATACGGGAACCGCCACGTGCAGCCAAAGCCGATCGTGGCGCCCGCGACGGTTAAAATATATGTGAGCTTGCTGCTCCAGGTCTGTCTCGGCACGCTCCCTCCTTAAAATTGCTCTTTTTTGAGCTTGTCGAGGAAGTCCTCGATATTGTATTTGGCGCGGTATGTCTCGCTGATGAGATGGACTATGATGTCGCCGAGATCGACGACACTCCACTCATCGCCGCTTTCGATAGCCAAAAACTCCTCGCCGAGCGGCTTAAGCACGCTTTTTAGCTCCTCGATGAGCGAGGCTGCGTGGCGGGCGGTCAGCATAGTGGCGATAACTACGAATTTCGCGATGTATTCGCGCCCCTCCATATCGATGATCTGGACGTCTTCGGCTTTCTTTTCGTTTAAAATTTCGGCGATCCGCTCCGCCCTTTGCTTTGGATCTTGCATATCTTTCCTTTTATAAAATTTTATGACCTCTGCTGCGATCTTGGGCGGGATTTCGCCTTTGAAATCTCGCCTAAAACCGCTTGAGCTCGCATCTACGGCAATCTCGATGCGCCTTAGGCTCGCCCACTGCCGCGGGATCTCGTAGCCGGGCCTCGTAAGCACGACAAACTCTGCTAATTTCTGCAGCTCGCTAAAGTTGCGCCATTTATGAAGCTCCGATAGGTTGTCGGCACCCACGACGATGTAGAGCTTTGGTATTGTATCCGTGCCGCTTGCGCTACCTATGCAATTTACTGCGTTGCCTGCGCTATGCGCGTCGTTCGTATCATTTATGTCGCTTATGCCGCTCGCATCGCTTACGTTGTTTGCTTGGCCTGCGCCGTTTGTATCATTCGCGCCGTTTGCGTTATCATTTGCTTTACTTGCGCTGCTTACGTTATTTGCTCTACCCATGCCGTTTGTTTCATTTGCGCTACCGCTTACGTTGCGTACGTCGTTTACACTACCGCTTGGAATTTTATTCGCGCCCGAAATTTCATCCGCATCCGAACTCTCGCTCGCTATGCTACTTGGAATTTCGCGGTTTTTTGCGTTTAAAATTTCGCTCGCATTTGAAATTTTATCTGCGTTTTGGATTTTACTCGCGCCGTCCTCGCTGCCCGCGTTACTTTGTGAAATTCCGTCCATTTCGCTTTTGCTACCAATCGAAATTTGATCCGCTATTCCGCCTTGCAGAGCTTCGTTTTTTGCGTTAGCGGGGATGCTAGTCCCGTCCGTAATATCGGCGGTGCAGGCATCGTCGCTTGAAATTTTAGCTATGCCGTACGACAAAACCCTATCCGCCTTGCCGGGCAAAATTTTGCCCGCGCTGCCCAAAATATGAGCACCGGCAGAAATTTTATTCGCAATATTTGCGCCGTTAGGTAAAGCCCTATCCGTTACGGCTGTCGGGGTTTCGCCCGTTCCGCCTGCCGTTTCCGACGTGATTTTGCCGCTTGCGCCGTATTTTTCGAGCAGAAATTTCACGCTTTGTATCGTGGGTACCGGGCGGTTTTGCGAAATTTCATAATCACTCACCTCCACATGCGGGGCATCGCTCCACAGCGCGCGGCACCATCTAAGCCGCAGCTGCGGCGGCGCCGAAAAGCTCTTTTTAAACGGGTTTAGAAACGACGGCATTATGACCAACAAATCAGGCTTTAGGCCAGATAAGATCGCCTTTACCGCGGCATCGTGTCCTGCGTGTGGCGGATCGAAACTGCCGCCGAAAAGCGCGATCTTCACGCGTCCGCTCCGCGCCGTTTCATGCCGCAAAATTTCTCGCCCTTCGCCGCAAATTTTGTGGCATAAAATTTTTTGCGGCGTGATCTTGTTTTATGAAATTTCACGCCGTAAAATTCCGCTTCGTCAAATTTTGTTGCAAAAAATCCTGCGTTTTGCAGCGCAGTAAATTTAAAAGGCGCAGCGGCGCAAAGACTAGGACTGCGTCGTAGCCCTTTTGCGGCGATAAATTTAAAAAGCGCGCCGCTACGAAATTTTACCCCGAGGAATTTCGCTGCGTTAAATTTCATTTTAAGCTCTAAATTTGGCGTCCGAAACTTCATCTCACTAAATTTCATGCCGTGAAATTTGGCCGCATAAAATTTCGCAGCGCGAGCTAAAAAACCCGTCTCGCGCAATCTTGCTTTGTAAAATTTAACGCCGCGCGCCCTAAATTTCGACTTGCAGAATTCCGTGCCGCGAAAGTTCGCTCCTAAAAATTCTGTTCCGCAGGTCGCAAATTTCGCGCCATTAAATTTCTCGTCGCGAAATTTAAAACCGCCAAGCGCGGCAACGTGCGCCTCAGGCTTTGCGTTACAAAATTTCGTGTTACTAAATTTTGTTGCAAAAAATCCTGCGTTTTGCAGCGCGAAAAATTTAACGCCGCGATCCATAAATTTTACCGCGCAAGACCTCGCGGCTACGAATCGGGCGTTAGAATTTGGGTTTTTGTAAGGCTTTTGCACGGGCCGCCTACATATATTTTTCTAAAACGCGCGGAATTTCGATGCTGCCGTCTTTGCGCTGGTAGTTTTCCATCACCGCGATCAGTGTGCGGCCGACTGCGAGCGAGGAGCCGTTTAGCGTGTGAACGAGGCTGTTTTTCTTGCCGTCTTTGAAGCGGATCTTGGCTCTGCGCGCCTGAAAATCGCGACAGTTGCTGATCGAGCTGATCTCTCTGTATTGGTTCTGTCCCGGTAGCCAAACCTCCAAATCCACGGTCTTTGCAGCGCTAAAGCCCAGATCGCCGCTGCAAAGCAGCATGTGTCTGTGCGGAAGGCCAAGGCTAGCTAGCAGATCGCTCGCGCACGAAATCATCTCCCCAAGCATCTTTGCGCTATCTTCGGGGCGCGTGATGGCGACGAGCTCGACCTTTTCAAACTGGTGCTGGCGGATCATGCCGCGCGTATCGCGCCCCGCCGAGCCCGCTTCCTTGCGAAAGCAGTGGCTGTAGCTGGTGAGTTTGATCGGCAGCTCCTCGCTGCGTAAAATTTCATCGTTAAAGAGATTCGTCGCCGTAACCTCGCTCGTAGGGATGAGGTAGAGGTTTTGCTCCTCGTCGTCAACGCGGTAAAGATCGTCTTTAAATTTAGGCAGCTGGCCCGTGCCGTAGAGGATCTGATCGCGCACCAAAAACGGCATATTTACGAGCTCGAAGCCGCGCGAGTTATTAAATTCGATCATGTAGTTGATGAGAGCCATATTCAGTTTCGCGCCCAGCCCTCGGATCGCGGTAAAGCGGCTGCCGCTGAGTTTGACGCCGCGCTCGAAATCAAGCCATCCCAGCGCCTCGCCGAGCTCGAAGTGCTGCTTGGGCGCGAAGTCGAACGTGCGCGGATCAAGCACCTTTTTGATACAGACGTTTTCGTTCTCGTCCGCGCCGATCGGCACGTCGTCGTCGATGATATTCGGCACGCACGCGGCGATCGCTTCTAAGCTTTGTTCGCGCTCGTTTAAGAGCTCGCTTAGGCTTTGGATCTTTTGCTTGTTTTCCTCAAGCTGCGATTTTAGCGCGCCTACGTCTTTGCCTTCGCGCGCGGCGAGGCCGAGCTCCTTGCTCTTTGCATTTTGCACGGCTTGGAGGTTTTCCAGCTCCGTCTTTTTAGATTTTAGCTCGTTGTAGGCATTCAGTAGCGTTTGCAGGGTTTGCGGCGGGACTTTTTTGGCGATAAGTTTTTTATTAAATTCGTCGAAATTCGTCTCGATAAGTTTTAAATTTATCATTTTCTGCCTCTTTTTGGTAATTTAAATTGCGACATTTTAACCAAAGTTTGCTTTAAATACTCAAAATAAACCCACATTTAAGCAATACGGATGAAAAAAAGTGATACAATTCCGTAATATTTTATTATGAAAGGTATTACATGAAGGCAAAATTTGCTTTTTTGGGAATTTTCGCGGCGAGCCTTGCGTTCGCACATTTTGGCATTCTTACGACGGATAAAAATGTCGTAGAGGATCAAAAAAACGCTATCGTGAAGCTAAATTTGGAATTCTCCCATCCGTTTTTACAGGAGTCTATGAATCTACAAAAGCCCGCAGAATTCGGCGTTTTTATTGACGGCGAGAAAAAATCGCTCCTAGGCAGCCTAAAAGAGCAGAAAAAGGGCGAAAATTCCTATTTTGCGGCGGAATTTAAAGCTGACAAGCCATCACTTTTGGCGTTTTATTTTGATCCGAAACCCTATGCCGAGCCGGCTGAGCGCAAGATGATCCGCCATATCACCAAAACCTACGTCGATGCTTACGGCGCGGGCGAAGGCTGGGATAAGCCGCTCGGGCTAGAGGCGGAGATCGTACCGCTAGTGCGGCCTTATGCGCTGTATGCGGGAGAGATATTTAGCGGAGTTTTTTTATTGCACGGAAGGCCCGTCCCGGGCGCGGATGTGGAGATCGAGCTATATAACGATAAGGGCTACAAAGCCCCTAGCGAGGCGCATGTCACGCAGGTCGTTAAAACCAACGGCGCGGGCGAGTTTAGCTTCGTGATGCCGGTTGCCGGCTGGTGGGGCTTCGCGGCTCTTAGCGAGGAGGAAGCCGCCAAAGGAAGCGAGCAGCCCGTAAATGAGCTGGGCGCCGTGCTTTGGATCAAGGCGGACGAGCTGAAAAAATAGGGGAGCGGCTCGGTGAGATCTCTTTTTTCAGGTAAAATTTGCACCGCTGCGGATAAATTTACGCTTGGGCAGAGCTTTGAAATTTTATTTTCGCGCGTTTTGCTTGGCGGTGTAAAATTTCAAGCGAATTCTGCGGCTAAAATTTTAAATGTCAAAATTCCGCCGAGCAAAATTTTAAGAAACGGAGCTCTGCTGCGTGGAATTTTGCTCGGTAGGAATCCGCTCTTAGTAGCTTCGAGCCGTAAAATTTCACATCCGTGGATTTACGAGCGTAAAATACCAGCACGTAAAATTTCGTTTTTTGAAATTTTAAAAACCCTGACTTTTGAAATTTTGCAGGCTCTGTTTTACCGCGCAAGCACCGCACCAAGATCGCTCGGAGCTTTAAATTTTACGTCGCGAAATCCGCTTGCCGCTCTTACAAAAGTAGCAAGCGAAAATTCTTGCGCCATGCAAGCCGTAAAATTTATCAAATTTACTGGTTCCGCAAGCAGCTCCGAGGCTGCTTCGAGTCTTGCGCTAACAGCCGCCGCAAATAGGACGCAAGCCGCGAGTTTTACAGCCGAAAATTCTGTCGCGGCAAAAGCCGTAAAAGTAAGACCTGTAATAATCAAAGCGATTATCGCAAAGGTCGAAAATGCCTTAAATTTAGCTACTTCGCGCGTTTTTGCGCGTCTAAAAAACAGGGGCGATTTAAAGGGGGCGAGCCGTGCACATTAGTGAAGGAGTTTTGAGTGCGCCCGTGCTGCTCGCAGGCTGGGTGGTTACGGCGCCTGCAGTAGCGGTGATTTTATGGCGCGTAAGGCAGTCTGAGATCCCGAGGATCGCATGTTTTAGCGCGCTATTTTTTGTCGCATCTTTTGTACACCTGCCCGTGGGCGTCAGCTCCATGCACCTGATGCTAAGCGGGCTCGTAGGCGCGTTTTTGGGCTCGCGAGCGATCTTGGCGATTTTCGTCGCGCTGTTTTTGCAAGGGGTATTTTTCGGCTTCGGGGGGCTTAGCGTGCTCGGCGTAAATACCGCAGTCATCGGCTTTCCAGCGGTTTTAGGCGGGCTCTTTACCGCCACCGCCTCAAAAGCGCAAGAGCTAAAAGCGCGCACGCAAAAAATTTATCTATTTTTGGCGGGTTTCGTGCCGATCGTTTGCTCGATGCTGCTTCTTGATCTCGTGCTTTTCATCAGCGGACGGGAGTTTTTTGCTATCGCGACGCTCATCTCGCTCGAAGGCGCGATCCTGGCTGTTTTGGAAGGGATCATCACCCTTTTTGCGCTTAGCTTTATTACGAAATTTTACGGCGGACAGAGACGATGAGAACGCTATTTTTCTTAGCGGTTTTTACCTCCTTCGCATTTTCGCATGCGCTTCATCTTTTCGCGACGCAAGAGGGCGATAGAGTGGAGATTTATAGCTATTTTTATAAAAATTCTCCCTGCATGGAGTGCGAAGTTTTAATCAGTGCGGACGGGCGCGAAATTTTGCGCACTAGGACCGATAAAGAGGGACTTGCGAGCATAAAGATCCCGGCTAAAAATTTTACTATTCAAATTTACGGAGGTGCAGGACACGGCGCGCAGATGGAATTTAGCGCCGAGAACTTTGCGCCGCAGAATTCCGGCAGCTCCGAAAATTCCATGCCACAAAATTCTGACGTTTCTAAAAATCCTGTGCCGCAAAATTTGAATGCCGCTAAAAATTCCGCGTCCGAAGACAGCGCGCCCGAAAATATCGCGCCGAAAGCTAGTACGCCTGAAAATAAAATTTCAAGCGTTTCTGAGCCTTTGGAAAATTCCACCTCGCAAAGCATCTTGCCAAAAGAAAGCCCTAAGAGCGATATTAGGAGCATGGCGTTTCAAAGCCAGTCCGCCGAGGCGCCTAAAATCGCGCTTTGTTTGGCATTGATTTTCGGCTTTTTTGCTTTGATGTGGCTAGCGAAAAGAGCGCGCAAATGAGCCCCGCCGTATCACTACTCGCGTTTTTCATCTTCAGCTTCGGTGTCGGACTTAGCGGGCAGCTTTATGCGGCGTTTTTTGCCCCGCCGATGCTTCTTTTTGCGCTTAAAATTTCGATTGCGCGCGCGGTTTGCACAAGGCTTGCGGTATTAAATATCTTTGCGATCTTAAGTGCGTTAAGCCCCGCTATAGTCGGCAACTACGAGCTTGCGGGCGTGATATTTTTGCGCGCGAATTTGATAATGGCGTTTGCGATTTTGCTATTTTACGGCAAGGATGAATATTTTTTCGCGCGCGGATTTTACGGGCTCGGGCTCGGCGAAAAGCTAAGCTCTTTGGTGTATTGCTGCGGGCGATTCGTAAATTTTTTACGCTCGGATCTAGCGAGGCTGCAAGCACTTTTGCGGATGCGCGGATTTGTAGGGACGAGCGGAATTTTCACCTATAAAATTTATGCGAATTTAGTTGGAATTTTAGCGATTTCGGCGCTTGAGCAGGCAAGAAATTTAAGCCTGGTAATGAGCGCGCGAGGGTTTTGCGGTAGGCTATTTTACGAACGTCGCGAGGGCTTTAGCATCTCGGAGGCCTCGTTTTTGGCGTTCGTGCTGGCGTGCGTATCTGTTAAAATCGGAGCTATCTTATGAGCTGTTCGCTTAAGGCGTATGGGATAAGCGCTAAAAACGGTGAGCGAGAAATTTTTCGCGGCGTAAATTTGAGCGTAGGGCATAAGGAAAAAGTGGCGATCTTGGGCGCGAATGGACAGGGCAAGACGAGCCTGCTTCAAATTTTAGGCGGCCTAAGGCAATGGGGCGAGGGCGAGATTGAGCTTTTCGGCGAGAAGCTTGATTGTGCGGAAGATTTTGTAAAATTTCGCCACGAGATTGGGTTTTTGTTTCAAAATAGCGACGATCAATTTTTGTGCGCGAGCGTGTTTGAGGACGTCGCATTTAGCCTGCGTGCGCAAAATGAGCGGTTAAAACGAGCACAAAATGCGGAGCAAAGGCGTGGAATTTTTTCTAAATTTTTTGGTCGTAATTCGCAAATTTTAAGGCAGGGCAGCGAAAACGACCATCTAAAAAAGCTTGAAATTTTAAGCGAAGAGCAGATCAAGCGCAAGGTACTGGAGACGCTACGGCGCCTGGGAATCGAGCATCTGTGCGAGCGGGTGCCCTTTCATCTAAGCGGTGGTGAGAAAAAGCTGGTGGCGCTTGCGGGCGCGTTGGTGTGCGAGCCTAGGATACTACTGCTGGACGAGCCTACGACGGCGCTTGATGAGGCGATGCAGGAGCGCGTGGCGGGGATTTTGGCGGAGCTTGACGTAAGCGAGATCATCGTCTCGCACGATAAAAACTTCATCGATAAAATCGCGGATAAAATTTATTATTTAAAATCTGATGGGCTGTATGAAAGTCCATGATAAAATCATAGATAAATTTATCGTTTAAAATCAAGAGGCTTGTATAAAAGTCCATAATGGCGACCCTTGCGGGATTTGAACCACGCGTTTTCGCACTGAGAATGCAACGTCCTGAGCCACTAGACGAAAAGGTCAAGAAGTCGCATTATAGCGATAAAAACAAAATTTTAGATAAAATGCCGGCGGCGGTGCAAGCATAAATCGCTTGGAATTTTAAAAGCCGGCGCGGCATAGAGTAAAATTTGCAACGTAAAATTTTATGATTTGGCTGAAATTTTATATGCAAGACGGAGCCTAGCCGATCTTTTCCATCGCCTTGTTTTTAAACGCTACGGGATTAGCGATAAATTGGAAGCTAACCGCGGTGCCGCCGGTGCCTCGCACCACTATGGTACCGAATTTTAAAATTCGTCCCAGGATACTCTGCATTACGGATATGCTTTCGATTTTTTCATATTTTAGTTCCACCGTTTCACGGCTAATAAGACCCTTTTTGCCGATTATACGTTGATTCGTGATAGCGAGCTCGTTTGTTTTTAAAACAATAAACCCATGAATTAGCGCCGCTATAAAACCGCCAAAGCATATGAATGAAAGTCTATCGTCTTTATTTATGATTCCAACTATCGCGGGAATCAATATGACGATAGCGGAGATAAAAACCGCCCAGTGAATTTTGGCTTTAGCAATCACATTTTCGCTATTTAGAAGGTTAGACTCTACGTAACCCATAAATATCCTTTAAAAGAATTTTAGGCTTAAATTATATCCCCGCCTCATTAATCTTGACTTAAATTTTATGCGGCAGCAGCTCGTGTAATGACAGATTGGACGATCGGGATTTGCGCGTAAATTTAGATTAAATTTTACGCGGGCGGTTGCGAAATTCAGCGCAAAATTTATGGTTAAATTCTGCGCACTAGGCTTTTAAAATTGTAAATTTAGCGGCGCGAAACTGCCCTGCTCGCGGCCTGGCTATCGCCCTATACTACGTAAATTTTATCAAAACACTAAGGCTTAGTGAAGCTCGCGGGGTAAATTTATAAATGCGCTAAATTTTATTGCAATACATTTGAAATTTTTAGCGCGCGATATGCAAACTCGCTACGGTTGAAGCTCTTCCTTGTGAATATAAAATTTGTTAGCGCAAAGTGCGAAAATCGGCTAGCGTGCGCAACGGTGCGAAATTAAAATTTAAGCTTGCTAGCCTAAATTTGAAATTTTTATAGCCGCCCGCTCTAAAATCCGAGCGCTTTTTGAATCGCGAGCGTCTGCGCTACGACGCGCTCTAGCTGCTGCAAATTTAGCATATTCGGTCCATCCGAAAGTGCGTGGGCTGGATCAGGGTGCGTCTCGTAAAAAAAGCCGTCTACGCCCACAGCCGCCGCCGCTCGCGCGAGATACGGCACGAAGCGCGAGTCGCCGCCGCTCGTAGCGCCGATACTAGGCATCTGCACGCTGTGCGTCGCGTCGAAAATGACCGGCGCAAACTCGCGCATAATCGGCAGCGAGCGCATATCGACGATCAAATTTCCGTAGCCGAAGGTACTGCCGCGCTCGGTGAGCCAAACGCCATAACGGCGCGCCAGATCGTGCATCCCTTCGCCGCTCGGCTGTGGGGCGTCTTGCGCGGCACTTATCGAGCCGTCTTGTGCGTTGCAAGTATGAGAGAAGTTTCGCTGCGAGGCGCTTTGCGCTTCGCTTTTGTTATCGCTTTGTGCGGCACAAGGTGTCGCCGTGCTTTGAGTGGCACTTTCTCTTTCGGCACCGCTTTTAGCGCCGCAAGTATGAATAAAATTTTGTGCGTCCTGGGCGGTACTGCAAGAATTTTGCGTGCCTAGCGCCGAAGATCCGTCATTCGCACCGCCTCTGACGCCGCTTTGCGCGCTGTAAATTTCGGTATCGCTAGAGCAGGCGCTGTTTTGAGCGGCCTTTGTATCGCTAGATGCCGCGCCACTTTGCGGGGTATAAGCCCGCGCACCGCGGGTTTGCAGCACCTTTTCGACGCTGTGTTTCATCGCCTGCGGTGATAAAAACTGACCTTTTTTGATGTTTACTACCGCTTGCGTGCTGGCTGCGGCGACGAGCAGATCGGTTTGGCGGCACAAAAACGCGGGTATTTGCAGCACGTCGGCGACGCGCGCGACGGGCTCTGCCTGGTAGCTTTCGTGGATGTCGGTTAAAATTTTATAGCCGAACTTTTCCTTTACTTCGGCTAAAATTTCGCAGCCGCGCTCAAGCCCCGGGCCGCGGAAGCTTGAGATACTGGTGCGGTTGGCTTTATCGAAGCTGCTTTTGAAGTAAAATTCCACCCCGCTCATTTCGTTAAATTTGCGTAAACTTTCCGCGACTTTCATTATTAGCTCGCGGCTTTCGATCACGCAGGGTCCTGCGATCAATATCATGAAATGTCCTTTTTTAAAATTTGCGCGATTTTAGCGAAATTTTACTAACTCTTAATAGGGCTTGCCGAAAAATTTCTCGTAATGCTCGTAAAAGCGCTTGTAGTAAGGGTTTGAGTAGCGCTTGCGCATGCCGTAGTTGTAGCACTCGATCGTGTCTTTTATATTTTTATTTTTGGCGTTCCAGCATTTGCGCAGGATTTTGGCGCATTTGGTGAGGTTATACATCGGGTTGAATATATAATCTATCTCATTTTGGCTGAAATTTACGGCGTTTAGCTGCCCGAGTCCTACGTCGATGCTAAAGCCGTCCTCGTACAGGTACTTGGCGATCTGCACGGCGTAAATTTCGTTTGCTGGTATGATCGTAACGACCCATTTGCTGGAATTTAGGCTGTAGTTGCTAGTTTTGATGCGGATATTTTGATTGCGCAGGCCTGCAAAATAATCGGCGTTTGCTTTGTTTGTCAAAAAGGAGATCGTGTATGGCTCAAAGTCGCTTTCGATTTTGACGATGGTGTAGAGGATCTCGGGCTTGACGCCTTCATTTTGCGCTACTGCGGCGATGGCATTTACGATCTCATTCGGCGAGTAAGCGGGAGCTTGAAGCGCTAAAAACAGGGCGAAAACCAACTTTTTCATCTAAATTTACCGAGCCTTTGATAAAATTTTATGTCGCAAGTATAGCACAATTTCAGTTTTTTCATCATTGTTTAAGTGAAAATTAATCGTATTGGATATATAATCACATTTCTTTTTTAAACCCAAACGGTCGCTTAGCTCAGCTGGTAGAGCGCCACCCTTACAAGGTGGATGTCGCAGGTTCGATCCCTACAGCGACCACCATTTTGAAATCATTGGATTTCATACTTCTTTAGCACTTGCGTTGCGAGTGTAATTTTTGGTGCGACGGTAGTTCAGCTGGTTAGAATGCCGCCCTGTCACGGCGGAGGTCGTGGGTTCGAGCCCCATTCGTCGCGCCACTTCTTACGATGTCTTGCTAGCTCAGTAGGTAGAGCATCTCACTTTTAATGAGGGGGTCGTTGGTTCGAATCCAACGCAGGACACCACTTTTATCACTAATCAAATCGGCAAATTCTATGATTGATCGTTTATATCTAAAAGCCAAAAATAAGTAAGGATATAATAAAAATAAGAGATTTCATGAAAAATAAAATTTACTTTATTGCCGCCGCTATAATATTATTTGCGTGGATATTTTATCTATATAAAGAGCAAAGCGCCTCTTGCGATATAAAAGATTTTTTCACGGGCGATACTGAAATAACAAAAGAGTGCAGAATTGCTATAATAAGGCAATTTGAAAAGAACGGCAACCCGCGCGCATATAAAAGGCTGAGTTTGGTTTATGGAAAAATTTTAAGCGAAAAACCTATAGAAGAGGTTTTAAATGAGCTAGACCGAGAAGAGATAGAATTTTTAAAAAAATTGTATCCCGATTCAAAAAATTTATCTAAAGAGTTGCCAAGCAGAAAATAATCAATTTTTATAAATATAAATTTGTCATAAAGATGGCTAAATGTTTAATAAAGAATGAAAAAAAGGTAGGTGATTAATGGAGTTAGAACTTTTATGCCAGAATTCAACGAATTCTGATAAATTCAGCATCAATTCGTTTGTCGGGAAATTTATATATCAAAGAACCTGGTCGGATTGCGACTATTGGGAGTTAGATAAAACTTTAATGCAGATTTTGAGCTTTTATCATAAAAAAACGCTTCCAAGAGAAATTTTCATCGCAATACTAGCGATATTTAATGATGTTATCGGCGTGGAGGACAAATCGGAAATTTATGTAAGCAATATATTGTGTGCGAAAAACAGCGACGGCGTAGTGCCTAGCATATATGATAGATTTGAAAGATTAAAGGTTCTGTGCAACAGCATCGTATTCAAAGAAAAGCTTAGCAATAGCGGTTTTTGGTATGCTCCAAAGGATTGATGCAATGAATCTTGTAAATTTTTATAGAAATACCGCATTTGATGATAGATATGATGCAAATTCCTTTATAGGTATGATTTTGGATAATAATCTATGGTCCGATGATGAATATTGGAAATTAGAAACCGATTTAAAAAAGATTTTGCGGCATTATAAAAACAAAGAGTTGGACCCAGAAATAATGCAAGGCATTATTTCTATCTCTAATGATATATTTCTAAACGGAAGTTGGCGCGACGTAGATATAGACGCAAAAAGCGAATGTTTTAAAACGTATAAATATCAAGAAGATACAAAGCCGAATATTTTCGATAGATTTCGCCGTATAAAAAGCTTATTATTGGCGGTTGCATCGGGAGATGAAAATTTTTATAAAATCAAATTTTTCTATGAAAATTGTACGCTGGAGTCTTATGCTAAAAATAGCAAAGACGGTGCGGTAGTTAAAATTCCATTAAAAGGAAATGCGGTTTTAAATGAATAAAAAGACGTTTTTAACTATTTTATCGGTAATAATCGAAGATGGCGATTATATCTCTTTATGGGAAATCGTTTGGGAATTAAATTCTATTAACATTGCCAATTCGCTTAAAGTAGCGAAAAAAATTTTATTGTCCTTATACGAGCAAGGTTATATAAGATTGTTTAGTTCAAATTGGGGTTATGATACAGAAACAAAAGAGATATGTGATAAATCTGAAATTTTAAATATTTTAAGGGATGATAAAAATTATGAGCCGGTCGGCGTAAATAGCAAATACTTTTGTGTGACCGAAACGCAGCAAGGAAGAGCTTATTACGCAAAACAATACTAAAATGTGAAAAACAGTAGTTTGGACGGTATGCAATGAGAATAAAAGCGCTTGATCTAAATTTAAGTCCATACGTATATTTCTTTAGCGAAGCGGAAGATTTTAGGTTTAAGATTTTTAAAGATTTTCAAGCCGCAAGCGAGAAAAGATCGCTGGATTTTTATGAGCTTGAGGCGTTTAGCCTAATGAAAAGTACCGAAGTCTATGAGACCGACTCTATCGTCAGCACATTAATTCATAATTTTAGTTTATGCGATGAGGATGTAAGAGATATTTTAATAATGCTCTCTGGGCAGTTTTATCTAAATAATTTTACAAGTACCGACATAAAATATAAAACTAGCGCTAATATAAATTTAAATATAAGAAAATTTGAAGAATGGAAAATTTTAAGAGAAAATTTCTTTTATAATTTAGATAATTTTATAGCTTGCTCATACGAACCTCTAAAAAATTATACTCACGCAAACTGCGCCTTTTGGGAGGAGCCTAATCGGTGGTGCCATCATAATATGTATTATGTTTATCACTGAATGTGGCAAAAATATTATGATGAAATTTTGATTCCTAGCCTCCGCAACAAATACGAACACATAGAGGTTGATACCGACGAAGAGGGAAATGTAACAAAGTGGTACGGGACATGAAATTTAGGAGAATAAGCATTTTTAAGCCATTTTATTCTAGCCGTATAAAATTTGTAGTATTAAATTTAGATTTTCAAAATGGACGGCGATGAGAAATAAATTCGAGAAAAGAAGCGAATGAGATATAACGATCCGATATTTTTAAATTTGTTCCATAATTACGAAGATGAATTTGCGGGAGTCGGTCGGTGCGACTTTGTAATTTATTTGGAAGAGCTGGTTAAGGCTGGAGAATATGGTATAGCGCTGGAAGATTTTTTAGTTCAAATGTATGAATATGATATAAAAATTTCTTCTAACGACTTAACAATTATAAAAAATTTATGCGAAGGCGTGAATATAGGTAGTGATTTATGGTCAGTTCTAAGCATTAGAGCGGCGGGCGATTAAAAATATATCTGAAAGGGGCTCTTATGATAGAGGAATATATAAAAATAATAGAGGATTTTTTGCAAAACAGAATCGACGTATTTGAATTTGAAAAGATATATTGGGATAAATTTATGAATGATAAAAATTTTCCCGATGAATATTATGAGCCGCTTAATAGGCTTCTTACTGACATCGATGAATTCGAACCAGACGAAGAGTTGAGGGGTGATGATACGGTAGGCAATTCATTAAGTGAAGAGGATCTAAGGGAGTGCGCGAAAAAGGCTTTAAAACAAATTGCGCTTTTAAAATAGTAGTTTTATAAAATGATAATTTCTGCGAGAATTTTAAAAATATATTACGATATAATACGGGCAAAACCCACATTCCAATAAAAGGAAACCCAAATGCAAATTGACGGAAAAGAGATATTTAAAAAGGGCGATCTTATGTTCCATTTAACTCGAATGGCTTCTTTGGAACATCAAGATAAATATATCGTTCATCCTACGGCTAAACATTACGAAAGTCCTTCGGAAATGGCGGAACTTTTATATACCGAATGCAAAAACGCTTTATTGGAGCAATTTAAATTTTGCTTCCTGCCATACGAGAGGGATGCGCTAAGAGAACTTTTGGAGCTCATAGATAGATACTTTAAAGATCAAAGCTTGCTAGAAGGTATAGGTGAGTATTTGGTATATCAAAATAAATCCTGGATAGAGGTCAGAGAATTAGCTTTAAAAACTTTACATATTTTCGGCTATGATTTGGACGACTTCGACTATGATTAAGTCCGAGAAACCATATACAATAAAAGGAAGTTTAAATGCAAATTAACGGAAAAGAGATATTTAGAAAAAGCGGACTTATGGTTAATCTATGCCGTATGGCTTCTTTGGAATATCAAGTTGATCACTTGATACATCCTGCGGTTGAATATTACGAAAGCCCATCTGAAATAGTAGAATTTTTATATACCGAATGTAAAAATGCCTTATTGGAACAATTTAAATTTTGTTTCCTGCCATACGAAAGGGATGCACTAATGGTGCTTGTGGAACTTATAGATAAAAATTTTAATAACCGCAGCTTATTAGAGGCAGACGGTTACGAATACCTAGTCTATCATAATAAATCATGGGTAGAAGTCAGAGAGCTAGCCTTAAAGACTTTGTATACCTTCGGGTATGATTTGGAAGACTTCGACTATGATTAAACCCATATTAGACTTAGCAGAATGAAATTTATCCTACATATCTTTACTCTGCTGCTATGCCTAAGAGCTTAGATTTTACTTGGTTATATGCAGCAAAAATAAGACGACATGCCGCGCAAGCAAATAGTTTCATTTCGGGCACATTTATGCTGCGCCGTACCATACCGCGCGCCGCAACGATGCATCTTAATGCCGCCAGGCTGTGCTTTAGCCGCTACGTCGCGATGCATACTATCGCTGCGCCTCAAACCCTTGCGCCGAAATGCCTAGATCATCTTTCCGACAAGTTTTTCTTTAAATTCTTTATAAATTTCAGGCCCCGCGTGTTTGTATTCGCTCGTCAGCTTATTGTGAAATTCCGCCATATCGCCGCCGCTTTCGCGGTAGAGCTTGATCGCGTTTCGCCTTACGGCGCCGTCTTTTAGATCGCTATCGTAGGTAATGCTCGTGTACCTTGCTCGCGCGCCGTCCTTGATCTCGCGGTAGGCCTCGCAGCCTTTGGCTCTGCCGAGTTTCGCGACGCACGCGGCATAGAGGGCTTGCAGGCTCACGCACTGGGGTATCAGCGCCTCCGCCGCGGCGAGGTCTGCTTTGATGATTTTAGAATTTGCAGCCTTTTGTTCCTGTTGCGCGGCCTTCGGCTCCTGCTTCGCGGTTTTGGACTCTTGTTTTGCGGATTTTACCCCTTGCTTTTGAGGTTTTGGCTCCTGCTTTGTAGCTTTCGGCTCCGCTTTTTGGGCTTTTTTCTCCGCCGCGCTGCTTGTTTTGCCTTGCTTTGTGCCCGCTCCTGCGGCGTGCGAGGCTAGACTGATCTTTTCAAATTTAGGATTTTTGCGGTAGTTTAGATTGTTAAAGAATTCTATCACGTCGTCGTAAAATTTATCGTTGCTGACGATGCCGATCTTGCCCTCCTGCCCGCAGAGTTTGCCCATCAAAAACACGATGATCTTATCGGCGAAGTCCTTTCTTTGCTTGCCGATCGTAAAGACCTCGCCTATGCTAACGCCCATCTTCGATAGGCGCGCAAGGGTCAAGGCGCCGATCTTTTTGGCGGTGTTGGAGACGATATTTAGCTCGTCGCCCTCTTTGAGATTTACGACATCGAAGATATTATCGACGTCGATATTTTCGTCGTCTATGATAAAGTGCGTCAAAGTTTTTCCTTTAAATTAAATTTCAATGCCCGCGCTCGCGCAAATTTCATCTCTAAAGCGCGCGAAAGGCCTCATCGCAGGCTGATTTTGCAGATGCTCGCCGATCGGCTTTTGCATCCACGCCATATCGTACCAGCGGCCGAATTTATAGGCGCAGCGCTCGAATCTGCCGACGAAGCGAAAACCCATACGCTCGTGAAATCGCACGCTCGCGCCGTTTAGATATTCGTCATCCCCGTAAGCGATGCAAGCGTTCATATCTACGATGTTTTGAGCCTTGAGTGTGCGTTGTAGCGCCTCGTAGAGCAGCCTGCCGATACCCAGAGCGCGCACGTTTTGTGATACATAAACGGAGCTTTCCGTCGACCAATCATATGCCGCTCGCTCTTTGAAAGCCGAAGCGTAGGCGTAGCCGAGGATTTGTCCGTGTTTTAAATTTGCGCCGCTTTGTTTTACTGCGACGATTAAATTTGCGCTATTTTGTTTCGCCGCACCGCTTGCGCAATTTCGCGCCTCGTCTGCGGGCAGAATTTCATTCCCTGCGCCTGCCGCGCTCGCAGAAATTTTAAAATTTCCATTCCGTTCGTCGTTCGCGCATGCCGCCTCATCGCTTACGTAAGCGAGCAGATAGGGGTATCTATGTAGCGTCTGCTCGATGCGCTCCGCAAATTCCGCGGCACTGGGCACGTCGTATTCGAAGCTGATCGCCGTTTGCTTTACGTAGGGCGCGTAAATTTCAAGTAGCGCATCCGCATCTTGCGGCGTTGCGAGCCGTAGTTTTATCAGCACCCGATCTCCTTTAAATTTAGCCGTTTTTACATAATTTCAGTTTTAAGCTTATCTAAATTGGCCGCCGCGTTTCGGCTTTTAATTCGGGTCAAAATTTCATCTCGCACGCAAATTTTAAAATTTAACCCGCGTCTTTTATTCGCCGAAAAGTCGCCAAAACTCGGGCGCAAATTTCGTCGGCGCAAATTCTATGATCTCGTATTTTGCGACGCCGTTTTGAAAGAACGGATCTTGCGCGATGATCTCATCAAGCTCCGCGCGGTCTTTGGCGTTGATTAAGATGATGCCGCCCGTGCGAGGGACTTTGCGCCCCGAGCAGATAAATTTATCCGCCGCGAAGAATTTATCCAAAAACGCGTTATGCTCGTTGATAAAGCGGTCCGCTTCGCTTGCGTCCTTGACATAGGTGAGGTTTGCAATAAACATTTTGATCCTTTGTGAGATTTGAAGCGCGATTTTAGCATAAAATTCCAACGGATAAAATTCCCGCTAGAATTTTCGCGCGCTACGTTATAAAAAATATCGGCGAAATTCCGATTATCGCGCAGCCAAGCGCTGCGTAGCGAAGCTTTATCGCAGCAAGCGCGCAGATGTTTGCGAGCGCGAAAAGAAGCGGCGGAATTTGCGCCTGAAAGCTCGGCAGAGTAAAGTTTAAAAACGCAAGCAGCGGCGTATCGAGCGCGCCGCCGAGCCCGAATAGATGCAAAAATATGCTTAGCGGATAAAAGATCACGAACACGTATCCCAGCGGCATTACGCTAAGCTGCTGCAGCGAAGCGGTCGGGAAGAAATAATATACCGCCGCGTTCATGCTGAGCCAAACGTAGAGGTTAAAAAGTATGACGTTCTGCCAGAGCTTAAATTTAGGCGCGAAGTGGTGCAGGTAGAGGAAAATATACAGCACGCCCAGACAGGAGAAATAAAATCCGATCGAAAAGGCTAAGTGCGGGAAAAACGCAAGCAGAAGCGCGATCGTTAGGAAGAGGTTTGTAAATTTAAGTACGTAGAAATTTCGCATCGCGAGGTAAAACCCCACGCAGCACATCGCAAGCGAGCGCAGAAAGCTCGGCGTGAAATCAAGCACAAAGAGATATCCGCTCATCAGCACTATCACAAAGACGCTAAGATCGCGCTTAGCGCTGCGGTACGGAAAGTAGCGATCCTGAAAATAGCGGTAGATCGGCATTGCAAGCAGAAAGACCGTGCTAAAGATAATGCCCAGATGAAAGCCGCTGATCGAGATGATGTGCGCTATGCCCCAGTTCGTCACGCTAGCGCGCAGCGGTTTTGAAATTTCGGTCACAAAATACAGCGCGGAGTAAAGATCCGCCGTCATCTCATCTTCGTGTTGGGCGCGAATGAATTCTATAGCGCGCCATTTTGCCCCAGAGGGCGCGGTCTCAGCTGAAATTTTAAAATTTGGCGCGTAAAAGCGCTGCTTTAAAAAATCTAAAAATTTTACGTTTTTGGTTACGATGCCGATATTTACGCGCGCGAAGCGGTGAAATTCCCGCTCGAGCCCGGCAGTCGTGTAGAGGGTGAAATACGCCGTTTTGAGCTTTAGCACCGTGTAGGTGCGGCCGCGCTCGTTGGTTTTGGCGTAGGCGTTTAAAATTTGCGCGTCGTAAAAGGCGTAGTTTTTCTCGCGGAATTCTTGGAATTCATAAAATTTCAGACCTAAATTTAGCGATAAAATTCCAAGCAAAATGAGCAGAAAGTATAAAATTTCACGTTTTCGGTAAAAGAGCTGAAGCTTCACGGGCAGTATTTAAGTTCGCAGTTCGCGCGACGGAATTTTAAAAGCTCGCGCGCGGCAAAATTCTAAAATTCCAAAGCTCTGTAGCCGTGCCGCCTCGTAAAAACCGGGCGGCGCGGCATAAAATTTAGCCTTAGCACGAATAGTTCGTCGCAAACTCAAACGGCGTAGGGCGCGCCTCGTAAGGCCAAACCTGAGTTTCAAATTTAAAATGCTGATAGGTCTCGATAAAAAGCTCGCTCATTATCGGGCGCAGATACTCATTATCGCGGATTACCGCTTCTAGGCTGCCGCGAAGCGTGTGCGGAAGCTGCTCAATACCGCGCTCGCGGATCTCATCTAGGTGCAGCTTGAATAAATTTTCATCCATCGGTCCGACCGGTTCGGTTTTGTTTTTGATACCGTCGATGCCGGCCATCAGCATCGCCGCAAACGCCAAATACGGGCACGCGGTGCTATCTGGGAAGCGCATCTCGGCTCGCACCGAGTGCTCGCCGCTGCCGTAAGGGATGCGGATCGAAGCGGAGCGGTTTTGGCTCGAATAAGTTAGAATGGACGGCGCCTCAAAGCCGGGGATTAGGCGCTTGTAGCTGTTGGTGCTAGGATTCGTAAACGCCGCGACGCTGCGCGCATGCTTTAGCACGCCGCCGATATACCACCTCGCCGCGTCGCTTAAATTTGCGTAGTTGCCCTTTTTGTAAAAGGTGTTTTTGCCCTTTTTCCAGATCGATTGATGCACGTGCATTCCGCTGCCGTTATCGCCGTAGAGCGGCTTTGGCATAAAGGTCGCGGTCTTGCCGTTTAGGTGCGCGACCATCTTTACGACGTATTTATATTTTTGCACGTTGTCGGCAGCCTCGACGAGAGTGCCGTATTTAACGCCGATCTCGCCCTGTCCTTGCGCTACTTCGTGGTGACAGATGAAGGTCTCAAGCCCGATCTGCTCAAGTACCTTTAGCATTTCGGCGCGCAGATCGACCATCGAATCGACTGGCTGGACGGGGAAGTAGCCGCCCTTTACGCCCGGGCGGTGGCCGCTGTTAAAGCTGTCTTTGTAGTTTTTGCCGCTGTTCCAATGCCCTTCTTCGGTATCTACCTTAAACATCGCGCAGTTCATATCGTCGATGATCTTTACGTCGTCGAAAACGAAAAACTCATTCTCCGGCCCGAAGTAGCAGGTGTCTCCAAGGCCTGTGGTTTGCAGAAACTGCTCGGCTTTTTTAGCGATCGAGCGCGGGCATTTTTCATAAAGCTCGTTTTTATAGATGTCGTAAACGTTGCAGATGACGATGATCGTAACGTCCGCGGTGAACGGATCCAAAAACGCCGTTTCTACGTCGGGCTTTAGCATCATATCGGATTTATCGATCGGCTGCCACGCCGCTACCGAGCTTGCGTCGAATGGAATTCCGTCGGCGAAGTCCTTCGGCAGGCGCTTGTAGTTGTAGGAGACGTGGTGCCAGGTGCCTTTTAGATCGGTAAATCTGAAATCTACGAACTCGACCTCGTTTTCATCGCAAAATTTAAAAAATTCCTTCACGTCATTAACAAATTTTCCCATATTTTTTCCTTTTTTCCGCCCGTATTCGGGCTAAATTTAACGGCGGATTTTAACATTATTTAGTTGAAATTCGACTTTATCTGCGCCGTTTTGCGCGCCGTGATTTTTAAAATTTTGCGCCGCCGAAGCTTTTGAAATTTTAAAATTTCGCGCCGCCGCGTCTTTTTAAATTTAAAAGCGGCTGCCGTTAAAATTTACGCCAGACTTACAAACTGCCGCTCGCGATTTTTGAAAACTGCGATCCGCTCGTAGCCGAACTCGCGCGCTTTGGCGTAAATTTTATCGTAATTTAGCGCCACTTGAGCTACCGAATGCGCGTCCGAGCTAAGCGTGATCGGCACGTCCGCATCCGCTAGCATAGCCAAAAGCGCGTCGCTTGGATAAATTTCATTCGCGGGCTTGCGAAGCCCCGCGGAGTTTAGCTCCACGACGATGCCGCTTTTTTTGATCGCATTTATCGCGCCGCCTGCTAAAACTTTGATATCTTTTTTCGGAGTAAATTTAAAAATTTTAATCAGATCCATATGCCCTAAAATGTCGAATTTTCCGCTTCTGCACAGCGCGCAGATCAGCGCAAAGTATTCTCGATAAACGTCGTCTATTTCGCGCCCGCTCCACTGATCTAAAAATTCCTCGTTATCAAAGCCCCAGTTGTTTAAAAAATGCACCGAGCCGATGAGATAATCAACTTCGCGCGCGAAAATCCGCTCATCCATTAGCTCTTTTTTCGTCATAAAATCGACCTCATATCCGAGCCGCACGTCGATCCGCCCGCTAAACTCGTCCCGCAGACCCCTAATCATCTGCTCGTAAAGCTCCATCTGCTCGAAGCTCATTCGGTATTTTTGATCGAAGTTCATCGGCGCGTGATCCGCAAAGCCGAAAATTTCTATGCCTCGTGCGATCGCTGCTTCCAAATACTGTCGCGGCTCGCCGTTAGCGTGGTTGCAAAGATAGGTGTGGTTGTGCAGATCGGCTCGCATCAACTGCTCCTTAAATAAAATTTTGGCTAAATTGTAGTAAAATCGCGCTTAAAAAATCACTAGGAATGTATTTGAAAAAACCCGAACTCTTAGCTCCTGCTGGGAATTTAACGAAACTAAAAATCGCCCTCGCGTACGGCGCGGACGCCGTGTATGCAAGCACGGGCTCATTTTCGCTGCGCCAGCGAAGCGCGAAGGAATTTAGCAAAGAAAGCTTTGCAGAAGGCGTCGCGTACGCGCACGAGCGCGGTAAGAAGCTCTACGCGACCGTAAACGGCTTTGCGACCAACGGCCAGCTAGGAAACATCGAAAGGCATTTGGAATTTCTTCGCGATCTGCGCGTGGATGGAATTTTAATCGCCACTTTAGGCGTTGCGAGCCTCGCGCGAGCCGTAGCGCCTGAGATTCCGATTCACGTCTCTACTCAGGCTAACGTGCTAAATTATCTCGACGCGCAGGTTTGGGCGGAGCTCGGCGCCGTCCGCATCGTCGCGGCGCGGGAGATGACGCTCAAAGACGCCGTGGAGATTAAAGAAAAAATTCCGAACCTCGAGATTGAAATTTTCGTGCACGGCTCGATGTGTTTCGCATACAGCGGGCGCTGTCTTGTTAGCGCGGTGCAAAGCGGACGCTTCAGCAACCGCGGAAGCTGCGCGAACGACTGTAGATTTAACTACGAGCTTTACGCGAAAAATCCCGAAACCAGCGCGCTTTTCCGCTTACAAGAGCGCGAGGGGGAGGGGACTTTCGTAATGAACGCGAAGGACCTTAGCCTCATTTCGCACGTGCAAAAGATCATGCAAACGGGCGCGATCGATAGCTTCAAAATCGAAGGGCGCACCAAGAGCGAATACTACGTCGCATGCGCTACAAATGCCTACCGCGCGGCGATCGACGATGCCGCGGGCGATAAATTTGAGGCCCGTGTTTACGAGCGCGAGATTGCGACGCTTAAAAACCGCGGCTTTAGCGACGGATATTTGATAAAGCGCCCGTACGAGCGAGAGGATACGCAAAATTTAGACCGCAGCATCGAGCTTGGTACGCATCAGGTCTGTGCGATCTCGCAGGATGGCGAGTTTATAAGCGTCAAAGATAAAATTTTGCCAGGCGTTTCGTATGAAATTTTTGCTCCGCACGGCTTTAAAATTTGCGCTTGCGATAATGAAATCGGCGAAATTTTTGAGCTTGACGGAAAGCCATATTTAAAATTTAAGAAGCTGCAAAGCCGCAGCGGTAAGGAATTTAGTGAGATTCACAGCGGCAATCTGAATGAGATTAAGCTGCCTGCGAAACTCGCGGAGTTTTGCTTTTTAAGAAAGGAGATAGAATGAAATTTGTTTCTATAATAATGGGTTCAAAGAGCGATTACGAGGTCGTTTACGAGGCGGCTAAAATTTTAAATGAATTCGGCGTAGCGTACGAGATGATCGTATCTTCGGCGCACAGAAGCCCCGCCCGCACGGCTAAATACGTCGCGGACGCCGAGAAAAAGGGCGCACAGGTTTTCATCTGTGCGGCGGGCATGGCGGCGCATCTTGCCGGAGCGGTCGCTGCGAATACGACCAAGCCGGTGCTAGGCGTCCCGCTCGGCGGTAGTGCGCTTAGCGGCGTAGATGCGCTGTATTCGACCGTGCAGATGCCTGCGGGTATCCCCGTCGCGACGCTTGCGATCGGAAAGGCGGGAGCGAAAAACGCGGCGTATCTGGCGGTGCAAATTTTAGCCCTAAGCGACGAAGTGCTAAGCTCGAAGCTAAAGGCGGATCGCGCCGCAAAAGCGGAGGCTCTGAAAAAGGACTCCGAGCAGATCGAAGTGCTGCTTGAAGATTAATCTATGAAAATTTTAAAATTGAGCGAAGGCTTTGAAATTTGTGGGCTAAAGGCTCGCACGAATAACGCAGATGAGATGAGTGGGCGAGGGGTGATCGCAAATTTGTGGGGCGAGTTTTTAAAATTTAACGCTAGCAGAAGCAGCGCCGAGAAAAACGAAATTTACGCCGCATATTACGACTACGAAAACGGCGCGCATGGCGAATACTCCGTGCTAATAGGCACTTGCTCGAAGGAAGGGCACCATAAGAAAGCCACGACGAAGCTTGCGAATCCGCAAATCAGTGCTACAAAAATGAGCGCGATGAAACCGGCGAAAAATTACATGTCGAAGCGGGCGATTACGCGGTTTTTGATTTTGCGAACAAGCCTACGAGAGCTGGCGAATACTGGCTGAAATTTGGAAATTTTTTGAAAGCTCAAAACTTCAAAGAGCTTTTAAAACGGACTTTGAAAAGCTCTTTGGAAGATAAAATTTAAATTTACATATCGATAAAAGGATAAAAATGACGTTTTCACAGATTATTTTGACGCTTCAAAATTACTGGCACGAGCAGGGCTGCTTGCTCGTTCAGCCCTACGATATGCCCGCGGGCGCAGGCACCTATCATCAGGCTACCTTTTTGCGCAGTCTAGGAAGCAAACCTTGGCGCGCGGCATACGTAGCACCCTCGCGTCGCCCAACAGATGGGCGCTACGGCGAAAACCCAAACCGCCTCGGCGCGTATTATCAGTTTCAGGTGATCTTAAAACCGAGCCCGGACAACATCCAAGAACTCTATCTAAAAAGCCTAGAGAAGCTCGGGTTGGATCTTAAAAGTCACGATATCCGCTTCGTAGAAGACAACTGGGAGAGCCCGACGCTGGGAGCCTGGGGGCTTGGCTGGGAGGTTTGGCTGGACGGCATGGAGGTGACGCAGTTTACATATTTTCAGCAAGTAGGCGGCATCACGTGCGAGCTCATAAGCGGCGAGATCACCTACGGGCTTGAGCGCTTGGCGATGTATCTGCAAAACAAAGACGACGTTTACGACATCGTCTGGGACGACAAGGCGGGGCTCGTAACCTACGGCGACGTGCATAAAAGGGGCGAGTTTGAGTTTAGTAAATACAACTTCGAGCTTGCGGACACCGCGATGCTTTTTAATCAGTTTGAAAACTGCTTCGGCGAGTGCAAAAGCATCCTAAAGCACGGCCTGGCGCTTCCCGCGTATGATTACTGCATGCTCGCGGCGCACACGTTCAATGTTCTTGACGCGCGCGGAGCGATCTCAGTTACGCAGAGGCAGGATTATATTTTAAAGATCCGCGATCTTGCCAAAAACTGCGCGCTTTGCTATGCAAATCCGCAAAAATATGTCGCCGAGCTGGACGCTGCGGCGTGCAGCGATAAAAAAGGCGGCAAAGACGGTGACGCAGCAAATGAGGGTAAAAAGAGCGAGAAGTGCGGCGTTAAAGGGGCTGTCTCGACGCCCGCTTCCTCCGCGAGTGCAAATTTAAAAAACGCTTGCGGCAAGCAAAATTCCGCAGACAAAGCGGATAAAAGCGCAGAGTAAAATTTATGAAAACTGGCGAAATTTATGAAATTTTAAACGCCGCCGCGCCCTTTTGCGACGCAGAGACGTGGGATAATAGCAGGCTAATGCTTGGAAACTTGGATGATGAAATTTCAAAAATCTATCTAAGCCTCGACGTTACTAGCGAGCTGGTGCGCGAGGCAGAGGCGGGCTCTCTTTTCGTGGTCCACCACCCGCTGATTTTCAGTCCGCTAAAATCGCTCGATCCGCAGCTATATCCTGCAAATTTGATCTATGAGATGATCCGCAAAAATATCTCGCTTATCGCGATGCATACGAACTTTGACAAGCACGTTTTAAACGGATTCGTAGCGCGCGAAATTTTAAAATTTGAAATTACGGACGAGCGGGAATTTTTGATTTTCATGCGCGCGGATTTGAGCTTTGAGGCTCTGTGCGCGGATATAAAACGCAAGCTTGGCATCGAGCACCTGCGCGCCGTAAAGACGAAAAATTTCATCCGAAATATCGCGCTTTGCACCGGTAGTGGGAGCGAACTAAATCAAAGCTTGGGCGTGGATTGCTTTATCACGGGCGATATAAAATATCACACGGCGCTTCAAAATTTAGAAAACGGCATGAGTTTGATCGACATAAACCATTTTGAAAGTGAGCGCTATTTTGGGCGCGCGCTCGCACCTTTCTTGCAAAAAAGCGAAATTGAAGTTATAATAAGCGAGCAAAAAAATCCATTTACGTATTATTAAAGGAAGAAGATGAACAAATATTTAAGCCAATTGGTAGAGCTTTGCGAATTCGATAAGCAGCTGGACGGATTTAAGCCTAAAATCGAGGCCGCGCAGGAGAAGCTGGGCAAAAAAAGCGGCGAAATTTCAGGCGCAAAAGAGCAGATCGAAACTCTAAATGCGGAGATCGCCGAGCTAAAATCTCAAATTTTACAAGCAAACGCGCAGCTTAGCGCCTTTTCGTCCAAGCTAAAAAGCACGGGCAAAAAAAGCGGCGCGGCAAAAACCGAAAAGGAGATCAAAGCCCTTAGCGTCGAAGAGGATATCGCAAAAGAGCAGCTCGAAGCCACAAACGAGGAGATCGAAAGGCTAGAAAAGATCATAGCCGCAAAAGAGGCGCTCGTAAAAGAGCAGAGCGAAAAGCAAGAGGCGTTTGAAGCCGAGCTAAAAAGCCTGCAGGAGCAGGTAAGCGCCGAGATGGGCGAGGTCGAGGTTGCTCGCGGCGCGATCTACGCCAAGCGCGATAAACTAATGCAGGCGATGAACCCCAAAACTGTCTCATTCTACGAAAAGATCCGCAAGTGGGCGGGTAATACGGCGGTCTCGCCGGTGCGCAAACAGGCCTGCTACGGCTGCTTTATGCGCATAAGCGATAAGACCTATTCTGCGGTCATCAAAAGCGATGACATCGTAACCTGCCCGTATTGCGGCAGAATTTTATATAAAGAAGCCGAGTGATCTACACCGCCTTGGCGTTTTTGGCGTGGCTTGCAGCTGCGCCTTTTATTTTTATCCTAAGCTTTAAAAAAAAATACCGCACGAGCCTGAAGGCACGATTTTTTCTGTACAAAAACCCTAAATTTAGCCCCGCTGCGGTGCATTTTCACGCTTGCAGTTTGGGCGAGGTAAACGCTCTTGCGCCACTAATTTCTAAATTTGAGAGCGTCGCGCTTAGCACGACCACGCAGACGGGCTTCGGTGCGGCGTACGCGCTCACGCCGAACTCTCGCTACCTGCCGTTTGAAAACTGGCTTCCATTTTGGCTTACGGGCAGCCGCGTGCTGGTGATCTTCGAAGCCGAGCTGTGGCTAAATTTGATACGTTCCGCTAAATCGCGCGGAAGCTACGTGATCCTGCTAAACGCGCGCATTAGCGACCGCTCGTACGCGAGCTATCTGCGCTTTAAGTTTTATTATCGCAAAGCGTTTGAAAATATCGATCTGGTGCTTGCGCAAAGCGAGCTTGATGCGGCGCGGCTGCGGGAGCTCGGCGCAAAAAATATAAAGGTCGCGGGCAACGTGAAAAGCGCGAATATCGCCGTTGCGACGAAGGACTATTCCGCCGCGTCCGCAAATAGCTTCGTGCTTACGATCTCAAATACTCACGAGGGCGAGGAAGAGCTTGTTTTATCAAATTTAAACGATTTTATAAAATTTCGCAGTTCGCAAAATATACCCGAAAAATACCCGCGCGCAGCGAGTATCCGCGACGAAACGGACTTGCCTACGGCCGAGCTTCACGACGAGCAGGGCTCGACCGAGCCGGTAAATTTAAACGCAACTTCTTTGGATGCGGCGACTTCAAGCGACGCTTCATTTGCCGTACCGAATACGACGTCTTCGACTGCCGCGCCGCAAAAGCTAAAAATCATCCTGGCGCCGAGGCACCCGGAGCGCTTCGAAAAGGCCTGCGAAATTTGCAAGGCTTGGGCGCGCGAGCATGGGCTTAGCTTTGAGAGATTTAGCGACGGCGCGGGGCTTGAAAGCGATTTTATCTTGCTCGATGCTTTCGGGGAGCTAGCGAACTTTTATAAAATTTCAAACGTCGTGATCTTGGGCGGCAGTTTTTTGCGCAATATCGGCGGGCATAGTCCGATCGAGGCGGCGAGCTTCGGCGTACCGATCATCAGCGGGCGATTTTTTCATAATCAAAAGGCGCTGTACGCGCTCGTGCAAAATATCGCTCTGTGCGACGCGAATGAAATTTCAGGCGCTTTAAAAGAGCCGCCAAAGGGCACGCGGATAGATAAAATTTGCGATCTGCAAGAGATAGAAAATTTAATTAAGGAAAGAATTTAATGCAAGAAAAAGCCTACAAACTGCTGGCGGCGCAGGAAAACATCTCGCACAACGAAGCCAAGGCCCTCATCGACGCTGGGCTTGTGAGCGCGCGCGGCGCAAAGATCGCTCTAGCGCGCGAGACGCTCGGCGAAAATACTAAATTTAGCGTGACGAAGCCCGCAAAACCCGCGATCATTTACGAGGATGAGAACGTTTTGGCGGTCAATAAGCCGCCCTTTATGAGTAGCGAAAATTTGGAAAAAATCTATAAATTCGGGCTTCTAAACCGCCTGGATAAGGAAACTAGCGGCGTCGTGCTGCTATATAAGAACGAGGAATTTCGCGAAGCGGCGATTGCGGAGTTTAAAAATTTACGCGTGAGGAAAAGCTACATCGCGATCGTGAAGGGGATCGTGAGCGAAGAGATGAAATTTGACGAGCCGATTTTGACGATAAAGACCCGAAGCGGCGCGTTTTCTAAAATTTCGCCAAACGGCAAGAGCGCATTTAGCGAGGTTTATCCGCTTATGGTAAGCGGCAAAAAATCGCTCGTAAAGGTGCGGATCGAGACAGGCAGAACGCATCAGATCCGCGTGCATCTAGCAAATGCGGGATTCGGCGTAATAGGCGATGAAAAATATGCTAAAAGCCGCGCAAAACGGATGTTTCTGCACTCATACGAGACGGAAATTTTGGGGCTAAAATTTAAAGCTCCGCTAGGTACAAGCTTCAACGAATTCGGCTTTGAAATTCCTAAAGAGCTCTGATATTCAATGGCTTTTAAGTTAATTTTAGGTAACATCGCAAGTTTAAAAATTTTATAAGGGATCAAAGTGTTTGAGATCATAAGCGAGTCGTTTAAAAACGCGGTCAATAAATTAAAAACAATCGATGACGAAAAAGCTTTAAAAAACGCCTTGGAGACGCTAAAAAAGGCGCTTTTAAAGGCCGACGTGCACCACAAAGTCGTAAAGGATTTTTTGGCGCTTGTCGAAGCCGATCTTCGTATCGGTACGATAGGACAGAAGCCGTTTTTGCAGTCCATTAAGACAAATTTGACTAAAATTTTAACGGCGCCTAGGGGCAGCAGTCAGGGGTTTGTATTCGCTAGCACGCCTCCTACGGTAGCTTTGATGACGGGACTTCAAGGAAGCGGAAAATCCACAAGCACGATAAAACTCGCGAACTATCTGAAACTTCGTAAAAAAAAGGTCTTGGTCGCAGCATGCGACTTGCAGCGTCTGGCCGCGGTCGAGCAGCTCCGCCAGCTTTGCGAAGCAAACGAGATTGAGCTGTTTTTCATCGAGGGCGAGAGCGATCCGCTAAAGGTTGCCGAAAAAGCGCTAAGCAAGGCTAAAAGCGGGCTTTATGACGTACTGCTCGTAGATACGGCGGGGCGTCTTGCGATCGATGAGGCTCTGATGGCACAGCTTGCGGAGATGAAAAAAGCTCTAAATCCGCATGAAATTTTTTACGTAGCGGACGCCATGAGCGGTCAAGACGGCATTAAAACGGCCGCTAAATTTGATGAAATTTTAGGCCTTACGGGCGTGATCTTAAGCAAATTTGACGCAGATACCAAAGGCGGCGTAGCTCTTGGTATCGCGCAGCAACTGGGCATCCCACTTCGCTTTATCGGAACCGGCGAAAAGGTTGCCGATCTGGAGGGCTTTATACCCGATAGAATCACCGGCCGCATTATGGGCGAGGGCGATTTAGCGACGTTAGCCGAGAAAACAAGCGCCGTTTTTGACGAAAGAGAAGCTAAGGCTCTAAACAAAAAGATCAAAAAGGGCGAATTTAATTTCAACGATTTCGTAAATCAGCTCGAAAGCGTGAAAAAGCTCGGCAATATGAAAAATTTAATCGGCATGATCCCCGGGCTTTCCGGCATGGCGAATAAGATAAAAGATATCGATTTGGAAAACTCCAAAGAGATACTTCATATCAAAGCGATGATCAATTCTATGACGCCGAAAGAGCGCGAAAACCCCGATCTGCTAAATAATTCGCGTAAGCGCAGACTTGCTGCCGGCGCGGGGCTTTCGCAAGTGGAGGTAAACCGCTTTTTAAAGCAGTTTGCGGGCGCTTCAAAGCTTGCGAAGAAATTTTCGGGAAAGGGCGGTATGCAGGGGCTTGCCTCAATCGCTCAAAGGCAAAATTTACCGAGATAATTTCTCGGTAGAGTTTGCAGATGTTTAAGTTTTAGCCATCTGCAAGTTCTAAAACTTACAAAAATTTAAGGAGAAAAAATGGCAACAGTTGTTAGGCTTACAAGAATCGGAAGAAAGAAGCAGCCTTTTTACCGCATCGTGGTAACAGATAGTAGAAAAAGACGCGACGGCGGCTTTATCGAGACGATTGGCTTTTATAATCCGTTAAAAGAGAGCGATAATATCAAATTCGACGCGGAGCGTTTGGCATACTGGAAGAGCGTAGGCGCGAAGTTAAGCGATAGGGTCGCTCAAATCACAAGCAAATAAAATGGTAGAAAATTTTATAAAAGAATACGCAAAGTTGATCGCCGACTATCCGCAGTCCGTCTCTACGCAAAAGCGGGTCGGTGAAAACTTTACCGAGATCATAGTCTATGCCGATAAGGCCGATACAGGCAAACTCATCGGCAAGGACGGCAAAATGATAAACGCCATAAAGACCGTCATCATCGGCTATAAAGCAAAAGATCCGATCAATTATAAAATTACCGTCAAAGCCAAAGATGCCTGATGATCTTTTAGAGGTCGCAAAGCTCGGTCGGACTATCGGCCTAAAGGGCGCGGTTAAAATTTTCGATCGCAGCGACTTCCCCTCTCAGTTTAAAAAAGGCGCCAAATTTTATCTACGAAACGGCGAAATTTTAGAAATTCTATCCTTTAGCGGCGCAAATTTTAGCGCTATTTTTAAAAATTACGAAAGCGTAGAAACGGCGGCAAATTTAACTAACCAAATCCTTTACCGTAGCAAAGAGGACACGCGAAAATTTTGTAAATTGCAAAAGGGTGAGTTTTTTTACTTCGATATTATCGGGCTTGAAATTTACGAAGACGGCGCGATTTTGGGACGCGTAAGGGACATATCGCAGATAGGAAGCGGCTATCTTTTTGAAGTAGAAACGGATGAAAGCTTAATCTCGCAGGCTTTGCCGAAAGAATTTTTCATCCCCTACGTGGACGCCTATGTGAAAGAAATTTCGCTTAGCGAGCGTAAAATTTTTACGCAAAACGCGCGCGCGATTTTGGAAAACTCATGAATTTTATCTTCGTTTCGCTGTTTGAAAATCTCATCGCGCCGTATTTTGAGGACTCGATTTTAAAGCGCGCGGTCGATAAGAAAATAATTGCGACGCATTTTTTTAATCCGCGAAATTTCACGGAAAATCGGTATAAAAAGGTAGATGATTATATGATCGGCGGCGGTGCGGGGCTTTTGATCGGCACGGAGCCGCTTGCCGGAACGATCGAGCAGGTAAGAGCTAAATTTAAAAATGCCAAGTTTATATACCTCTCGCCCTCCGGTAAAAAATTTAACCAAAACGATGCTAAGCGCCTAAGCAGCCAAGATAATTTATGCTTTATCTGCGGGCGCTACGAGGGGATCGATGAGCGCATAGTCGAAAGATATGTAGATGAAATTTTTTGCATCGGCGATTTCGTTCTTACCGGCGGCGAGCTCGGCGCGCTTTGCATGTGCGATGCGATAAGCCGCAATATAAGGGGCGTTTTGGGCAACGAAAGCTCGCTCGTCGAAGAAAGCTTTGAAGGCGGAATTTTAGAGGCACCCGCGTTCGCAAAGCCTGATATTTTTGAAAATTTACCTATAGTTTCAGAGTTTTTAAAGGGTAATCACGCTAAAATGCGCAGCCTAAAAAATCAAATGGCGCTATGCAAAACGAGGTTCTTCCGCCCGGATATGTACCGAAAAATCGCCAGAAATAAAGGAAATTTATGAAAAACAAGTATATCCAAGCGTTTGAGGACGCTCAGATCACAAGCAAAAGTGTGCCTGATTTCCGTGCCGGCGACGCCTTAAAGGTAGCCATCAGGATCAAAGAGGGCGATAAGAGCAGAATTCAAAATTTTGAAGGTACCTGCATTGCGCGCCGCGGAAACGGCGTAAGCGAGACCTTTATCATCCGCAAGATCGGTGCAAATAGCGTCGGCGTAGAGAGAATTTTCCCGATCTACAGCGAGAGTATCGAAAGCATCGAGGTTCTAAGAAAAGGACGCGTTCGCCGCGCGAAGCTATTTTACCTACGCGACAGACGCGGTAAAGCGGCTAAAATCAAAGAGCTTCGAAAATAATCCTTTAAATTTACGCTTCCCAATTCAAAGGGAAGCTCTTTTTATAATGCGCGAGATTTGAAAAAATTTCGCGCAAAATCTACTCGCATTAAATCTAAAATTTTACAACTTTTCCATTAAAATTTTTAATTTTGAATTACCTAAAAATCGCCTTTTTCTATAGAAAAAGATAAAATATATCCTGATTTTATTTGCGTTTAAAAATATTACTATAAAATGCAAATTTTAATTTAGAAAGCTCGCGCTAAATTTGAGAATTCGGCCGAGTAAAATTTATTCAGTAAAGAGCGAGATGTGATTTTTTTAGGCATTGACGTAGGATCAACCACTGTTAAAACGGTAGTTTTAAACGATAAATATGAAATTTTAAGCAAGAGCTACGAGAGGCATTTGGCAAAGCCCAAGGAGCTGGTGCTGGATAAAATTTTGCAAATTCAAAAAAGCTACGCAGGCGAGCAATTCAGCGTCGCCATAGCGGGTTCGGCGGGCATGGGCATCGCCAAAAATTGCAAAATTCCGTTCGTCCAAGAGGTTTTTGCTACCTCGCTCGGCGTCAAACGGATGTTTCCGAAGACCGACGTCGTCATTGAGCTCGGCGGCGAGGATGCTAAAATTTTATTTCTCACGGGCGGGCTTGAAGAGCGTATGAACGGCTCATGCGCGGGCGGTACCGGCGCATTTATCGATCAGATGACCAATCTTTTGCATCTGGATATCACGGAGCTCGACCGCCTAAGCTTTGCAGCGAATAAAATTTACCCGATCGCCTCACGCTGCGGCGTGTTCGCCAAAAGCGACATTCAGCCGTTACTAAATCAGGGCGTTAGAAAAGAGGATATTTGCGCCAGTATCTACGCCGCTGTCGTCGAGCAGACGATCTCGGGGCTTGCGCAAGGTCGCGAGGTCAAGGGCAATATCCTATTCTTGGGCGGCCCGTTGTTTTTCCTAAAAGGTCTTCAGGCGCGCTTTAAAGAGGTGCTAAAGCTCACCGACGAGACCGCGACGTTTCCAGACATTGCGCCTTACTTCGTGGCTTACGGCAGCGCGCTATATGCAAAAGATACGGGCGAGACGTTAAATTTGGAAGAGACGATCGCGCTTTTGAAAAAGGAGCCCGATAGAACCGCGCTGGAAGCCGAGCCGCCGCTTTTCAAAGACAGAGCGGAATTTGACGAGTTCACCGCTCGCCACGCCCGCGCCAGCGTGCCTAAGGTGGATATCCACACCTACAGCGGAGATGCATATTTGGGCGTGGATTGCGGCAGTACTACGATCAAAGTCGTGTTGATGGGCGCAAACTATGAGTTATTGTACAAATTTTACTCCTCCAATAAAGGCGATCCAGTCGACATCCTGCTGCCGCGTCTTAAGGAGCTATACGATCTTTGCGAAGGTCGCATTAAAATCAAAGGCAGCGGCGTTACCGGCTACGGCGAGGATCTCATAAAAACCGCCTTTCGCTTCGATTACGGCATCGTCGAGACGATCGCGCATTATAGCGCTGCGCGCCACTTCAATCCAAAGGTCGATTTCATCATCGACATCGGCGGGCAGGACATCAAGTGTTTCTCTATTAAAGATGGCAATATTGATTCTATTGTGTTAAACGAGGCGTGCAGCTCGGGCTGCGGCTCGTTTTTGCAAACCTTTTCAAATTCTTTGGGCTACGACATTAAAGATTTTGCAAACCTAGCCCTTTTTGCAACCCATCCCGCTAAGCTTGGTAGCCGCTGCACGGTCTTTATGAACTCCTCGGTTAAGCAGGCTCAAAAGGACGGTGCTACGATCGAGGATATCAGCGCAGGTCTTGCTATTAGCGTCATCAAAAATGCGATTTACAAGGTTATCCGCGTGCGAAACGCCGACGATTTAGGTCAAAACATCGTAGTGCAGGGCGGGACATTTTTAAACAACGCTGTGCTACGAGCTTTTGAAAAAGAGCTCGGCAAGGATGTGATCCGTCTAGATATCAGCGAGCTTATGGGTGCATACGGCGCGGCGCTTTTTGCCAAAAATAACGCAAACGAGCACACTGATATGATCAGTCGTGCAGAGCTTGAAAGCTTTACTCATCGCAGCGAATTTAGCGTCTGCAAGCTCTGTACGAACAAATGCCCACTTACGATCAGCTACTTCGGCGATACTAAATTCGTCTCGGGAAATAAATGCGAGCGCGGCGCGGGCAAGGAGATCCGCCACGACATCACGAATTTATTTGAGTTTAAAAACGAGCTTTTGAAAAAATATCGCAAGCCGCCGAAGCAGGACGCACCGCGGGTTGGAATTCCGTTTGTTTTGAATATGTTTGAGATGATCCCATTTTGGAGCGCGTTTTTTGAAAATTTAGGTATGAGCCTCGTGCTGTCGCAAAAGCCGCGAAAAGAGACGCTGTTTTTAGCAAGCCAGAGCATCCCGAGCGATACCGTCTGCTATCCGGCTAAAAGCGTACACGGCCACATCTACGATCTGTTAAATAAGAGCGTCGATTTTATTTTCTATCCGTGTATGAGCTACAGCCTAGATGAAAATATCAGCGAGAACTGCTACAACTGCCCCGTAGTCGCATACTATCCCGAGCTGATACGCGCGAACGTAGGCGCACTGGAGGAGAAAAAATTCCTCTACCCGCATGTGGATCTTAACATGCAAGATTCTTTTTGCAAAACGATGCAGGCTGAGCTCGCGGACGCCGGTTATAAATTTCACTCCGACGCCGTGAAAAACGCCGTCTTGCAAGGCCTTAAGGAGCTGCAAAACTATAAAAATACCGTTTTAATAAAAGGCGAGGAGACCCTAAAAGAGATACAAAGCAGCGGTGCCAGCGCCATTGTGCTAGCGGGTCGTCCGTATCATATCGACAAGACGATCAACCACGGCATCGATCGCTATCTAAATTCATTGGGCTTTATAGTGCTTAGCGAGGACGCGCTGCCGCTTAGCAGAGTGCAGACGAAAAGCCTTAATCAATGGACCTACCACGCCAGGCTTTATAGCGCGGCGCGGTTCATCTGTAAATACCCGCGCATGCAGCTGGTGCAGCTAGTGAGCTTCGGCTGCGGGATAGATGCGATCACAGGCGACGAGGTGCGCGACATACTGCGCCAAAACGGTAAAATTTACACTCAACTTAAAATCGACGAGGTTACGAACCTAGGTGCGGTCAAGATCCGCCTGCGTAGCCTAAAAGCGACTATGATAGAGCGCGAAAGGCAAGGCGCGCAACAAGAAGCAAGAAAGGATGCGCGCTAATGTTTGCTAAATTTACGAAGGATATGAAAGCGACCCACACGATATTAATCCCCACGATGATTGATCCGCATTTTCGCTTTATGCAAGGCGTGTTGCGCGACGAGGGCTATAAGAGCGTCTTGCTCGGCGAAAATCGTCAAAATATCGTCGAGGAGGGGCTTCGCAGCGTGCATAACGACATGTGCTACCCCGCGCTGCTCGTCATCGGGCAGTTTATTGACGCGCTAAAAAGCGGCGAGTTCGATACGCACAAGGTAGCGCTTCTCATCAGCCAAACGGGCGGCGGCTGCAGAGCGAGCAACTATATAAATTTGCTTCGTAAAGCGCTTGAGGACAGCGGCTTTAGCTACGTCCCCGCGATCTCGTTAAATTTTGGCTCGCTAGATGAGAATGAATTTAGCCTCGGCAAAAAATCGCTTCTAAAGCTCTTTGCTGCGATATTTTACGGCGATTTGATGATGGGGCTGTATAATCAGTGCAAGCCCTACGAAAAGATCAAAAATCAAACGAATGAAATTTACGAACTCTGCGCCGAGCGGGTCAAAAATTTGACCGATCAAAGATCGTTTTTCAATCTCAAGAAAAATTTCAAATTTATCCTCTCGCAGTTCGCTAAAATCGAGCGCGACGATAAGCCGCGAGTAAAAGTAGGCATCGTGGGCGAAATTTATCTCAAATACTCGCCCATCGGCAACAACGGCCTAAACGCCTACCTCATCCGCGAAAACGCTGAGCCCGTAAATACGGGGCTGATGGACTTCGTGCTTACCTGCATCTACGATGCGGTCTACGACAAGCAGCTCTACGGCAAGGGTGGCGCGGCGTATTACGGCTCGCTTGCGGTCGCTAAGGTAGTGGAATTTTTCCAGCGCATGATGATTAAGCAGATGAAGCGTTTCGGCTTTCGCGCGCCGAGCCCATTTAGCGAGGTTCGCGCCGCCGCCGACGGCTACATCGGTCACGGCGTGAAGATGGGCGAGGGCTGGCTGCTGACGGCGGAGATGGTCGAGTTTATGCGCCACGGTATACAAAACGTCGTGTGCGCGCAGCCCTTCGGCTGCCTGCCAAACCACATCATCGCGCGCGGAATGATCCGAAAGATCAAACAGAACTACCCGCAAGCAAACATCGCCGCTATCGACTACGACCCGGGCGCAAGCGCGGTAAATCAAGAAAACCGCATAAAGCTGATGCTTGCTAACGCAAATCGAAAGTAGCCCGCCACATATCAAAAATGGCTTTGGAATTTTAGATTCTAAAGCCTACCGTAAAATTTTAAAATTTAAAAGCAAGCTCGCGATGACGGTTAAATTTTGACGCGCAAATAGCTCGCTTCCTTTCGCAAAATTTCCTCGAGATTTTAAAATTTTAAATTTCAACAGCGCCCTTACGCTTCTTTTGCCTCTTCCGCACATTCCGGCTTCAGCTCTTACGAAATTCATCGTAATTTTATACAAATCCGCGCGAAATTCTACGCGTCGCCGCCATGGAATTCTGCCGCATAATTCTATTCTGCCGCACCGTAAAATTCCACTCTCGTTAAGGCAAAATTTAATACAATCCGTCTTTAATTTACAAAGGAAGTTTATGAAATTTTGGATTTATGGCGTGGTTTTAGTGCTATGCTGTGGAGTTTTTAGCGGATGCGCGAGTAAGAATTTGCCGGGCTACATGCAAGGGCGCGAGCACATCGTCGCGATGAGCGCGGCATCTGGCGGTCAGCTGCGAATGAGCGGCGAGATTTACGATTATGTATTTGATGCAAATCTTAGTGCCGTGCGCGCCAAGGTTGCGAGTCTGGCGTCGCTAAATAAAAATGCGATAAGGCGCAACGTAAGCATGCTCACGATCGACAGATACAACGAGGGCATCGATGCCGCATATATCCAGCATGAAATCGAGCTCGTAAAATACGATCTGCCGCTATCCGTGCAGGCTAAGCTGATGGACGACCCAGAGCAGCTGGAGCCCGCGTATAGTTCTACGTTTCGTTACTCTTATCTGATCGAAGGCAAATATTTTAAGCGCCTAAAAGATCACGACGAGCTACGCAGATCGCACCGCCTAGGCGTGCCAATCGAGTACCCCGCGCGTATAGCGGTCGATAGCGGGATCAAAAGTGAGCGCGATGCCAAAATGGATACCGACATGCAAGGACTCATCGTAATGCCGCTAATGATGCCGGTGCTGCTTTTAGGCAGTATCCTAGGCGGCTAGAATCGACTGAACCACGGAAGTGAAATTTTATTGATTTAAATTCTAAAGTAGTGGCGGACAGAGAGGGATTTGAACCCTCGAGCCCCGGTTAGAAGCTGCACCCTTAGCAGGGGTGTGGTTTCGGCCACTCACCCATCTGTCCACAAAAAGAAGTCGCATTATACATAACTAATCTAATAATGGGCTTAAATTAGCCTAGCCCGCAGAATTTATCGCCGCGCGGATATTTTGAGCTAGCGGCACAAAGAGCTATAATGAGTCAAAACATTCGGCGTAGATAATTTATACTTACTTACATAGCTTCTGCGAAACTTTAAAACTTTTTAAAGTATGTGCGAGCAGAAATTTTACGTCCATGCGTTATTCTGCGGTGAAATTTTAAAATTTTAAATTCAGTCGGGCGCGAATTTTAAAATCCGGCTTACAAACAAAATTTCAAAACCCCGTGCAAGTGCAAAATTTTAGAATTTAGGGTTTTACGATCTGCGTAATTCTGAAATTTTAAGCATAGTTAAGCTTTAAAATTTCGAAAATTTCAAAGCTTAAAAATTTCAATAATTTTGGTTGCGAGGATCTTAAAATTTGGAATTTTTTAAAATTCCAAATTTTAAGATTGATGACACTCTAAGATCTCGCAAATATAAAAATCTTTAAAATTCTAAGAATTCCAAAGGCTAGAAATTTTAAAATTTTAATATCAATCAGATTCTAAAACCCCGTTAGCTAAAGCGTTTTAAATTCCAAGAATTCCAAATGTGCGTGATTTATTCGCCTAAAGCTTTGTCGATGAGCTTGACGTCTTCGCTTGCGCTGCCGTCGATGACTAGGGCTTGATCGCCGCCGCTTACAGCGCTTTTTCCATTAAATTTTGCGCCCACTTCGATGCCGAAGCTTTGCGATAGCACGTCGCCTACGAGCACGCCGCCGCCTAGCAGCTCGACGAGCTCGGCTTCGATATTGCCGAAAAATTTGCCGCTGATTACGATATGTTTAGCCCTGATCGAGCCGCGCGCGGTACCATTTTTACCGATGACGACAGTATTATCGGAGATCACGTCGCCTTCGACATTGCCATCGATATGCAAAATGCACGACAGGTGTAGCTCTCCTTTGATGAGCGTGCCTGACGAGATTATTGTTGTTTGAGCGGTGTTTGCATCGCCTTTATTAAAGATTGCCATGGGACATCTTCCTCCTTAGTAAAAATTTCTTTGTAATTTTTTTCGTTCCAGTTGATGAAATTTAGCGGATCTAGCGGCAGCTGCAAAAATCTAATCTCGTAGTGCAGATGAGGTCCGGTGCTAAGCCCGGTGTTGCCGCTAAAAGCAATAAGATCGCCTTTGTTTACGAACTCTCCTACTTTGCGAGTTAAATTTGAATCCAGATGTGCATATCGTGTCGTAAAGCCGTAGTTGTGGCGAATCTCGACTAGATTGCCATAGCCAGTAGCGCCAGCGCCGCTGTATTGGATGATGCCGTCTGCAGGCGCGTAGATAGGCGTTTTAGGCGGCGTACGTAGATCAACGCCCGGGTGAAACTGCTTGCGCTTTAAGATGGGATGGTTGCGCCAGCCAAATTTCTCGCTGAGTTGATGAGTGCGCATGACCCTGCCGTTTGGGATCTGCATAAAAATTTCTTTTATCAGTGCGTCGGAGAATTTTTCGTTGATGATCTTTTGCGCGCGCTCTTTGATCTCTTGTTCGGAAGTAGGTTTGATGTGAGATAGGCGGTCGATCGCGCGCTCATCCTCCTCAGGATCAAGCCCAAACTGATGCTCCAAATCCGAAATTTTACCCTCGATGGCTTCAAATTCCATCTGACTTGCCGCGATACCGTCGCGAAGTTTTTGATTTAGCTCGTTAAGTTCGGTTTTGGTTCGCGAAAGGCTGTCGATTTTAGAGCCCAGATACCTGATATATAGCGCACCTGTGACGAAAACAGTGAAAACAAATAGTACCAAATATAACGCGATCTTTTTGATGATTTGCGAAAGCAAAAAATTCCTAGAGCCGTTAAGGTCGGTTATGGTTATCATAAATTTGTTTTTCATAATGCGGCATTATAATGCAGCATAGCTGAAATTTCAAAAAAATTGTAGATAAATTTAAAAGCTATTTAATTTCAAAATTTCACTAAAAGATAAAATTTATTACTTAGTATAATTATAATTTAAGCAAATCTTGCTATAATTACAGCAATTTTAAATAAAGGAGACACAATGTCAAAAACAGTAAAACAACTAAACAAGCTTCAGGCGGACGCTCATGCGTTCTTTGTTGCATTCCACGATTATCACTGGAATGTTAAGGGCTTACAATTCGCGCAGGTTCACGCTTATACCGAGAAAGCATACGACGAGATGGGCGAGCTCTTTGACGATATGGCTGAGCGCGCGCTTCAAATAGGTGGCAAGGCCGTAACTAAGACTAAGGATCTAATTGAGCTTTCAAAAGACGCTCCGATTAGCGTAAAAGACAGCTATAGCGTATCTGAGGTACTTGAGGATGTTAAAAAAGCCTACGAGTATTTGGTAAAAGAATTTAAAAAGCTTCAAGAGATTGCTGAGGAGGAGGGCGACGATACGACTTCAAATATCGCGCAGGATCACTATGGCGATTATGAAAAACGCCTATGGATGCTAAGCTCAATGCTAAGCAAATAATCCTCGCAAATCCTTTCAAAATTATTAGGGGCACATGCCCCTAAAATCTATTAAAGTTAATATTGAAATTTCAAAAAATTTTAAAATTCTAAGATTGTAATTTTGCGCTAAAATTTTAAATTCTGCTTGAAAACTGAAGCTAAATCGCTCATTCAAAGTAAAATTCATGTAGGTTTTAAATTTAACATCATCGAAATTTAATTCATTCGCCATGTAAAAACATAACTCTTTTTATAAAGCTCGGTTTCATTTAAAATTTTGCTGCGTCGTTAAAATTTCTTGTCGATTTCAAATTTGAAATTCTAAGAGCTAAAGCTTTGTAGCTCAAGAATGGCATTTGCTAAGAGCTAGTTTGTGATAAATTTTATATTGCTCTTTAGTATCTGATGATAAATTTTAGCTTATAGTTTTACTATTTTGATTATTTTTAAAATCTCGGTGCTTATAAATGAAGCGGAATTTTAAAAATTTCAAAGAATTTCGCAAATTCCGCAAAATTTTGCAATTTCACGGAATTTTAGTTTTTATAGAATTAAGCTCTAGCCTTAAAAATTCTCTTCGGTATTGCGGTCACTTACGCGGTCCCATGGTAGCTTCATTCCGCCCAGGATATGAAAGTGCAGATGCATCACCTCTTGACCTCCGTTTTCGCCGCAGTTGCAAACAAGACGGTATCCGCTCTTATCAAGCCCCATTTTGCGAGTTACTTCTTGGATAAAAGCGCTCATCTTCGCCATCACTTCAGGAGGCGTTACTTGGAAGTTTTCGTAGCATTTCTTAGGGATCGCCAGGATATGGATCGGCGCTTTTGGGTTGATGTCGTGGAAGGCCAAAAATTCATCGTTCTCTAACACTTTGTTGCACGGGATTTCGCCGTTTACGATCTTTTCGAAGACGTTCATTTTAGATCCTTTTATAAGGTTGAAATTTAGCCGCGATTATAGCCAAAAAATCCAAACACGCAAATTTACCTAGCTTTTATCAAATTTTAACTACAATCGCGCCATTAAATTTAACCACAAGGATAGAATTTGCAAGAGATTAAAGCAAAAATCGACGCCGCATCGAGCCTAAGCGAGCTAGAAGCCGTGCGCTTGGAGCTTTTCGGCAAAAAAGGCATCATAACGGCGCTTTTTTCCGAGCTCAAATCCGCAGCGCCCGAGCATAAAAAAGAGCTTGCCGTAAGCGCGAATGAAAAGCGTGATTATTTCAGCGAGCTCATCGCCGCTAAAAAGGCGAGCTTGGAAGAGGCGGAGCAAAAAGAGGCGATGAAAAATGAAGCAAGCGACGTCACGCTTTTTAACGAAAACGTAAGCTGCGGCGCGCTGCATCCGGTGATGGAGACGATGGATAAGATCATAGACTACTTTATCGCGCAAAATTTCAGCGTCGAAAGCGGCCCGCTCATCGAGGACGACTTCCACAATTTCGAGGCGCTAAATTTACCCAAATACCACCCTGCGCGCGATATGCAAGATACGTTTTATCTAAATGACGGGCGGCTGCTGCGCACGCACACCAGCGGCGTTCAGATCCGCACGATGGAGAAATTTAAAGCTCCGCCGGTGCGCATGATCGCCCCGGGCGCGGTCTTTCGCCGCGATATGGATCTAACCCACACGCCGATGTTTCATCAAGTAGAGGGTCTCGTAGTCGAGCAGGGCGATCGGGTGAGTTTTGCAAATTTAAAATACGTTTTAGAGGAATTTTTGCGCTATATGTTTGGAGACGTGAAAGTGCGCTTCCGCCCGAGCTTCTTTCCGTTTACGGAGCCGAGTACAGAGGTCGATATCAGCTGTATTTTCTGCCACGGCGAGGGATGCCGCGTCTGTAAGCAGACGGGCTGGCTCGAGGTATTAGGCAGCGGCGTGGTCGATCCTAACGTCTTTAAAGCGGTGGGCTGGAAAAACGTCAGTGGATACGCATTCGGGCTCGGCATCGAGCGTTTCGCGATGCTGCTGCACGGTATTCCCGATCTGCGCTCGCTATTTGAAGGCGATATTAGATTATTGGAGCAGTTTAAATGATAATAACGAGAAATTGGTTGCAGGAGTGGATCGACATAAGCGAAATTTCAAGCGAAAGGCTGCTTTCTACGCTAAATTCCATCGGTCTTGAGGTTGACGCTCACGATAAAATTTCATTTCCTAAAGGCGTCGTAGTAGGACTCATAAAAAGCAAGCGTCGACACGAGAATTCTGATCATCTAAATGTCTGCGAGGTTGATGTCGGTAAGCAGAGCCTGCAGATCGTCTGCGGCGCGAAAAATGTTGAGGCAGGGCAATATGTCGCGGTTAGCCTCGTCGGCGCCGTGCTGCCTAGCGGTCTTGAGATAAAGCCTGCCAAACTTCGCGGCGTGGAGAGCTTTGGCATGATCTGTTCGGCAACCGAGCTTGGGCTTGCCAAGACGAATGACGGCATTATGGTGCTTGATAGCAGTATCGGCGAGCTCGTGCTGGGCAAGGAGCTGCGCGAGTATGAAATTTTTAACGACGATCTTATCGAGATCGAGCTTACCGCCAACCGCGGCGACTGCCTTAGCATCTTAGGCATAGCGCGCGATCTAAGCGCAGCGCTTGATCTGCCGCTAAAGGAAAAGCACGAGTTTGAAGATGCCGACGGAGCGCCTGGTATCGGTAGAATTTTAAGCGTGCGTGCAAGCGATGAGGTAAGCGCTAAATTTGCTTTTCGAGCTTATGAGATCAAAGGCGAGCTGAAGTTAAATTTAAAGCAGACCTTGCGTCTTGCAAGCGTTGGTATTTTGCAAAGCTGCGCGGTGCAAAATTTCATCAACTATGCTACTCACTCTACCGGAGTATTGCTGCGCGCTTATGATTTTGAAAAGATCGCTTCCACAGATGGCAAAGTAGCGCTTGACATAAAGCCTATGCCAAACGGCGAGTTCGGCGTTTATGCGGGCAAGAGATTGCTTAGCGTAGCAGGGATTTGCCAAGACGCGGAGCTAAAGGCGTGTTGCAGTAGCAAAGTGGTGCTATTAGAGGCAAACTACACCGCGCCACTAATCATTGCTAAAGCAGTAAACGAAAACAAAAGCCTAAAGGGCGACGAGCATGTGTATCGCTCAAGTAGAGGCAGCGAGCCAAAGCTTAGGCTGGGGCTAGATCTGCTATTTAGATTGCTACTTAAAAATAAAGCCGTTAGCCTATATGCGGGCACACAAAAGATTTCAAATGCTTTGGAGCCGCTTATAGTGGGCTTTAGCGAAAAAGAGATAAACTCAATGATCGGCGCGCAAATTCCGCGCGATAAGATAGTAAAAATTTTAAAAAGGCTGGGCTTTGATGTGGGCGTCGAAGCCGATCTTATCACCGCCAAGGTGCCGCCTTTCCGCCACGATATCGTAAATTCTCACGACGTGTGCGAGGAGATCGTGCGTATCGTGGGTATCGATAATATCGCCGCCGCGCCGCTAAGCTTCTACGAAAAAAACCGCCTAAACGATACCTACGTAAGCTTATGTAATGGACGCAAGCTTCGCAGCAAGGCGGCAGCAGTGGGATTTTTCGAGTGCGTGCATTATGTATTTGACGATGACAAGGCGCTAGAAAGCTTAGGCTTTAAGCCGTGCAAGGTTAAAATTTTAAATCCGATCAACGGCGAGCTGGACGCGCTAAGACCGACGCTGATTAATCATCTGCTGGAATCTGCTGAGCGAAATTTAAAGAATTCTCGCAGAAGCGTCAAGCTTTTTGAGCTAGGAGAGGTCTTTGACGAAAGCGGCGCGCAGAGCCTAAGGCTGGGCTTTATCGCTAGCGGACTAAAGGCGGAGCCCTCTATCGCTGCCGGCGCAAAACCTGCCGCAGTGGATTTTTTGTATTTTGCAAATTTAATCCAAAGCGTCATCGGTAAATTTAAGGTCGGGCTTCCTGGCGAAAATTTGAAATTTTTAAGCGAATTCGAGCAAGCTCAGATCGAGCAAGGCGGCGAGATAGTGGGCTTTATCGGGCGCGTGGATTACGCCGTAGAAGCAGGGCGTGATCTGGATAAAAGCTATCTGTGCGAGATCGATTTTTCCAAGCTTAAATTTAAAAATATCGTAGCGGACGTTTATTCGAAATTCCCTAGCGTATCGCGCGATCTAAGTATTTTGGTGCCGAGCGGAATGCGTTTCGAGCAGATCAAGCAGTGCATAGATGCCCTTAAAATTGAGGCGCTAAAGGAATTTATCCCGAGCGATCTTTACGGCGACGAAAGCCTGGGCGATTCAAAGAGCCTGACGATCAGGCTTGTTTTTCAAGACCTTCAAAAAACCCTCTGTGACGAGGAAGTGGCGGGCTTTACCGATAAAATTTTAGCCGCGCTTAGCAGCGAGTTGGGACTTGGGCTGCGATGAGAATTTTTGCGCAAGCGGGCCCTTTGCGAGCGGAGATCTCAAATATCGCCGCGGATAAATCGATCTCGCACCGTGCGGCGATCTTTTCGCTGCTAGCGGATGGGACGAGTAAAATTTCAAACTATCTAGCCGCCGAGGATACGCTAAATACTCTAAAGATCGTGGAGCTTTTGGGCGCTCGCGTACAGCGCGTAGAGGGCGAAATTTTAATCACTCCGCCGGAGGTTATTAAAGAGCCGAACGTCCCGCTTGATTGCGGCAACTCAGGCACCGCGATGCGGCTATTTATGGGCTTTTTGGCGGGACGCGAGGGCTTTTTCGTGCTATGCGGCGATCGGTATCTAAGCGAGCGTCCGATGAGGCGCGTTGCGGATCCGCTTTGCAAAGTAGGCGCTAAAATTTACGGACGAGCAGGCGGCGAAAAGGCGCCTATCGCGGTGCTCGGGCAAAAGCTCGGATATTTTGAATACGCGAGTAAAATCGCGTCCGCACAGGTAAAGACCGCTCTTATTTTAGCGGCCTTGCGCGGCAGCGGGTGCAGGTTTAGCGAGCCCGAGCTTAGCCGCGATCATAGCGAGCGGATGCTAAAAGCGATGGGCGCGCAAATTTCGCAAAATGGCCTTGCGATCGAAGTTGCGCCGCTTAGCTCGCCGCTTAAACCGCTTGAAATTTTTATCCCAAACGATCCTAGCTCGGCGTTTTTCTTCGCGGTCGCCGCAGCGATAACCCCGGGCTCGCGCATAGTGCTAAAAAATATGCTGCTAAACAAAACCCGCATAGAGGCGTATGAAATTTTAAAACGCATGGGCGCCGAGGTTAAATTTAATAAAACGAGCGAAATTTACGAGCAGATCGGCGATATAGAGGTCGCTTACGCGCCGCTTCACGCCGTGGAGGCGAGCGAAAATATCTCGTGGCTGATAGACGAAGCGCCTGCGCTTGCGATTGCCTTTGCATGCGCGCAGGGAAGCAGCGTGCTTAGAAATGCCGCCGAGCTGCGCGTAAAGGAGTGCGACCGCATAAAGGTAACCTGCGAAGGGCTTCGCGCCTGCGGTATTAAGGCGCGCGAGCTGCAGGATGGCTGGCAGATCGAAGGCGGCGAGGCGAACGCGGCGATCATCACGCCGTGCGGCGACCATCGTATCGCGATGAGTTTTGCGATTTTAGGCTTAAGATCGGGGATGATCATCGAGGATAGCGATTGTATCGCGACGTCGTTTCCGAACTTCGCCGCGATTTTAAGACAGATCGGAGCCTGCGTTGAAGATTGAGATGGCTAAAAGCTACGGCTTTTGCTTCGGCGTCAAGCGCGCGATCAAGATCGCAGAAAGCGCCGGCGAGGCCGCAACGATAGGCGAACTGATACATAACGCCGAAGAGATTAACCGTTTAAAACAAAATTTCGGCGTCAAAACCTTAGAGGGCGTTAGCGAGATCAAGGACGAGCAAAAGCTCATCATCCGCACCCACGGCATTCAAAAGGACGATCTGCAAAGATTAAAGGCGCAAAATAAAGAGCTCATCGACGCTACCTGCCCTTTCGTGACCAAGCCGCAGCAGATCGTAGAAAAGATGAGCGCGGAGGGCTATGATATCGTGATTTTCGGCGATAAAAACCATCCCGAGGTAAAGGGGGTGAAATCCTACGCCAAAGGAAGAGTTTACGTAGTGCTGGAGCCCGCGGAGTTGCTACAGATCAAGCTTGGGACTCGCGTCGCGCTCGTTTCGCAGACTACGAAAAAGATAGAAAATTTTACTAAAATCGCGGATTTTTTGATGCAGCGTGCGAGAGAGCTGAGAATTTTTAATACGATTTGCAATGCGACGCTGGAAAATCAAGAGGCGGTAAAAAGCCTGTCGCAAAAGGCTGACGTGATGATAATCGTAGGCGGGAAAAATTCCTCCAACACCAAGCAGCTTTTTTTAATTTCGCAAAATTTTTGCAAAGACAGCTACCTTATAGAAAATGAAAGCGAGCTTGAGCACTCGTGGTTTGAAAATAAAAGCCTCTGCGGCATCTCCGCAGGAGCTAGCACGCCTGATTGGATCATCAAAAAAGTAGTAGCGAGAATCGAAAATTTAACGTAGAATTTATAAGCCCTCTTATCAAATTTACTCTTAGAAATTTATCAAATCGAAAGCAAATTTTGGCTAGAATCGCGCATTTTAGTTCTTTTCAAAAAAGCACAAATAAATTTAAAGGAAGCATATGGCTGAGGTGAACGAGAAGGTTCAAAACCACGCAGAGGAAGATTTTGCGACATTGTTAGAGGAGTATGACGCCGGGAAGTCTCGCGACGAGGTCGTCACAGGTAAGGTTATCGCCCTTAAGGACGGCGAGGTTTTCATAGACGTAGGCAGGAAGTCGGAGGGCATTTTAGACGCCGCCGAGGTTAGCGACGAGCAAGGAAATCCGCAGGTTAATGTAGGAGATGACATCAAAGTCGCTATTATCGGAAGCAGAGGCGGTCGCCCGGTCGTATCGTATAAAAAGGCCCTAAAGAAGGAAAAAGTAAAGGCATTCATCGACTCCTATGATGAAAATGCAGAGAATGTCTATGACGTTAAAATTCTATCGTTTAATAAGGGCGGTTTCGTTTGTGCTAATGCAGACGACGTGGAATTTTTTATGCCGCGCTCGCAAAGTGCGCTTAAAAATCCAAATGGCGCCGTCGGTAAAAATTTCAAGGTAAAGATCATTAAAGTTGATAGAGACGAACAAAGCATCGTAGTATCGCGTAAGAAGCTACTTGATGAGGATCGCAAAGCAAGCAAAGAGGCGATCGAGAAAGTAATCGCTACCGAGGGCATCATCGAAGGCGTCGTCAAAAAGATTACCACCTACGGTATGTTCGTAGACGTAGGCGGCGTGGACGGGCTCGTGCACTACAGCGAAATTTCATACAAAGGTCCGGTAAATCCAAGCTCGCTCTACAAGGAGGGTGATAAGGTTCCGGTTAAGGTTATCAAATACGACAACGATAAAAAGCACCTCTCCCTTTCGATCAAAGAGGCGATGCCCGATCCTTGGAACGAGATCAAAGATAGCCTGGAAGTGGGTGATACCATCCGCGTAAAAGTAAGTAATATCGAGCCTTACGGCGCGTTTGTCGATCTTGGCAATGACATCGAGGGCTTTTTGCATATCAGCGAAATTTCGTGGGATAAAAATATCAAAAATCCGAAAGATTTCATCAGCGAGGGCGAGGAGCTCGACGTCGAGGTCGTAGAGATCAACCCTAGCGAACGCAGATTACGCGTGAGCCTTAAAAATTTACTCACTAAGCCTTTTGACGAGTTCGTTGCTAAGCATAAAGTGGGCGATGTGCTAAAAGGCAGCGTCACTACAATTACAAATTTTGGTGCGTTTGTGAGGATCGACGGCGTAGAGGGGCTTTTGCATAACGAGGACGCTTCGTGGGATCGCGGCGAGAAGTGCAAAAATTTATTCAAAGTAGGCGACGAGATCGAGGTTAAGATCATCAAGATCGACAAAGATACTCAAAAAATTTCTCTAAATCACAAAGAGCTCGGTGATAGCCCTATTAGCGAATTTGCCAAGAGTCACAATCAAGGCGATGTTGTAAAAGGTAAGATCCGCGATATCAAAGAGTTCGGAATTTTTGTCGAGCTTGGAGGCGGTATTGACGCGCTTATCCGCAAGGAAGATCTCGGCAACGTAAGCGTAGATAGCCTAAAAGTGGGCGACGAGATCGAGGCTGCGATCGCTTTTATCGACGAGAAGAAAAATAGAATTCGCCTAAGCGTGCGCAGGCTGGCTCATCAGAAGGAGCGCGAGGCGCTAAACGAGATCAATAGTAACGACGACGAGAAGCAAAGCCTAGGGGATCTAATCAAAGATCAACTAAATAAATAATTTCTCCCGCAAGGCATCCCCGCCTTGCGGACCTACTTCAAAAGGTTAAATTTAATGAAAACTATCATAGTCTGCGACGCAATCCACAAAATCGGTTTTGATATGCTTAAGCAAGAATCGGACGTTAAAGTAATCGACGCTACGAGCGTGCCAAAGAGCGAGCTTTACGGAATTTTAGGCGATGCGGATGTTGCGATCACCAGAAGCTCTACGGCGGTGGATGAGAAATTCCTTGGCGCCGGCACCAAGCTAAAAGCGATCGTGCGTGCTGGCGTGGGCGTCGATAACTGCGACATCGACGGCTGCTCCAAACGCGGCATTATTTTGATGAACGTACCTACGGCAAACACCATCGCTGCGGTCGAAATGACGATGTGCCATCTGCTAAATGCGGCGCGCAAATATGTAAATTCCTGCAACGATCTGAAAATTAATAGAATTTGGAAGCGCGAGAAATGGTACGGCACCGAGCTTTATAAAAAGAGCCTCGGCATCATCGGCTTTGGAAATATCGGTTCGCGCGTGGGGGTTCGCGCACTTGCGTTTGGGATGAACGTCATCGCCTATGATCCCTATATCGAGCCTGAGAAGGCCACGAAGCTCGGAGTAAAATATACGAAAAATTTCGACGAAATTTTATCTTGCGACTTTATCACGATCCATACGCCGAAAAATCAAGAGACGATAAATATGATAGGCGAGCCGCAAATAGCGAAGATGAAGGGCGGCGTGCGCCTAATAAATTGCGCCAGAGGCGGGTTGTATAATGAAAAAGCGCTCGCAAACAATCTACGCAGCGGCAAGATCGCGTATCTCGGCATCGACGTTTTCGACAAAGAGCCTGCGACCGATCATGAGCTTTTGGATATCGAAAATTTAAGCGCGACTCCGCATCTTGGCGCAAATACTCTCGAATCGCAAAGCAATATCGCCCGGGAAGCCGCAGAGCAGGCGATCAGCGCCGCACGCGGCTTAAACTATCCAAACGCTTTAAATTTGCCGCTTAAGCTCGAGGATCTGCCGCGCGGTATCGAGCCGTATATAAATTTGGTCTCGAAAATGGCCTATCTTGCGGCGCAAATCAACAAAGGCCCGATCAAATCGATTCGCATCGAGGGCAGCGGCGAGGTGGTGCAGTATCTAAAATCGATGCTCGTTTTTGCGATCGTAGGCGCGCTGCACGATTCTTTGGGCGATTCGCTAAATTATGTCAATGCAAAATTCCTCGCGGATGAAAAGGGGATCGAGACGAGCTTTGGCGAGCTTGCGCTAAGTGTTTATAAAAGCGAGATCTCGGTTAAGGTTACGACCGACAAAGCGATCTCAAACGTCGCGGGCACCGTATTTGATGGCAGCGAGGAGCGTATCGTAAATATCGGCGGATTTAAGACCGATTTTAAGCCGAAAGGCAAGATGATAATCTTCAAAAACACCGATGTGCCGGGCGTTATCAAATCCGTAAGCACGATCCTAGCCGACGAAAACATCAATATCGCGGACTTCCGCTTAGGCAGAGGCGAGGAGGGAGACGCTTTGGCGGTCATTTTGGTCGATTCCGAAGTGCAAAAAAGCACGCTTGATAAGCTGGCGGCGCTTCAAACCTGCCTAATGGTGCGCTACGCGGCACTTTAATCCTTTTCCGCTTAGGAGGCGAAATTTTAAATTTCGCCTCATCCAAATTCTTTATAATTTAAATTTACAATCCTGCGTGTAGAGCCGTCGCTTGAGGTCGTTGCAGTATGCGCTAGGCAGATATGTTTTGGTGCACAGCTTTTTTTGTAAGCGCCGCACGTTCTAAATTTAACTCTCATCGCGGTTTTGTTTTTAAATTTAAATTTCGTCCTTGCGGATCTACTTTTAAATTTCATCATCGCGGGCGCCGCCGATTAAATTTCGTCGCTATGCGAGTTTGGCACTAAAAGCTAGAGGCTGCGATACGAGACGCGGTCAAATTTTATTTTGAGCATGAAGAGCTAAGCAAGAGTCGCTTCCAGGAAGCATCGGAGCGTTAAATTTTATTTATAAGACAACGGCAAGGCGTTTTTGCTTCAAATTTATGCGCGATAGGCACTTTCATCTCTAATCGTATCGCCGTTTAAATTTTGGGCAACCACCGAGCGATTTTATTGCTGATTAAATTTAGGACGGCTGCCGAGAGATTGCGCCGCTGATTAAATTTTACGTTTTTGCCGAAATTATGCTTCGCCGAAAAATTCCGCCCGGCCTAAATTTGGTCGATGCAAAATCAGCCGCAATGCGCCCTGCTAATTTGTGAGTTTAAGCGTTTCGATTAGGCTTAAAATTTTGCGGATCTGCGTTTGGTATTCGCGCGCGAGCTCTATGCTAGCGGGCCTATCAAAAAGCGTAGTTTCGAAAAGATCGGGCGCACCGTTTAAAAATAGATATAAGCACTCATCCATAAATACCGCGCTCAAGCTGAACTCGCCGCTCGTTTCGCGATTTATTTCGCGCAGACGCTCCATAAACGCGGGCGTTAGCAAATAGCGCGCTTCTACTTTGTCATCCGCAAACACGCGAAAATCGCGCATAAAATCCACATCGTCCATCATCTCTTTTGCGCCGAAGATCTTGGCGTTTAGCTCCCTGCTTACCACTATCGTTTTGCCCGAGGTTTTTTTCGCGAGCTCGCAGATCAGTACGTTGCCGTCAAAGTCCATATAGTTATCGTAGAATATTTTGATCAACATAATCGCCGCTATGAGCGGATTATCCGTTCCCATGTAAAACCTACTATTACTATGTACCTCGCTGAGGCTAAATTTAATCCCGCAGTACACGCCCGTAATCCGATCCTCGCTTTTGATCCTAGATTTCCTATAAATTCTAAATTTTTGAAATTCCTCTTCTTGCATGCCGGTATATGGATCGTATTTTAAACCGGCATCTATATCGTTTATTACGGCGCGGACGAATATCTCTTTATAAAATTTGTAGTAGCGAATTTCTGCTTCAGTTTCTTGACCGGCACAATGAAGAAGAAATATCCAAAAGATCTGAAAAAGGATCAATACGCCCAAAAATTCGGCAATTTTTATTAGAGGAGTGTCTGCTTTAACGCCGTCTAGATACATTGCTACGAACAGGACCGCAAAAAAGGCGGCTATACTGAGGTAGTAATATCTATTAAAAACTCTAGCGCACGCTTTTTGCTCGATTAAAGTCTGTGAAATAGCATCTTGCAAAGAAGGCGACATATCTATCCTTGAGAAAAATTTCGCCCGTATTGTAGCAAAATTTAGCGGAATTCATAAAGAGCGAATTCCGCCGCTTAATGAATAGTCGGGATCGAAATTTAATTTACGTGGGTCCGCAGCGTAAAATTTTAAAATCTTACTCTTTGAAATTAGATCCGCACCGGATTGAAATTTAACGCATTGCGTAAGCTTATATTTCACGCGAGCCGCTTTTGAAAATTTGCATCCGAAGCTTGCGATCACAGTATCCTGAGGGTGTCTGAGATGAAATACATAAAAACTCCGAGCCCAAACATCACGAAAAGCCCCGCAAATTCGATGTAAAGCTTCAAGCTTACGAGCCGCTTCGAGCTTAGTTCGTTTGCTTTCGCGCCGAAAAGCGCGGCTAGAAATATCACGACGCTCATTCCAAAACCGATGAAAAGCGCACTTGCGACGCTAAGTGCGAAGCTTCCGAGGCTGAAAGCAAGCACGAAAATCAGGATCGTACCGGGGCAGGGCACGAGCGCCGCTGCAAGCGCGATAAGCCACTCCCGCCCTTTCTCGCCGCCGCCAGTCGCGCTGCTTTGCAGCGAGCGAGACGAGATTTGGTTTTTTAAATTTGCAGAATTTAAAGCCTGTTTTTGCTTATTTTGGCTAGACGAGTTTTCTTGTAAATTTGCGGCTAAATTTGAATCCGAATTTGGCTCTGCCGCTGCGGTGCCTAAATTTTTGGCATCCAAATACTGCGCGGATTCGCCGCTAGGGGTTTTAAATTTAGAAAATTTATAGCTCTTTGACGCTGCGCCAGCGGAATCCCCGGCGTTTGCAAATGCCGTATTTTTTAAGTGCGCGTCCGTTTCTGCGGTGTTTGCGGCGGAAGCGCAAGCGGCGCAGGAGCAGCTCGCATCGTGGTGGGTGCCCGACGATCTTACGCGGCGAGCTTTGTCGTAGATGATGAGCGCAGTTATGACGATGATCAGAAGCGCCGAAATTTTCGTGGTGATCGAGGCGGAGTTTGCAGAGACAAGCCCTGCAACGTTTTGCAACACAAACATGCTCGCGCTTACTAAAACGAGCGCTCCTAGTACGTGCAGAAGCCCGATTTTAAGGGCAAATCCAAAGGCCTTGATGTAGCTGCCGCCATGGGCTAAGAAATAGCTAGCCGTTAGCAGCTTCGCGTGCCCTGGGCCTGCCGCGTGGAAAAAGCCGTATATGAAAGAAAGCGCCAAGACCCATAGGATGGTGCTTGCGCTTGCATGCTCGCTGCTTGCGCGAAACGCCGTTTTGAGACTTTTCATAAAATCCATCGTCTTTTGCGCGACAAATCCCAGCGAGACCTCTTTGTGCTGCTCGCTTGAAATGTCGCTGCTACCGGATACGGCGCCGTTTTTGCTCGCGCTATTTTGCGCTAAATTTAAAGAGCTCTCATCGGATGGAGTCGCGAAATTTTGCGTAGAATGCGCGGAATTTAAAGAATTGTCTCGGATCGCAGCAAAATTTTCACCCGCGCCTTTATCTGTAAGCGCCGCAGAATTTACGGGATCGTTAAAATTTATCGCAGCGCTTCTGTCGCCTCCGTTTTGCGCTAAATTTGAATTATCGCCTAAAGGTGCGGCGTTTTCGCTATTTTTCGCGGCGACCTCTAAGCTTTCGCTGCCGAAGCGGTTGGAATTTGCGGGATCATCTTTTACTTGCGCGCTATTTTTGGCGGCTTTATTGATCTGCGCGATAGCATCCGAAGCGGCGATATTTTTTTGCGCCTCTGCTGCAGCCTCCGAAACAATATCGCCAACCGATCTTTGGTTTGATCTGCGCGCCGAGCTGGAATTCGGTTTAGCTTGGCCGCCTTGCGCAAGTTTATCCTCTGAGCCCGCAAGACCATCCTGCGCTAAATCGGAGTTCGGCGTGCTTGAAATCAGCGGTTTTTTATCTGCGATCTTTGGTTTTTCGCCGCTAAATTCTATAAAAGTGGTGGCTAAATTTGAATTAGGCTTCGCTACAAAGCCATTGCCTAGATCAAAGGGCTTATCGTCAACCATTTTGAAATTGAAAAATCCCTGATCGTCGTTAATGGAAATTTTAAGAACGCGGCCGTTTCGCAGTTCGAAGCCGACTTTTTGATCGAACTCAAACACGAGTCTGCCCTTTTTGACGAGGCTTATTGCGTTTTTAAAATTTCCCTTAATTTGCGTGCCTACGAGGTTGCTAAGCGCAGGTTTTGCGTTTTTTGGCGCTTGATCGTAGAATTCCGCCTCGCAAAGGTAGTTTTTGGGGGTTAGATAATCGGTCATCGCCTTAGTTATCTCAGCAAGCTCGCTATTTTCAAGCTTGCCATTGGAATTTATATCGTAGGTCTGCATTATAACGTCGGTAAAATTTTGAGAGAAAAGCCACGAAAAATGCAGGCTTACGATCTTGCCGTTTTGTGCGACGGGAGTGATGCTAACGTGCGCAGTGGGCGTGTATAGGGCGCACAGAGCGCACGCAAATATCCGCGAGCTAAAGATCGCGGATAAAAGTAAAATTTTAATAAATTTCATCAACTACAAATTTTCTCCGAAAACGTCGATCGTCTTTTTCATCGTCTCGTACCAATCTAGCGGCAGCTGATCGATCTCCATTACCTTTGCGCCCGTTTGCGCGGCGATGGTTTGCGCTGCCTTTTTGGAAAACTGCGGTGCGACGAAAATCACCTTGATCTTTTCCTCTTTGGCTTCCTCGATTAGCTCGGCTAAATCCGCAGGCTTAGGCTCTTTGCCCTCCACTTCGACTGCGATCTGCTCCAAATCGTATCGGTGCGCGAAATAGCCCCAAGACGGATGATAAACCATAAATTTCTTTCCTTTGACGCCCGCTAATTTCTGCTTTGCGTAAGCGTCTAGCTCATCAAGCTTTTTAGCAAATTTATCGAAATTTGCTTCATAAATTTTAGCATCCTTAGGATACTGTTTGGTTAACGCGTCTTTAATATTTTTAGCTTGAATTTTTACAAGCTGCGGATCTAGCCAGATATGTGGGTCTAAGCCGTCGTGATGATGATGGTGCTCGTGCGCCTCGTGGTCTTTGTCACCATGCTCATGGTGCGCGTCATGATCGTGATCATCGTGATGCGCGCTATGAGCATGTTCGTCGTGATGGTGATGCTCTGCCATAGCCATTTTGGTAATGCCATCTTCGGTGTGGATTATCTTCATCTTCGGATACGATGCGGCAAGCTTTGGTAGCCAGACTTCATCAAATTCTATACCGACTGCAAAATACAGATCGCTATTTTCTAGCATTTTCATCTCCGAAGGCTTAGGCTCGTATGTGTGCGGATCAGCGCCTTTGCCGACCATCGTATTTACCTGCAAAGTATCACCTGCGATCTGTTCAACAAAATACTTCGTAGGAAGTATGGTCGTGGTGACCGTAGGTTTGGCGAATGCTACGCAACTAGCTGCTAAAAGCGTGAAAACAAGCTTTTTCATAAAATTCCTTTCCAAAAAAATTGCGGAAGTATATCAAAAGCAACTTAGTTGCAACTTAATATAAATTTATCTAAATTTCGCTATCATCGCTTAAATTTTAAAAAAGGCGTAAAATGGATCCCAAAGATTTTTTAGCGAGTCACGATATCGCTCCTACAGCACTTAGAGTGCAGATCGTGCAGATCCTAAGCGAGAAAAAATGCCCGGTAAGCTATGATGAACTAGTAGAACAAACGGGTGCTAATAAAACCACGATATATCGCAATATAGCGCTTTTGGAAGAAAAAAATTTGATAATTACCAGCGAAAATAATCATAAAAGCTTTTATGAGCTCACCGACGGCGCCAAAGCGTATTTTATCTGCGAAAGCTGCCATAAAATGGAGGAGATTTCGATGCCAGCTTTGCCACAAAAAAATGTCAAAAGTGTGCTTGTGCGAGGATTGTGCGAGAAGTGCGGCGGCTGAGGCGGGAAATTTAATCAAAAGCGCTCAGGGAAATTTAGCTAAAACGCTAGGGCAAAATTTAACCGATTTTTAACGGATTTTTATAAAACAAACGATATAATCCGAGCGTTTCATATTTTAAAAGGGAAAATTTAGTGAATAAAAACGATACGATAAAAGCAATAGAGAAGTTTGTAAGTTCTCAAGAGATGACGATGTTCCGCCTGAAAAAGGGTATCTACGGCGATGCGATGAAAAACCTGGATCAGGTTTTTACGCCGTATAAGGAGTTTGCCGAGTTTTTCAAAAATCCCGCAAATAGGCTGCAGGAGCTGTTAGGCAATATCGCGTACGAATCGATTTTAAACTACACTGAAGCAGGGCTATCGCACTGCGAGAAGATCCACTCGATCTATTTTGTGGAATCCAAAGGATTTTTCAAAAGCGGGCTAAAGTATATCGAGCCCGATGCGACCGCGAGAGAAAGAGCCAAGAGCTATTACGACAAATTGCTGGAAAATAATGAGAAGCTTAACGAATATATCGATATCGGCTTGCAAAGGCTACATGGCTTAGAAGCGAAGGTTTTCGAGTAGGCCAGGTTAGTTTTGGGATTTGATTTGCGTGGCGAAATTCTATCGCAAATCCTTAGCGCTTAAAATTCTATGATTAAATTTCACACCTTTTACAGATCTCACTTATACTATTTAATTCCGCGTTAGCGCCGCTTTTAATTGCGCATATAGCAAATAGGGTGGCTTGAGCAATTCCGTGCCGGTAGGCATTATCCGATACGATCAAAGAAATAATCTAAATTTTTAAAGCTCAATGAAGTGGGTTCTAAACAAACAAGCTTGGCTAAATTCCGTGGAGCTACCAAAAAGCAAGCTCTAACATAAACTAGCGCTTGGTCGGAGTCTGCGAATTTGAAATTTCGCGGCTAGCGCGAACGGGAATTTAAAATTCTAGCGCCACTTTAGATTTCTGCGAAATGCGGAATTTTAAAAGTAGGTACTGCGCCCGCAATAAGCAAAACGCAAGATTTGAAATTTGCTAGAAAATACTCACTGCAAAGTAAAATTTAAGAGCCAGGCTGCAAGGTGATGCGGCGTAAATTTTAATTTACTCTGTAGCGCAAAACCGCATTCAGCAAGAGATATTTTCGGAAACAGAAGGGGCGATAGAGAGCCGTAACGAATTATATTTGATTGCGCTAATACCGTATTGTTTGGTATATGCAGTGATGTAGCCGATGCGTAAAAATTATTTAGCGGTGTCAATATGGTAAAGCGTGTGGTATAAATTTTTAACTCGTTTTGGCACGCTGTTTTAATATCTCTATCGCGCGCGGCAAATTTAAGCGGTTAAACTTATTGAGATTAGAAAATTCTAAACGCGGATTAAAGCTTGGCGGCGAAATAAGCCTTGCTAGCACTCTGCTGCATCTTAATTTCGCCGCAAGCAACTTTATTTATCTGCCTTTTCGGCTTTATATTGCGCTAGTAAGCTGCCTAGCTCATCTTTTATGCGAAGCTTTTCTTTCTTCATCGCATCGATCTCCAGATCGCTCATATGCACTCTGCCGGCCTGCGCGTCGGCGATCTTGTGATCCAGCTCGTCGTGTTTCTCAAAAAGCGAATCAAATCGTGCGTTTTTGCCTTTTAACTCAGTGATTAAATCTCTGTATTCATGAAACATGCCTTACTCCTTTGAAAAATTTATTCAAGTATATCAATAAAGCGCTTAAAACCTAATTTCAGCTATCAAATTTAGACTGAATTTCACGCATGAGATTCCAGATTTTAAGAGGTAGAATTTTTAGCCTTTAAAAATTTAAAACAGGCAAATTTAAATGATAAAATTTTAAGAGCAGAGCTTTAAAGCCCTGCTGCTATTCGCTATTTTCGAGACGAGATTTTTAGGTTATGAAGCGAGCTGTGAATCTTTATGATCTATAGTCGGCGTTGATTTTTACGTAGTCGTAGCTAAGATCGCAGCCGTACGCGCTAAACTCGCCCTCTCCGAGCCCCAAATCGCACCAGATCGTAAAGCTTTTTTGCTGCATCACGGCGTGAGCCGCAGCCTCGCGCGCGGCGTCCAGCTCGCGATTTTGCGCGTCATAAAGCAGCACATCGTCGTATTTGATGCGCAGCTTTTCTTCGTCGCATTCGATGCCGCAGGCGCCTATGGTCGAGGCTATGCGACCCCAATTCGGATCTTCGCCGAAGATCGCCGTTTTAACAAGCGGCGAATTACTTAGCGCCTTTGCCGCCGTGCGGGCATCCCCAGCATTTGCGGCGCCGCTTACTCTAAATCGCACCAGCTTGTTTGCGCCTTCGCCGTCTTTTACAAGCATTAGCGCAAGCTCGCGCGTAAGGGCGTTTAGCGCGGAGGCGAAGGCGTCTTTTTCGTAAGCGCATTTAGCGCTGCTGCAGAGCATAATCGTATCGTTGGTGGAGGTATCACCGTCGACGCTTACGGTGTTGAAACTCTGCTCCGCTGCCTTTTTTAGCAGCTCGTCCATATCCGCGCGCGGGATTTTTGCATCGGTTAGAATGAAGCAGAGCATGGTCGCAAGCGCAGGATTGATCATGCCTGCACCCTTGCAAACGGCTGCGATGTGAAATTTCTCGCCGTTTTCTAAAGAAATTTCATATGCAAGCTCTTTTTTTATCGTATCGGTAGTCATAATGGCGGTGGCTAGGGCGTTCGAGTTTCGTGCCGAGAGGTTAAAATTTTGCGCGGCGGCGATAATTTTTTCCTTTTTGAGGCGGTATCCGATGACGCCGGTGGAGCTCATAACGGGGTTTATCAGAGCGGTCTTTTTACCAAGCTCGCTAAAAATTTCATCGATGTCTGCGATGCCTTGCTTCCCGGTCATCGAGTTTGCGTTTTTAGAATTTACGAGGATAAAATTTGTTTTAAGCTCCCCGCCCGCGCGCTCTTGCGCCCTTTTGAAATGCCTAATCGGCGCGGCTTGAAATTTATTGCTCGTAAAGATCGCGCTTACGGCAAAGGGTTCGTCCGCGCGGATAAATCCCAGATCGTTTCCCTCTTTTTTAAAGCCCGAATTTACGCCGTCAAAATAAAAACCCTCGACATTCTTCAAACCGCCCTCAAGCTTAGTTATTTTAAACATATCTCATCTCCTGCGGCTTGTATTTGCTGCGGATGAGCTTTTTGGTGTTGCGGATGCCCTCTGCCGTGCCGATGACTAAAAATTTCACCCCAGTACCGATGAGGTAGTCGCCATCTGGCATCGGGATAAAGCGACTGTTGGGCTCTTTGATTCCCACGACGTCGGCGTTTGTAAAATCGCGCAAGCGAGTTTCTTTTAGGCGCTTGAAGCGGATCCACGAAAAATCGGGCACCGTGATCTCCTCGATATCGATGAGGGAGTCTTTTTTATACAAAAATCGCTCCAAAATGTTCTCCATATCGGGGCGCACGCTTATCGCCGAAAGCCTTTGTGCGGCGAGCTTGGATGGTGAGACGATAGAATTTGCGCCGAGTTTTTTTAGCCTCTCGGTGTCGCTGTCATCATCGCTATTTGCCATGATGAAGTAGGGGGTGATGCGACCAAGCTCCTTTTCGTATAGGCGCACTAGCGAGATTATTGCGATATTATCGGCTAAATTTGGACTTAGCGTGATGACGGATTTTGCAGATGACAGATGCGCTTTTAGCATTGTAGTTTCTACGTGCGGCTCGCCTACGATGAAATATGGATAGCGGTTTTCTTCGGCGATTTTGGCTAGAGCGGGATCGGGGTCGATCACGACAAAAGGCAGATGATTTTCGCGAAACTGCTTGGCAAGCTCGGCGCAGTAGATGTTGTTATAACATATAATGTAGTGGTTTTTGAGCCTTGCGATGTTGTTGATCATTCGTTGCTCCCTAAGTAAATTTTGAAGTTTGCCGTTTTTTATGACCTCGACGACGACGCCCAGGCAAAACGAAAAGGTTCCAAAGCCCATGAGGATAAATAAGACGGTAAAAATTCTACCCGCGGGCGATATCGGCGCTACTTCGGTAAAACCTACCGTCGTGAAAGTCATGCCTGCTTGATAAAAGGCGTCTATGAGTGAAAAGCCCGCTATAAAGACATAGCCTAATGTGCCGATTAGCATCATCAGCACGATGGTTATCAGTGGTAAGCGAAAAGGGCGTAGCTGGTCGTAAATTTCTGTGTAGAGGTTGATGTCCGGCTTAGTCGAGCCGGACCAGTCGAGGAATCGCTTGATCTTGTCCAAAACAGACATAAATTCCTCTTTAAGAGGTTATTTTGATTGTTTTTTCATAGTTCGTAGAGTTGAGGCGGCTACTTTGATTCGTCTGGTTGAGCCGTCTTCTAGCTGAACGCGGATGGTGCGTAGATTGACCTGGAATTTCTTTTTGGTCCTGTTATTTGCGTGGCTGACGTTGTTTCCTACCATCGCACCTTTGCCGGTGATTGCGCATCTTCTTGCCATAATAAATCCTTGATGATTAAAATAAATGGCGATTATAGCGAAAAAATTTCAAATTATGCTTAAAATCCGCCGCGGTTTAAATTTAGCGAAATTTATGACAAAACTAAGTAAAATTCCGAATCTTGAAATTTTAAAGGAATCTTAATGTATGTCGCACCCAGCATTTTATCGGCGGATTTCGGCAGCTTAGGCGATGAAATTCGCGCAGTCTGCGAAGCGGGCGCCGATCTCATTCACGTAGATGTGATGGACGGGCATTTCGTGCCCAATCTCACGATTGGACCGCTCGTAGTAAGCGCCGCGGCAAAGGCGAGCAGCAAGCCTTTAGACATCCATCTGATGGTCAAAAACGTGCCGTTTTTCGTTGATCTTTTTTTGCCGCTAAAGCCGAAATTTCTTAGCTTCCACATCGAGGAGGAGACCCATCCGCTGCGCCTCATAGATCATATACGTCGCAGCGGCGTCTCGCCCGCGGTAGTGCTAAATCCGCACACTCCGCTTAGCGCGCTGGAGTTTATCTTGGGCGAGGTCGATATGGTGCTTTTAATGAGCGTTAATCCTGGCTTTGGAGGGCAGAAATTTATCCCCTCGGCGCTTGAGAAAATTAAACAGCTGCGCGAGCTGATCGATCGCAAAGGCGCAAAATGCCTCATCGAGGTCGACGGTGGCGTAAACGGGCTGAATATTGCAGATATCGACGAAGCGGGCGCCGACGTCGTGGTAGCGGGCAATTACATATTTTCTTCAAACGACTACGCGGAGGCGATCCGTGCGCTTAAAATTTAGGCGCGGCACAGGGGTAAAATTTTGACGCGTCAGATCGAAAATCTCATAAATTTGCTGGCTCAAAAGAGCATAAATTATTACGATTTTATCTCAAAAGCAAGCGACATTGCCGAGATTACCGAGCTTTTCGAGCCAAAAGACCTCTCGATGTGGCGGGCGCTGGGCATAGAGATAATAAAACTCGACAACGGCAAAATCACGCTCAAAACCCGCGAGACGGATATTTCGGATGAAATTTTTTGCTTCGTAGATATAGAGACGAACGGCGGGCTCTCAAACGGCCAGATCATCGAAATCGGCGCGATAAAAACGCGCGGCACGCAGGAGCTTGACCGCTTCGAGAGCTTCGTTTACGCGCCCGTCGTGCCCGAAAATATCACGGAGCTTACGGGGATCTGCGCGGACGATCTTGTGGGCGCGCCGCCGCTAGCTAGCGTACTGGAGCGGTTTAGGTTGTTTTTAGGCGATAGCGTTTTTGTGGCGCACAACGTCAAATTTGACTACGGCTTCATCGACGCGAGCCTGCAAAAATGCGGCTTTGGGATGCTTTTAAATCGCAGGCTCTGCACCGTCGAGCTCGCGCGCCGCACGATCGAGGCGCAAAGATACGGGCTCGGCTCGTTAAAAGAGCTTTTAGGCGTGCAAAACGTCCACCACCGCGCATTTAGCGACGCCATTTCCTGCTTTGAAATTTTCAAATCCGCGCTCTCGCGGCTGCCGTGGAGCGTGCAAAGCACCGAGGATCTGATACTTTTTAGCAAAACCGCAAAGAGCCTGGCGCTGCCTAAGCCGCAGATTTCGGGGCGCGACGAGGGCGAAATTTTATAAATCGCGCGCCGAATTAAGAGATGAAATTTTAGTGAAATTTCGCGCTGCCACCATCTTTGCAAGAAGCGCGATTTTGCGATTGAGCGACCTTTTTCGCCTCAAAAGGGGCATATCATGAGCTGAAATTCGAAAAGGAATTTCATAAAGCGGATCACTGCTTTTAAATTTACGTTGCAAATCTCATAGGCTACGAATACGGCATAAATTTTAAAATTCTGTCTGTCTTAATCATGCCTTGAGGTTATGTATTGCGAGGGTCCGCGAGCCGCTTGATTGGAAAATGAGTTTTAGATCGCGCCTTGCGTATGTATCGCGCGGTAAAATAAATTTTTGCGCCGTAAAATTTCGCGCCGCTATTTCACCGTCGAGCCGTCCACTGTCTTACCTTTCATCCGATCACCCCGTATTTCAAACGCGCTAGAATTTCGGAAAAGCTCCGCTTTAATGCAAAATTTTATCTGCCTACCATGGTCTGCGGCGGATGAAATTCTGCCGCCCGTCGTAAGCTGCGCGCAGTATTTGCTTGCCGCGCATGCACGTCATAGCCCGTATCCTTGCCGCAAGCCGCCGTTTTACCAACGTCCATCGTTGTGGCTCTCGCCTGCTTCTTCGCGTATATTTTTGTGCCTTGTAAGCTGCGCGTCACCGCATCTGCGTCAAGATCGCGCCGTGCCTTTAAAGCACGCAAATCCATCCTGCATAAAATTTAGCTTCTTTGCCATGCTCGCCTCCTGCCGCACTTTGTCGTGCTTGTCTGTTGCGAGTCGTCGCCGCGCCGTATCCCTACCCGTATGCGCCGTACCCGCTGCAAGCTTTAACATCCGCGTCTTAAAATTTCAGTCCAAAATCCCTATTTAGCGCCGCGTCCGAGCATAAACAATCTCACCGCTTGTTCGGCGACGCGGGCTAAATTTTGTGTTGCGATCTCTTTTTCCATCGCGCGCTCAAGGCTCATAGGTTCGTTTAGGATGCAAAAAAATGCGCCTATGCCCCGCTCGTTACAGCCGCCGGCACAGGGCGAGATGCCGCCTGCCAGCGCGATTACGGGCACGCCGTAGGAAGCGGCAATCTTTGCGACACCGCAGGGGGTTTTGCCCATCGAGCTTTGAAAATCTAGCCTTCCTTCGCCTGTGATGACGAGCTCGGCGTCTTTCATATCGCGATCTAGCCCGATCTCTTCGGTGATGATGTCGATGCCCGGCTTAAGCGTCGCGTTTAGAAAGCTTACAAAACCAAACCCCAGCCCGCCGGCAGCTCCTGCTCCGGGGCTATTCCAAAGCTCGCGTCCGAGGTGTTTGCTTATGACGCTTGCGAAATTGATAAGTCCCGCATCGAGTTGCTTTACCATCGCCGCATCCGCGCCCTTTTGCGGGGCGTAAATATATGCTGCGCCGTTTTCGCCAAAAAGCGGATTATCCACATCGCAGGCGATAAGAAACTCGCACTCTTTAAGATGCGGCAGCACCGAAGTGCAATCTATCGTGGCGAGTTTAATCAGATCCTCGCCCGCTCCCGCAAGCTCTGCGCCATTTGCATCTTTAAATTTAAAGCCGAGCGCGCGCAGCATCCCCATGCCCGCGTCATTCGTAGCACTTCCACCGATGCCGATGATAAACTTTCGCGCGCCGTGTGCGATCGCATGCGCTATCATCTCGCCAAAGCCATAAGTGCTCGTTTTTAGCGGATTGCGGCGCGATTTTTCGATGAGCGGCAGACCCGATGCGGACGCCATTTCTAAGATGCCTAGCTCGCCTTTTAAGGCGTAGCGCGCGGGCGTTTTTTCGCCTAAAGGGTTTGCTACGATAACGTCCATGAACTTAGCTTTTAGCGCGTCGGCAAGGGCTTCAACGCTTCCTTCGCCGCCATCTGCGATAGGTTTGACGAGCACCTCGCAGCCTAGCTTTTCGATGCCTGATTTTACGGCGTTGCCCGCCTCAAGCGAACTAAGCGAGCCCTTAAACGAGTCAATCGCGACTAAAACTTTCATATTTTTCCTTTAGCTGATATTTTAAAATTTTGGAATTTTACAGCGCGTAGGCTAAATTTACGATGACAAGACTGAAGCAAGAGTAGAATTTTAAAATCTCGTCGCCAAATTTATGGGGGCAAATTCTAAAATTTCATGTCGTGGAATTTTAAAATTCTGTAAGCCATAGAATTTCGGCTAAATTTTAAAATTCCGTAGCGATAGAATTTTAAAATTTCGCTCCTTGAGGCTTTGTGTGTAAATTTAAAACTATGTTAAGCGAAATTTTAATACTAAGGCATTTGCGCGACGCGGGCTAGCTACGTAAATTTAAAGAATTTTATGTAGCTAGCCGCTGGTAGATGCCCGTAGCGCTCCGCACTGATTTAGCGCGGTAGCGGCTAGAATAAGCTAACCTAGATCAAAAACAGCGACAAAACCCACACGCTGATCATGCCCGTAATGCCCATAATTAGGGTTAGCATGGTCTGTGTGCGGTAGCCTTGCTGCGGGTTCATCTTGCTGAAATTCGTAACGACCCAGAAGTAGCTGTCGTTAGCGTGCGAAACCGTCATCGCGCCCGCTGCGATCGCCATTACGACGAGTGCGCCGGACATTTCGGAGGTGAAGCCCAGCACCTGCATTAGCGAGCCGTCCGCGTTAAATGCGCCCATAATCGAAGCTGTAGTGATGATCGCCACGGTGGAGCTTCCTTGCGCTGTTTTTAGGACTGCCGAGATTAAGAACGGGAAGAAAATCCCCGCGGCTTTAATCGCGGTCGCATTGTCCTTGATGTAGGTTACGAAGCCGGCGTCGGTGATGACCTTGCCTAGCACTCCGCCCGCTGCGGTGATGAAGAGGATCGGGCCTACGATTTTTAAGGATTCGTTGGTGATCTCATTAAATTCGCCTAGTTTGCCGGTTTGCACGAGTAAAAATACCGCAAAAACTACGCCCAAGGCTAGTGCGATGATAGGATTTCCTAAAAATTGCGAAATTTCGCCCGCAAATCCGCCTACTTTTAGGATCTTGGCGACGGAACCCAGCGCCATAAATAGGATCGGGATCAAAATAGGGGCTAAGCTTAAAAATCCGTCCGGCAATTTGCCGTATTGTTTAAGCAGATCGTCGTAGCTTTTGGCGATGACTTCATTGGCTTCAGCCTCGCTTATATGCACGCTCTTGGCGACCTTTTTAGAAAAAAAGTATGTGGCGATCAGCACCGGCAAGGACACTACCGCGCCCATTGCGATTACGAGCAGCAGATTGCCGCCTAGACCCACGGCGCCTGCTGCGGCGATCGGTCCGGGAGTCGGCGGGATGAATACGTGTGAGGCATAAAGTCCGCCGGAGAGCGCTACTGCTAGAGCGACCGGATTTTCGCCGATTTTTTTGCTGATCGCTTCGCGGATCGGGTTTAAAACGACGAAGCCGCTGTCGCAAAATACGGGGATACCCACGATCCAGCCCATTATGAGCATCGCAAGCTCGGGGCGCTTCTGCCCGACTACGTTTACGACCATATCGGCGAGTTTGAGCGCCGCGCCCGTCTTTTCGAGCACGGTGCCGATGAGCGCGCCGAAGATTATGACGATACCGATACTCTTAAACGTGCCGCTGAAACCGTCGCCGATAATCGCGGGGATCTTGGCTAGCGGTATGCCCGCGACGATCGCGAGCGCCAGGGAGATAAGCATTAGCGCCAAAAATGGGTGAACGCCTGCCTTGGAGATCAAAAAAATCATCACGACGACCGCTATGGCGAAGCAGATGATTAACGCAACACCGCTCATAAAAGCTCCTTGAATGGATTTAATTTGCCCGCAAGCGGTTTAAACTTAAGCTCCGTTTGCGCCTCAAATTTAATGCGGTAATTTTAGCGAAATTTTAATATAAAGCAAGAAAGGCGGCGTTAAATTCATGAAAATTTATGATTTATGCGTGAATGAAGGACTAGTCGGCGGAATTTATCGGTACCGTGCGGCGAGAGGCGGTTTAAATTTTAAAATTTACGGCGTTTGCTTTGATGCGCTACGCGGCGGGCGGCGGAAATTTTATCGCGGATCGGTCGTCGTCTTGGTGCGGCAATGGAGACCGCTTGCGCTTTACGCGCAGCTTTGGCGGCTTGGGGGCGTGAGCGACGCGGACGGCTTTGCGGCGCTTGCTGCGGCGGAAGTAGTGAAGATAGAGTGCAATAGCTGCGGCGGCGATAGCGGCGATGAAAGGCGATAGTATCGGCGACAGCGGGATTTTTGATATACAAGGCGATGATAGAATTTTGATCGAAATTTACTCACGCGGCGATGAAATTTTAATTAAAACTATCGGCAGAAGCGGCGGAATTTTAATTGAGAGCAAGCGGTAGAGCTTTTATTAAAAGATCGGCGCATAGTGGCTCGGATAAAAACCAGCGGCAATGCCTGACCTACAAAATTTAGATCGAAAACACTCGGGATGCGAGAATTTCTAGCGATAATCTTAGCTCGCCCGAGTTAAAATTTTGATCGAGAATATTTGGGCAATAAAATTTCATTCAAAGACTATCTGCGGTGGAATCTTGCGTCTTTGAGAGCGGCAGGAATTTTACTGCTTGAAGGCAGCGGAGATTTGTGGCTTTTTATATGATTTTTCTGCGAGTTTTTCGTGAACTTTTCTGGATTTTTCAAAATTCCTGGCGGTCTTTGCGCGGTCTATCTGCGGCGGGATTTCACGGCTCGGCTAAATTTACAGAGCCATTTTAAATTTAGAAGGTCGTTTTAAATTGTGCAGAGGACAAAGTAGCCGAAACGAGGCATCCGGTTTTAAATTTGCAAAGCCGTTTAAATTTGTAAAGTTACTTCCCGCGGCGCCTCTTTTTTGTGTGCTCTTTGCGTGTTTAAATTTTAATCGACAGCTCTATCTAATCCGCAAAATTTTAGTTTTTGAAATTTTATAAATTTTCGAGCTTGCGTTCTGGCTGAAATTTTGATCCACGACCTGATCCGCCGCCGCTTTTGCCCAGGCTTCGTCGAAGTTTTGCCCGTTTAAATTTGCGCTACTGGAGTAGAGCCAGTCAAATTGCCTCAAAAACTCCTCATGTGCGCACTCTTTCACGACGCGCACGGCGGTGCCGTTCGGATATAAAAAGGTCGTTTTCCTCGCACGACGCACTAAATTTTTAAATTTAGCGGGCACGCGAGCGAGATTTTTTAGCTCGCTAAGCTTTGCCGTCGTTATGAGGCAGGGTTTGTCCGCAGGACGGTGTTTGAGCGCGTTTATCTCCCGAAAATCCTTACTCAAAAATCCGGCCGTCGTATCGGTCTGCGCCAAATAGATCATCTCTCCTCCAAATTCAGGTCTTTTTCCTATCTTTAGCCAGCAAAAATATGCACGAGATAATGAGCGTAAAGCCCGCAAAATCAAGAAACACGAACTCCGTCCCCAGCCAAAAATAGGCAAACGCCGCCGCGCTCACCGGCTCGATGCACGCGATCATGCTCGCCCTGCTCGCGCCTATTATCTTTAGCCCCGTCATGTAAAAGCTAAACGCGCATATCGTGCCAAGGATCACTACCGCGGCAAGCGCTGCAAAGCCCTGCGCGTCGCTCACGCCGCCTAGCTGCCAAACCCGCGTGTAAAGCGCGAGCGCGCCGCCGCCGATGACCATCCCCCAGCCTAAATTTAACGCGACGGGGTATTTTTGATTTAGCTTCGTGGGAATGAGGCTGTATATCACGACGCCAAGCGCGCTAATCAGGCACCAAACCAGCGCCTCCGCGCTGATAACCAGCGAACCCAGATCGCCGTGGGTGGCGAGCAGCACGACGCCCAGCACCGCGAAAATGAGCGCGATGAGCTCGACCTTTTTAGGCGCGCGCCGCTGTAAAAAGCAAACGACGCCGAGGATGAGCGCGGGCGCGGAGTACTGGATCACGGTCGCGACGGCGGCGTTTGAGAGCTCGACACCGCAAAAGTACGAATACTGCGTCATCATAAGCCCAAAAAACGCGTAGATGAGCAGCTGCGGCAAAAGCACGCGATCTTTTAGCGGCGCAAAGGCTAGGCGCGGCGAGCGAGCGATGTAATACGCTACCATCGCAAGCCCGGCGAGGCCTAGGCGATAGGGCACGAGCCAGTCGGCGCTGACGCCTTTTTGCGTGAACAGATACTGCCCGCAAACACTGCTAAATCCCCATAATACGCCGCCAAGAAGCGTGATGAAAACGCCAAAAAATTCGCTCTGTGATCTCATTTGCCGCCTTAAATTTAAAGCCAAAGTATACAAGCTTATGCTTAAGCTGGGGTTAAATTTGGGATTCTGCGGAGTTTGTTGGGCAATGTTTGCAACTAGTAAAATTTTGTAAATTTTAAAATTTAAACCGTACAAAGAGATAGCAAAATTTTACTCTGCTATAAGAATTTAATAAAACTACGCGAGAATAGTGTAACTTTGATTTAAGAATTCGTTTTTATCAACTCTCTTAAATTGTAAATCAAATTTAACTTAGCATTAGCGGCTTATGCAGTGAATTTGGCTTTGCATTACGTGGCGGCTTCGTAGTTTGCCTAAGCTATATTAAATCGCCGCGAGGCCAAATTTAGCCCAAAAATGGCTAAATTTTCCTAATCGGGAGTCTGATTATCGTTTTGCATTTTTGCGGCGCGGTTTTTCTGGGGTCGCTTAGGTAGATTTCGTGATGCGCTCTTTGCTCGCCAAAGTCCTTTGCGTAGCCATTCGCGGCGATAAACTCGTCTATTTTGGCTACGCTTTGCGGCTCGTCATCAAAGCTGCCGACGTGTAAAATTTGCGCGCAAAGCCCCTCATCTATCCTCAAAAACTCCGCCGCACCGCAGTCCAGCTTCTTTTTCTGCGTAGCCTGCTGCACCGCCCAGTCGAAATTTTCTCGCGCGATAAAATCAGGTAGTCTAATTGCGCTAATCCAGCTAAAATCGCTCTTTCGGGCGTAGTCCGCCGCTCCGTCAGCAGAGCCGCGCTGCCGCCAAAACCCCTCTAGCGGCGGCACGACGTACTCGAAAAAGCCATCGATTTTATACTCGGTTTTGTAGCTCATTTTTAGCGCGTAGCTCACGGCGTAGAGCACCTCTATCGCGCGCTGATACGCTCCGCCTGATTCGTTCGGGTCGCCCTCGCCTCGGACGCAGACGAAATTTGCAGGCGGGATAGTTAAAGTTTGCGGTGTCTGCTTTGGCGCGTAAAGCTGTCTAAACTCTTTTTTAAAATCAAACATTTTATTCCTTTTGCAAGGTAAATTTCATAAAATTTTGCGCTAAAAGCGAAGCTGAAATTTTAAACTGCTTTAAAATTTTACATCATTACGCGATCGCGCGTATGCGAAATTCTACGAAATTTTACGTTCGCCGCATCGTTACAAGAAATTTTGCCGCAAGCGCATCAATGTCCAGCTACGCAATAAAATTTAACGCCGCTATAAATATTTTAAAATTCTGCCGAAGCGCGCGGCTAAAGCGGCTAAATTTAAAACGGCGCTTTAAATTTAGACTAGCGCCAGCTTCAGTACCTCTTTGATCCGATCTACCGGCGTTATTTTCAGATCGTTTTTGACCTCGTCGGGGATCTCTGCCAGGTCGCGTTCGTAGTTTTTGCGTGGGATCAAAACCTCGGCGATTTTGGCTTTGTGCGCGGCGATGAGCTTCTCTTTAAGCCCGCCGATCGGCAGCACTTTGCCGCTTAGCGTGATTTCGCCCGTCATCGCCAGATCGGCGCGCACCTCGCGCTCGCTTAAAATCGACGCGATCGCCGTGCTCATCGTGATGCCCGCGCTCGGTCCGTCCTTAGGCGTCGCGCCCTCGGGCACGTGGATGTGAAGGTCGAATTTATTATAAATCTGCTCCGAGCTTTCGGAATTCTCCTCCTCGCCTAAATTTCGCGCCGCCGCAGGGCTTTTAGACGCGCCGCTATTTGCGCGCAATGCGGAGTTTTTGCCCGCGCGTGAGGCTTTTGCGGCGCCACTCTCCGCGTCTTGAGCGGCTTTGAGCTTGCCCTCGTCGATCAGCACCTTTACGACGCTAAAGGCGATCTGCGCGGATTCTTTCATCACGTCGCCGAGCTGGCCCGTGATCGTCATCGCGCCCTTGCCTTTGATCTTGACCGCCTCAATCTTGAGCACGTCGCCGCCTACCGCAGTCCACGCAAGCCCGTTTACGATGCCGATTTGATCGCGCTTTTCAACCTCGTCGATCTCGAAAACCTTTTTATTTAGAAATTCGCTTAAATTTTTCGTCGTTACGACGATTTTTTTAAACTCTTTGTCTTTTAAAATTTTAACCGCGACCTTGCGGAAGATCGCTGCGATTTGGCGGCGCAGGTTTCGCACGCCGCTTTCGCGCGTGTACTCTTCGATGATCTCGGCAAGGGCGGCGGGGTTGATCGCTACGTCGGCTGATTTTAGGCCGTGGCGCTGCAGCTCCTGAGGGATCAGATAGTCCTTAGCGATCTGAAATTTCTCCTGCGGCGTATATGAGCTAAGCTCGATAAACTCCATCCTATCGCGCAGCGGCGCGGGTATGAGAGATACGTCGTTTGCCGTGGCGATAAAGATGATCTTGCTAAGATCGATGTTGAAATTTAGATAATAATCCCTAAAGCTCGAGTTCTGCTCCGGATCTAAAATTTCAAGCAGAACCGCCGTCGGATCGCCCTTGTATGAGCTTGAAATTTTATCGATCTCATCAAGCACGATGACGGGGTCCATCTGATTTGCCTCGATGAGGCCTTGCACGATGCGGCCCGGCATAGCGCCGATGTATGTGCGGCGGTGTCCGCGCAGCTCGTTTACGTCCTCGAGCCCGCCTAAAGCGACGCGGATAAGTTTGCGCTTAAGCGCGGTCGCGATAGAGTTCGCAAGGCTCGTCTTGCCTACACCGGGAGGGCCGTAGAAGCATAAAATCGCGCCGTCTCCCTTGCCGTCCCCCTTACTCTGCTTGCCGTTTATGCCGCGAAGCTCTAAAAGCTGCTTTAGCGCGAAATACTCCTCGATGCGCGCCTTTGGCTTTTGCAGGGAGTGGTGGTCTTTGTTTAGCTGCGCGGTGACGCCCTCGATGGACATCTTGTGCTTTGCCGCTTTTTCGAACGGCACTTCGATCACCCAGTCCAGATAGCTCTGCACGAGCCCCGCATCGGCGCTGTCCGGATGGAGGCGGGCAAATTTATCGATCTGCTTTTTGATCTCTTTGTAGGCATCCTCGCCTAAATAGGGCTTTTTGGCCTCTAGTTTTTTGCGATACTCCTCGATCTCCGCGTCTCGGTCGGCATCGCCGCCGAGCTCCTTTTGGATCTGCTTGAGTTGCTCTTTTAAAAAATACTCTTTGTTCGTCTTATCGATCTTGGAATGAACCTTGCTTTTGATCTCCTTTTCGAGCCTCTGCGCTTCGATCTCGTCGGAGATGTAGTTGATGAGGTTGAAAAGACGCTTTTGCAAGTTGCTCTCGGTAAAAAATGAGTAGGCTACCTGCTTTTTTAGACGCAGTGCGCTTAAAATCAGGTCGCAAACGCGCGCGGCGTCGGTGCCGTCGTCGATGGTTTTTAGTAGATCGTTCGGGAAAAAATGCGTGAGCGTGCTAAGCGTCTTGGTTTTTTCTTTCAGCACGCTTACCAGCGCGTCTAATTTCTGGTCATTGCCGCGCTCGTCGTGGATGATATCGACGGTAGCGATTAGCGGATCTTGCGAAATTTCTTTTACGATTTTACCTTTTAGCGCGCCTTGAAATAAAATTTTAACCCGACCGTCGGGAAGCGGTACGGTTCTCATCACGGAGCCCACTACGCCTGCGTTATAGATACCGCCGAAGCTTCTATCGCCGCTAAATTCCGACTTGGAGCTTACGACCATTATCATAGATTCGTTTTTGGCGGCTAGATCGAGGGCTTTTTTATTATGCTCGTCGCCGATGAAAAGGGGCGCTATCATAAACGGATATAAAAATAGCTCGTCCTCGACGATGATAGGCAGATCGCTTGGGAAGGTTGTATTTTGAATCAGTTGCATCGCTCCTCCTACTCAAAAATCGCGCGATACCAAGGCGAGCGTGGTTTGATGACGTCGGTGCCGTTTAGCGGGGATTCCTCGATGCGTTGCTCGTAAATTTTGGCAGAACTTTCGCGGTCGGTGCGCTGGTAAAGATCCTTGATGTCGATATTTAGCTGATGCTCGGCAAGTCTGAGCTTCGTTAGCATCGTCTCAAGTAGCGGACGATACTCGCTCTGTGGATATTCAGCTATAAATTTTCGAATTTCGTCGATGCTGTTTAGCATTAGCTTTTGGTTGCGATTTGGGCGGCTAAAGGAATCGAAATTTGCTCTAATTTTTAGAAATCTTGCGTATTCGATCTTTTGCGTCGTGCCGTAGAGACGGATATATTCGTCTAGGTATTTGTTTGCTTTCTCGTAGTTTTCATCCTCCACAAAAGCCCACGCCATAATGAGTGTCATCTCCTCAAGCAGCGGAGAGGCGATGTGTTCGCTAGAAAAGCTAGTGTAGTGCTTCTCGGCATCCTCCATATTTGCGTTGTTGATATCTTCTAAAATTTTAGAATACCATGCCTCGGGGCTTAGATTAAAAAGCTCGCCGTCGCCTTTGCCACTGCAGCCGCCGATAAACGCGATAAATAGGAGAGCGGATAGAATTTTACTTAGATTTGTCATAAAAAATCCTTGGAATTTATTTAGCTCGTAATTTTATAGTCTTTGAGTAAATGCAAGCTTAAATTCCGCGTCCAAATTTAAAAATGGAATTTCTTTAAAATTTTTATGCGTTCGGGTTTAAAAATCTTTGTAAACCGAAAAAATTTACGCGATAAATTCTAAATTTAAGTTTAACAATAGTATAATTAGCGCCGATAACGCAGAGTAAGTTTGCGTTTCCGTAATTTCAGAATTTTAAAGAAAGGATGTAAGATGAAAAAAGGTTTTACTCTAATTGAGCTGATCTTTACCATCGTGATTTTGGCGATCACGACGATGGCGATCCCGCGTATCGTCGCGCAGACGACCGAGCTAAATGCCCTTGCGATCAAAGAGGAGCTCGTATATAACGCTAAAGCTTTTATGTCGCGTGTGTCTAAGGCGCAATGGGATAGCGCATACGCAGCAGATGCTAGCTGCGGAGGTGATGCGAGCTGCATGGATAGAATTTTAACGGTAAATCCGCCCGCTGACGGCGCTCCCGAAGTTAGACCCGGAATTTTAAATGAAGCTAGTAGGCGCGGAATTAGCGCTCAAGCTCCAGCTACAAAAAGACAATTCGGTAGAAATGGAATTTCTTTTGGTGGCGGTCGTTATAACGATATCGACGATTTCGACCAGTTCACGACCGATATAACAGTCGGTAATTTGGTGGGCTCTAGCAGTAGAGGTGATTTTATCCTCAATACTAGGATTAATGTCGATGTAGATTATGTAGCAGAGCCTTTTAGCGCGGCGGAGTATGCTACGGGTACCGATATAAGAGGTGTTCTTAGAGATCTACCTAACGACGAGTCCGCTGCCCCTACTAATATCAAGATGGTTAGTGTTGCCGCTACGGATCTAAACGACGCCGTAGCTAAAGATGGTACTGCTAAATCAGTTGTTTTAAAGGCATTTTTATCTAATATCGGCGTCGGCGTTCAGACAACCGTCACTAGACTACATAACTAATAGGAGCGCGAGATGAAAAGAGGTTTCACCCTTATAGAGCTTGTGTTTGTTATCGTAGTGCTAGGGATCATCTCAATGTTTGGCGCTGATCTATACACCAAGATCTATAAATCTTACGTGCATGTACGTGCGGTAAATCAGCTGGAAGCCAGAACGCAAAATGCGATGATGCTAATCACAAATCGTTTAGAAGATAGAATAAAAAGCTCTACCATAGGTAGAGATCTTGCCGTAAATGATTTTGTGCCGATTAGCGATCTTACCGATCCGAGATTTGATATATTAGAGTGGATCGGACAAAGCGTAGAGACTAGAAATATAAATCAGAGAAATCCTGGCTGGAGCGGCTTTATGTCAATGTCTCAACTCCGAGATAGCACATGGACGGCTGATACAAATAATGCCGGATATATCGCAGATACTAGGGCTGCATTTAATATGGTATCCTTGGGTAGTGATTTTCCGCAAGTAGCTAGGATAGTTGGAAATTTAAGGGCTACTGCTTACAATACTCCATCTAATAATACTCAGGTCGCCGTTATATTTAGAGCTGTTACTAATGATGCTTCGCCTACTAGCGTAGGCATAGGCTTCGGCTACGATAGGGCTGTTTGGGCAGACGGCAGAAACCGCGTGCTAATCGCCGTAGGCACTCCTAGTGCTGCGGGTAGCGGTAGTATACAAGGTGAAACTATCGCTATCAACCAATATCCGTTCAATCCAAATAATGCCAACTCACAGGAATTTTCTGAGCAGTACTATATAGCACATAGCGCTTACGCGATCGTTCCCGATCAGGTAGTAACATATACGAAAGACAATGCGGGCAATTTGAGTAAGAATTTTAATCTGCTCTTGAAATATAACTATCGCCCATGGAGCACTGTCGCAGGCGATGCGCACTCATATGACACTGCTAGTAGCTCGTTACTAGCAGAGGATGTGAGCTTATTTAGGTTTAAGGACGATAACGGCGCCGTTGCGCTTAAACTATGTATGAGAGACGACGGCAGAAATTTCGATCCGGCGGAGTTGGATCTAAACGTTTGTAAAGCACAGGTGGTGTACTAATGAAAACTATGCAAAAAGGCTTTGCTCTAGTAGCAGCCATATTTTTTATCATCATTGTAGCGACTACCGCGATTACGGCGCTATCTATCGCGTCTATGACGGCTCGCGACGTCAATAATATCCAAGGCAGAGAGCAGGCGCTACTGCTAGCGCAGAGTGCTACGGAGCTGGCAGTCCTTGCTATGCAAAAGCACCAGTATCTAACTACCGAGCTTAGGGCAGGAGGCGCTACGGCTGCGACCTATCCTACGTTAAATACGATTACTCTTGAGTATCCGTCAAATGATCCAGCTCAAAAGATGTTTGACATCACCGTAACATTCGGATATTTTGATAGACAGCTAGGTGCACCCGGTAATCATACCGTAGCTTATAGTAATTTTGGGCAAGGCTCGTCCGAAACACTTGCAAATGGTAGTGTAGGCAGAATTCTAAGTCATGCTGCGCTTGTAGACGTAGTAGTGAGATCTAACGTAGAAGTTATGGGCAGACCGCAGATTACGTATCACAGGCGCACTATTCAAAAACCATAATGTAAAGGAGAGGCGATGAATTTAAATATCGTAGGTAAGCAGTTTGAGCTAACGGAAGCTATCAAAAATTATGTCGAAAACGCATTTGAGACGCTAGAAAAATATAATCTCGACATCATCTCGGGGCGTTGTGTAATTTCTGCCGACGAGAAGCAAGGCAAAAAGGGCTTTGTGGTGGATTTCTCATTAAATTTAGCGCATCAAGACACTATAGTCGTGCGTCAAAAAGATAAAGATCTCTACGCTGCCGTCGATCTCATCGTCGAGCGCGCCTCAAAAGTGCTTCGCAGATACCACGATAAGGTAAATTCTCACAAAAATCGCGACGAAATGAAACAAAACGCCGTAGATAATGCAATCGGTGCTAATGAGCCAAATTTAAACGACGAGGTTGATGAAATCGTCCCTACCGAGCTAGAGCTTTATAAACCGCTAGAGATTGATGAGGCGCTAAATAAGCTTAAAGAAAGTACCGATCAGTTCTTGGTCTTTAACGATATGGATGCTAAAATGCGTGTGCTTTACAAGCGTAAAGATGGTAAATTCGGCTTATTTTAGAATTTTAGAATTTTAGAATTTTAGAATTTTAGAATTTTAGAATTTTGAAGACGCGGAATTCTCGCGCCTTTTATTGTTTGAGAGTCGTTGTTTATTTGTTGTTATATTATTTTTTAATGTAGCTCAAGATAAATAAAACCACATCTTATAAAATCTTTTTTTAGAAATTCTTTAAAATTTATTTATATTTGTTCTATATCCATATTAAATTTAAGCAAAAAAAATGTAAAATAGTAGTTAAAAATTATGTTATTGACCGGAGGGTAGTATCATGAAAGTTAAGAGTTTTAGCTTCGCGCCTATTTTGGCGCTGTTGTTTTGTTTCGTGGCGGGAGCCTTTGCGGATAATAGACCCAATATTAAGATCAATCCCGCCGTTATAGATCCTTGGGAATACCCTGATAGTGGCGTGATCAATAGTAGTGATCCGCATTGGTATTGGTATTCAAGCGGTGAATGTGGAGATGGCGCCGGTCATAATCATTGTGGAACATGGAATTTTAGTGGTATTCGAGATTGGAAAAATCAAACCCCTGTAGTTAGATTTGGTGGTCCCGGTACCTATGTATTTGGAGACTATGCCGTAGCTGGAAATACAGTGCTTAGTTTTGATTGGGACGGAGTTACAAAAGGAGTGGATAAAAACTTTATAGCTGGCGCAAACGGTCATTATTTAAAAGAAGATCCAGATACTTCGGCGGGTGCCTTTTATCTAAATAGCTCCAAATCGACTCTAAAACTACCTAAGGGTATTACTAAAGATGATATCGTTTTTGCAGCTTTGTATTGGCAAGGTAACGTAAGAGAGGCAAGAGAGCTTATCAATGAGGGATGGGATAAATACGTAGGAAATGGCGACGGAGTTAAGTTTGCGAAATGGTATAAATGGGCTAAGCTTAGAATGAAAAGCTCAAAAAGTGCAACAAGTACCGCTCCTATAGATATCCCAAGGGATAGATGTAACGGCGTAGCCGGCTGGAACTATAGGGAGAATGCTAGCTATAGAAATCTTCCTAACCCTCGGAAGGTAGAGATGCGTTTGGAATACGGCTGCTTTGCAGATATTACGGATAAAGTGAAGGCAAACTTTGTTGATTACTCTGATAGTATAGATTTTACCGTAGGAAACATAGTAGCCAGCGATGGTAGGGACAATGCTGGCGCGGCACTTATTAACGGTGAGCTAAAAAATATTCGACTTGGTATGTGGGGTGGCTGGGGTGTAATCATAGTATATGATAAGACCTTGGACTCTAGAAATAAGCTAATGGCAGATTTACAAAGCCCTGCTAATCCTGTAGGTGTAGCGAAACCGTTTACTTACGCAGAGGCTGCAAAATTTAAAAACGATTATTACAAGCCTAAAAACGTAACCGTATATGGTGATTTTATAGCTATTACACCTTGGGCAGGCGCAAATGAATCTATAAACGTAAAAGCCGAGTTAAAAGGCTTTTACACTCCTAGGAGCGGTCGCGTTAATGCTAAGCTTAGTTTTTTAGGTTTTGGTGGCGAGGCGAAACTTGGACCTGAAATGAGCGGCAATGATAAGACGAAGGAATTTTTTAGAGTAGAGAATAAAAAAGCGGGCGGTAAAATGGATACTTTATATACTCCTAATGCCGCTTGGTCTAATGGAATAAACGCATTGGCTCAAATCGGAAGCGAATGGTATTCTAATATATTCGGCGGTACCATTATGAGGCTAAGAAGCGAAAATGGTGGATATGCTGCGATACCGGAAATCCTAAGAGGTAAGCATTACGAGGGAGCGGATCAGGCAGCCGCCGTGGATTTAGATGAATTTGATATAAGCGATAAAATGGGCTACGGGCAATCAAGTATAAAGTTGGAACTGGGTGGTACGTATAACTCAACAAACAACCAATCCGATCAAAACTTTATAAGTATGATAGCAATATCAGTAGATCTGTATGTTCCTCAACTATGCTATCAGTATGAGGTATATAATGCCGCTAACTGGGTAAAATTCTTTAGAACTAAAGATGAAGATCCGCAGAATGGCAAAGTTATCGGTAGCAGATATAGTAAGACTGAGATTGACGACAATAAGCCAGAGCAGATCAAAAATCCAGTAGTTGCGGGCGAGCATATCTACTATAGAATGAAATTCGAAAACAGACTAAATGGTGGTAATAGCGAGGATGCTGTAGGTGCAGTAGTGTCAATCGATTTTGCTCAGGCAGGCGCTGCCTATACCAAAGATAGTTCTACTATAAATAATGAACTAGCCATAAACGATCCTATCACTACCACTACAAATACCATACCTGCAGCGGCTGCAGAGAAACTGGTCTATCTACGCGATGGTCAAAAGGGTGCATATAAGACGATGAAAGATGTCATAAATGGCGGCACCCCAAATGTTACGGATCCTATCTATAATGATAGGCAATTTACGACGCTAGATAATAATGTCTTAAAATTCTATATCGGCGAGGGTGCAGGAGAGATAAAAGCTGGCACGACTACTCCGGTGGGCGGTCTAATGAGACCAGGTAAGGCGGCGTATGGTGAGTTTAACGCTACCGTTAATACCGGTGCAAAAATTCTTCAAGCTCCTGCCGTGACATTAAGCTACAAGATGAGTCTAGATATCGGCGGCGGTCAGCGAGTCGTCCTAGATATGGATAGTGCCTCTGAACTTGAGCTATGCGATGCAACGAAGGTTTCTAAAAGTGTTGATATCCAGCCGCTAAGTGGTTTGCAAGTAGTAAATAAGAATTTTAGTAATAGCGACGACGATGATAGGCTATATACTCAAATCTCCGATAAGCCTTTTGATACAAAACTCATCTTTAGACCAGATTACGAGAGCCAATATTGTAAGTCTTATGACGATAAAACCGGTAAATGTACAGATTATATCGGTGCGGCTGCGAATTCTCCTTACTTTAAAAAAGATCCTAATACAGGTAAGCTCGTATATATCGGTAGCAAGGATAGAAAGCTTGAGAAATTTGGCTTGGGAGGAAAATTGTATTTATCTGTTATAAGAGCTAAAAATGCCGCTACTACCTCAGATAAAGTCAGCGAGGATGATAAGAAAAATAGCGTAGTTTATGCATGCCGATCAGTAACTGATACCTTAAAAATTCCGTTTAAGCTAAATGGTGATTCCTATTCTGTAGATAAGGAATTAGATTTTAAAAATAAGAGCATTTTGGCTCTAAATAATATAGAGATAGGTGATGCGTATCAAGGTCTTACGTTTATGCTTAGTTATCGTCCTGACGAGCAAGCTACTTCGAGATCCGATTTAGATAAGTATATAAAAGATAAGGACTTAAACAGCGAGGATCCTAAGGCTTACTATTTAGAGCTTAAAAAATGGGAGCTTAAGAAGCAATACGGGTATTGTGAAGCCAATGAAGATTTTGATTGGTGCAATAAAAGCCTGACTGCGGAACAAAAGAAGGATATCTGGGATAATATTATACAAAAGAAGCTGGATGAGCTTAAAAACAGTATAGATGTTGCCAGCAATGAGTTTGGCATTAAAATGTCAAAAGATGGATCATTCCACATATGCGGTAGCGATAACTTCGTACTCCGCCCTGCGTATTTCAAAGTAGATACCGATGCGCTAAATAATTCCGGTAAATATAGCAAGATCGTAGATACTACCGCTAGTGGCGATATAACTAAAAAAGGCGTTAGTACCGATGTTTATAATCCTGCCGAACTTCGCGTGGGTGGGGACTATGAGCAGAACGCAGATATTTTAGCGCACGTAATATCGGCTAGAAGTTATAGCGATAATGGCGTACCTAACTATACTGCAAGAATTGGCGGTGACCTAGGTAATCAGCGCTATCATCTACGTAAAAGCTACGGTACGGATTCCGACGATACTCAAGATATATCGACTAAGATCCGTGGCATCCAGACTTACTTGCGCCCATTCATATCTAATGAATGCGCGGCTAATGTAGATACCCAGTCCTACTATGTCGATAGAAAAACAGCCACTACTACATTAAAACGTGGTGTAAAGCAAGACGGCTGCTACGGCGGTACTGCAGTAGAGTATTCTGGTGCTAAATACAATGCCCAGACAGGCAAATATGAGATTGATCCGGAAGCTATCAAAAAGGGCTCTTTTGGCAAGAGTGATGATGTTTCGTGCGTGTTAAATGGTACAAGCTCAAAATTCGACGCATCGTATAGAAGAGTATGGGATAAAAATGCCGTAAGCTTATGGGCGGATTTTAATGCTAGAGATATCGTAGAGACTGGAGGTGTAGCAAAATTCAGCGGCAAGGGCAATTCTCAAGGCGCATATTTGATGACTCAGTCTAGAAAAGCTTCTGTGGATAAAGATAAAGAAAATGCCGTCATTTATACTGAAGGATTAGGTGCAAATGCCGATAAAATTTTCAATTACTACAATGTCGGTGATGTACTGGTAAGCGTCTATGATAACTCATGGACGGATGCTTACTCCGATCAGACCTACTCTAAAAAGTGGAAGAGTGCTAAATGTATTATCAATTCATCTAACAACACTCCGGACGCTAAAGGTATGGTGGGCTGCGACGTAGGTATGAGACTTGTCGCCAATAAAGATAAAGCGATAAACGACAATATCGTATTGCGTTATAAGCCGGATCGTATCAGAGTATCGCTCGTAAGCCTTGATAATGGTATAACAAGCGGCGTAGGTGATAATAATATCACCGGCGGAACATCCGCATATACATATTTTAATGATCCGTATATTGAGAATAATGTCGTAGTATATCCAGGCGAAAATCCCGCACAGAATTTAGCTGTAACACGTCAGATAAGCCAGCTTGCCAAACTTAAAGTCAATGCTGTAGCGTATCTATCTGACAAAGTTTATAAGGATGTCATCGCTACGCTTTATGACGGATATAAGCAAGATGTTGGCGGCGCTCCTCAAGCCGTGTGTGGATTTTCGAGCGATCTTGATTTTGCGCTAAATTTTGGATTTGATTGCGCTAGCAATAGTGCCGATGGACGTTGCTCCACAGCTACCGCTAACAGGACCGGCGGAGATACAAATTACGTGCCGTATCCTAATAGACCTACCGTTGTTTACAATATCCCTGGCGGTACACAGTTTTTCGCTAGGAATTCTAACGATTGCCTAGGCCCTACAGGATATGATAGCAGATGCTATACATATAACGCAAGGACCTTAAGCTCAACTGTTACCGGAGGTTGGGAAGAAGCTGCTTCCGCTGCTGATACGGGCTACGGCTTGCCTATACCGCTTGGAATAGCGCTTAATTATTATTCCGACGCTTCATTAATAGGCGGACTTATTAATAGACCAAAAGGCGGCACAGGAATTAATTACGATTCTAAGTCAACTGATTTTAGAATTTTGGCGCAAGGATTTAGAGAGGGGCAGACCCCTGGTTCAACTGTGTATTTTAATTTCGCTAGGATGCATAAAACCCCTAGCACTCCGGTGCTTATCTACGCTAGTGACTTTAATATCGGAAATGGCACGATTAGTATCGCCGAAAATTTTTGGCCGTCAAAATTTGATAAATCATACAATGCTATCTCGGATACAACTTCGGAGCAATATAAGAAGGATGATATAAAGTTATCCCAAGAGAACTTTGATACTTTCATCACTAGAAAGGTTAGCGAAACCGGAGCTGCAAGCAAAGCTGCTTATATAGCCGCTGCTAATTCCAATAGTAAGACCTATGCAACAGGTAAAACCGTTATAGACTATAGTGATAACGTAGGCACTTATGCGCTATTCGTCTATGGTACGTCATATGACAAGAGCCTGGGATCTAGAGTGTATCAAGCCACTACCAGAACTGGGGTAACCGTGCCTATTTATACGCAGATCTATTGCGGTAGAACCGATAGGTGCGCGAATATGCCTGCTCCTAGCGCGGAGCTTGCTTATGAAGCCCCTAGCTCAAATATATTTACCGTGCTAGCGGCTCAAGATCATAGCCTAACCGATTTTACGAAGTTCGTAGTAAATACTAGAGCTACTTTAAATAATATAGGAGCAGAATTCGTAAGCGCTTATACTAGCTTTACGCCTACTGGCGTAACTGTTCGCAGGGGTAATGTAGTAAGCGGTGGCAAGGAAGATATAACTATCCAGGCTACCGTACCAGGTCAGGCTAGGATACGTATTGAAACTAACCCATGGCTTATCCATACGCCTGCTGACAATCAGAGAACTATGTTTACTGTACCTCCTACTACTGGAGCTTACTCTAGCAGGTTCCCTGGTGTGCCACAGTATTTCAATCCTCTTACTGTAAACGTAAGAGCTGTTAGACCTACAGTCTGGGGCGGCGAGGGTCAAGTCAAATCCGGTACGGAAGATGATGTAGGATCGTTTGCCGGTGGTAGCACGTCAGATAATAGTACTAGTGATACTTCTACGAAGAAGCTAGGTACGGGCGACATTCGCGATATCTACAATCAAAAGACCGATTGGTAGTATTCGTGCGTTAAGCTCGCAACACAAAGGCTAGCTTTCGGGCTAGCCTTTTTTTATGGGCGAAATTTCGGTTTTCTTGGCGACAAATATTTTGAAATTTTGCTTTGCAAATTTTTTCCTAAAAATTCCATGAAATAAATTTTTTGGAATTAAATTGCGAAATTTTGCTGTAAGACGTTGGTGGTAAAATTTTACTTACCGAAGTTTGCATACTTGTAATGCCATAAAATTTTGTGTATCAAATCCTTCGTAGTAGAATTTCAAAATAAAATTTCATATGGCGATCCTCCTCCCGTTTATTAAAATTCTCAGCCATCAGCATTGCAAGTTTCGCGTAGCGTGATCATGCAAGGCTTATTGTAAATTTTTATTGCGCGAGATTTTGTATTTCAATGCAGTCGCAAAATTCAATTAGTAAAATCTGCTCCCAACTCTCATCCTAAAATTCTATCGCGGCAAACGCACCACTGATAAAACTTAAAATTCTATTGCTCAAAGCCGTCCGCATTTTCTCTTATCCTTTAAAATTTCGTTTTGTAAAATTCCAATCTGGCTAGATCTGCCGTATAAAACCGCTTTATAAATTCCACCTGCTCATTTACCCGTTTTTAAATGAAATTTCGGCACAATGCGGCATAAAATTTCATCAGGAAAGCCACTTGAAAACAAAAAATATCAGAAATTTCAGCATCATCGCGCATATCGACCACGGCAAATCCACGCTCGCAGACCGCCTGATTAGCGAGTGTAACGCCGTTGAGGCGCGCCAGATGAGCAGCCAGATCATGGATACGATGGATATCGAAAAGGAGCGCGGCATCACGATCAAGGCGCAGTCCGTGCGGCTCGAGTATGAGCTTGGCGGAGAGAAATACGTTTTAAATTTAATCGACACTCCGGGCCACGTAGATTTTAGCTATGAGGTCTCGCGCTCGCTGGCTAGCTGCGAGGGGGCGATCCTCGTCGTGGATGCGAGCCAGGGCGTGCAGGCGCAGACCATCGCAAACGTCTATATCGCGCTGCAGCACAATCTTGAAATCATCCCCGTACTTAACAAAATCGATCTGCCCGCCGCCGATCCGCAGCGCGTAAAAGAGGAGATCGAGCACGTCATCGGGCTTGATTGCAGCAGCGCGATCGAGGTCAGCGCCAAAACGGGTGCGGGTATCAAGGAGCTTTTAGAGGCGATAATCACTCGCATCCCCGCGCCCAAAACGGACGACGCTGCGCCGCTTAAGGCGCTTATCTACGACAGCTGGTTCGATAACTACCTAGGCGCGCTCGCGCTTGCGAGACTCTACGACGGCGTGCTGAAAAAGGGCGACGAGGTCTATATCATGGGTAGCGAGAACCGCCACGAGGTGCTTGATCTGATGTATCCCAACCCGCTCGCGCCTGCCAAAACCCGCGAGCTTAGCAGCGGCGAAGTGGGCATCGTCGTGATGGGGCTAAAAAACGTCGCCGACGTGCAGGTGGGCGATACGATCACACTTTTTAAAAAACGCGCCGCCGAGCCGGTGGGCGGATTTGAGAAGGCAAAGCCCTTCGTGTTTGCGGGCATCTATCCCGTGCAGACCGATAAATTTGAAGATCTGCGCGACGCTTTGGACAAGCTCAGCTTAAACGATAGCTCGCTTAGCTACGAGCCCGAGACGTCGCTCGCGCTAGGATTTGGCTTTCGCGTCGGGTTTTTGGGGCTACTGCATATGGAGGTCGTGAAGGAGCGGCTCGAGCGCGAGTTTGATCTCGATCTCATCGCCACGGCGCCGACCGTCACATACGCCGTGTATCTCACGGACGGCTCGTGCGTGCGGATACACAGCCCCAGCGAGCTTCCGGCGCCAAATTTCATCGAGCGCATCGAGGAGCCCTACGTCAGGGCGACCATCATCACCCCTAGCGAGTTTTTAGGCAATCTCATCAGCCTTTTAAATTTGCGCCGCGGCGTCCAAACCAAGATGGACTACATCACGCCGGAGCGCGTCCTGCTCGAATACGACGTGCCGACAAACGAGATCATAATGGACTTTTACGACAAGCTCAAGTCCTGCACCAAGGGTTATGCGAGCTTTGATTATGAGCCGATCGATTACAGGCGCGGCGATCTAGTTAAGCTCGACATCCGCGTCGCGGGCGAAGCGGTCGATGCGCTCTCGATCATCGTGCCCGCCTCAAAGGCCGAATCCAAGGGGCGCAATCTCGTCAAAGCGATGAAGGAGATCGTGCCGCGGCAGCTTTTTGAAGTCGCGATTCAAGCAAGCATCGGCAACAAGATCATCGCTCGCGAAAACGTCCGCGCCATGGGCAAAAACGTGACCGCCAAGTGCTACGGCGGCGACATCACGCGCAAGCGCAAGCTGCTCGAGAAGCAAAAAGAGGGCAAGAAGCGCATGAAGGCGATCGGCAAGGTAAATCTGCCGAGTGAGGCGTTTTTGAGCGTGCTGAAGATCGATTAAATTTTATACTTACGCGGATAGTCCAAATTTCATCTTTTGCCGCGTGGCCGTAAAATCCGCTTTTAAATTTTGACGATCGCTCGGGCGGCTTAAATTTAGCGGCTCGTCGTTCGGTATGAAATTTCGTCTTTAAATTTCACGATCTTAAGAGGCGATTTAAATTTTTATGACCGCACGGCTTTAACTATCGCTCGCTGCCTGGGCTGATACATTTGCTGCTGTGCGCCGGTTTTGCGCCGCTTAAAGCTCTAGCGTTCACTGCTCGGTCGTAGAATTCTGCTGCTCGCCGTTAGGCTAAAATTTCATCTTTCAAATTTAACATCCCGCGAGCGGTTTAAATTTTTGCAGTCTGCCGACCATTGTGGTCGCGTCCGTCATCTCCTGCAGTTGTACTCGCCGTGCCCGTCGTCTTCTGCAAAATTTTATCCGGGCGGCGTCCGCTATGAAATTTTATCTGCTGCGGATTTATAAAATTTGATTAAATTTTACTGCGCGCCGCATGAAATTCCATAGCGCGAGTGTTTTATAGCGAAACGGCGTGCACGGCGTATAAGAAGGCGAAGCGGGGAATCCCGCAAAAGCGCTAAATTTATCGGCGCGGCAAAAGGAGTAAAAATGAAATTTTTAGACCGCTTAGGCGTGGATAGCAGCAGCTTTACTGATCTGTTTTCGGCATGTTTGGGCCGCGGCGTAGTGATGCAAGAGGCGGGCTGAAGCTGATCGTAAAGGGCAGGCGCCGCTCTGTGGATTTTGAGCGCGGCAAGATCAGTTTCGGCGATGATGCGCCGCGCGCCATTTGGTATATCGGTAGCGAAGCGCGCGGCAGCCGGACGTGGCTGTGGGGGTACGAGAACATAAATCGCCTCGATGAGCGGCTGCTTGCCCTTGTGCGAGATGTGCGCGATTTTGACTTGCGGCACGGGCTAGCGGAGCTTGGCACGCCTAAGCTTGCACTAAGTGAAGAGATAAACGGGCATGCTCCAAGCGCGATCGCGTGCGGGCTATCGCAGGAGCCCGCAATCTACTACCGCTGCCCGCACGCCGGCGGAGCGGTGTTTGTAGCTTTTGAGGCAGGCGAGTGCGTGGCGCCAGATGGTACGAGCAAGCCCGGTATGGACGCAAGCGAGCTCATCTCTTTGGCGCGCCGATTACATAGGCGCGTTTCAGCTAAATCACGCCGTTTTATCGGGGGCGCTTTTGCTTAGAAACGACACGAAATTTAGCGAAGCGGCGGGCAAGATCGTAGCAAATTTTAAAAATGATGCGCTCTTTTCGTTTGATAATTTGGGGCGGCTAAGCGAGGTGAAGTTTGCCGTATAGAGCCGCAAATCTCGCGCCGTGCATTCGGGGGCTTTGAAATTTACGCCGCGAAATTTTGCCCTGCAAATTTTATATCGTAGAATTTTGCGTCTTGAAATTTTGTTGGGTAGAATTTGCATCGCGGAATTCTGATGTGTGAAATTTTGCCTTAAATTTTGCGTTGTGAAATTCTACTGCTTTATCCGCGCCCAAGCCTTTAAATTTTAAACCAAAATCAACTGCCGTCGATGTCGAAATCAAGATGCTCTTTGAAGTAGGCGCGCAGCCTGCGGCGGTCGTTGCGACCGGGCGTGATCGCAAACCACAGCACGCAGTCGTTCAGATCCTTACCGCGGATCAGCACGGTGTCGCGCAGCAAGATATCGTGAAAGTCGCCGTTTAGCCGCCATGACGAGAGCGCCTTGGCAAAGAAAAAGGCCACGACGCCCACGACCATTATCACGAACGCCATTCCCACGCGCTCGCTCATGGCGATACCCACTAGCCATAGCACGATCATCGATCCGATCCCGAATTTAAAGAGTCGCTCGTGTTTTACGTAGCGGGAGTGGCTAAGCGCCGTGTAGCCGGTGCAGGTGCGCAAAAAGCCTGGAGTGAGCCTAACGTAGTCGATGTTAAAGAGTAGAATTTCGCTCTTGCGCTCGTTTGAAACGAAGGTAATCGCGTGGTCGTTAAATTTAAACAGCCCGCCGCCGTCGCGCCCTTGATACCAAGCTACGCCGGCGATCAAAAGCCCTAAAATCCCGCCTCCACCGCGTCCGTGACCGTTTCCTAAAAAAATTTTATCTAAATCGAGACCTGCCGACATGCCGTAAAAAAATATAAAAGCCATCATCGTAACGGAGAAGATCACGATGAAGGAATTGTCGTTTTTGACGCTAAATCCGCCTGCGCTCGTGGTTCGTGAGCCGCGGCTGCGAAGGGCGGCTTTGTAGTCTTTGGTAGTAAAAGTAGGCATTAGCTTCCTTTATTTCAGGGTTTCAAAACAGCTTGCGCGCGCTTTTAAAGCCCGTTTAAAACGGTGGAATTTTATAAAATTTCAGATCAAATTCGGATTAAATTTTAAATTTGAATAGGCTTTGAAATTTAAGCTGGTTTCAAATTTAAAGGATTTGAAATTTGGCCGTCTAGCTACGCTTAAAATTTTTGCGCTTTCGCTCAAATTTATAAAAAATTCGACGTGCGTAGGCGCCGAAAGATCGTAAATTTAGCCCGGGCTAAACCCCGTTTTTGTATAATTGCACAAAATTTTAAAGGAGAAAAAATGAAAAAAATTTTTGCTTTGCTTTTTGCGGCGCTATTTTTTATCGGTTGTGGGCAGTCTCAGCCGAAAGTACCGATCGCAAGCGCGTATAAATTCAAGGGCATTACCTACTACCACATCCAAAACCATAATCCGAAAAAATTTGTCTATCAACCGCCGGAAGCGGTCGAGAAAAAGTACAACGAGCAGCTTTTAGCGGCGCTAAAAGAGGCGAACCTGCTGGATCAAAACTCTACCGATGAGCTTAAAATTACAATAAAGCACCACAGGGGCTTTACTGGTGAAGCTACTCCGTTTCCTAGCGATAGAATCGGTGGCATAGAGTTTATCTATGAGGTTAAACTAGTAAGAAACGGCCAAATTTTAAGAAGCTACGTGCAAAATGACATCGAGCATTACGATCCGGGATTTTTCGGCAATATGAAAACCATAGCGTTGCAAAATACAGACGATAGCTATGAAAATGCCGCAATTACGGCTCTTGTCAAGCATTTGATGGAGATTATAAAGAAATTTTAGCGGCCAGCTTGGGCGCAACGCACGTGCCCGATGCCGCATTTGACTAAATTATAAATGATTTTGACGCCTTGCTGGCTTTTAAATCGCGGGATTTTAAAAAATCGCTGCGAGCTTGAGTGGTAAAATTTAAAGAAGAGAATTGCTTGAGGGCTACCGATATATCGATAGCCCGTCGCCAATGAAGCTGCGAGCGCTAGATAAGCGCGGCATTTTGAGTCTTACAATACTCTAAAATATAAAGAATTTCGGCGCTAAAATTAAACGCGATCGGCGGGTGCATTCTTGCCGGCGCGTGCTGCGGATTTCGCGGCGAAATTTAAAAACGAGGTTTGCATGATTTAGCGGATGCGAGTTTTGCAGAAGCGCAGCTGCATATACAGACGCGAATGCGCGGCAAATTATTATAAATTTAAAGCGTAGCGGCGCTGTGCGATCTCATCAAATATGCAGAAAATTTTACGGCAAATTTAAAACGCAGTTTTTCGGAGTTAACATGGCGGATTAAAATGCGACTTGCAGCGGTTGGTGCGGTAAATTTGCTCTGCGATTGCAGTTAAATTTTTCCGCCGCGCGGAGTAAATACATTATATATTGAATAGCAAATAAAAGTATGAAATAGAGTTAAATTTTCCGCCGCGTGGAGTAAATGTCGCGCAGAGTTAAATTTGCCGCCTAGAAGCTAAATTTTGCGCCGTAGTTAAATTCCCGATAGTTAAATCGCAGCGAGCTCAAATGCTGTAAATTTAGAGCTCACAGGCATAAGCGCTTGACTTGCGGCTGAGCCGCGATCTTTTATTATAAGATGCCTATTGTTCGCATTCCTGCGGCTGTCTAAAACAAACCGCACAACGCTTTAAATTTTAAAATTTTATTTGAATAAGCTATTTACGCTCTCGTCGTGATATACGCGCCTGATGACCTCGCCGAAAAGCGGAGCGACGCTGATTACCTTGATGCGGTCGCTCTCCTGCTTTAGCGGGATCGTGTCGGTCACGACGAGGCCGTCTAACGCGCCGCTTTCGATGCGCTCGTATGCCGGGCCGCTTAGCACGGCGTGCGTGCAAAACGCGCTGACGCTCTTTGCGCCCTGTTCCTTAAACGCGCCCGCGGCCTTGACGATGGTGCCCGCAGTATCGATCATATCGTCGATTAGGATCACGTCCTTGCCCGCGACGTCGCCGATGATATTCATCACTTCGCTTTTGTTCGCCTCCTCGCGGCGCTTATCGACGATCACCAGATCGAGCGAGAGCTTTTTGGCGAAGCTTCTGGCGCGCGCGACGCCGCCAACATCGGGGCTAGCGATGATCGGATTTTTTAAATTTTTCTCTTTCAGGTAGTCCAAAAATATCAGCGAGCCGTAGAGGTTATCGACCGGCACGTCGAAAAAGCCCTGTATCTGCCCCGCGTGCAGATCCATCGTGACGACGCGGTCGATGCCTGCCGTCTGCATCATATTCGCCACGAGCTTCGCGCTGATCGGTACGCGCGGGGCTGCCTTGCGGTCTTGGCGAGCGTAGCCGAAGTAGGGCACGACCGCCGTGATCGAGTTCGCGCTGGAGCGCTTCAGTGCGTCGGTTAGGATCAGAAGCTCCATCAGATTGGAGTTTGCGGGCGCGCAGGTCGGTTGAATGACGAAGACGTCCTTGCCGCGCACGCTCTCGCCGATCTGGACGCTGATTTCGCCGTCGCTGAAGGTTTTGATCGCGCACTCGCTAAGCGGCAGCGAGAGATATTTGGAGATTTTTTTGGCAAATTCGGGATTTGCGGTGCCGGAGAAAATTTTATATCCGCGCATTTTGATGACCTTTGGATTGAAATTTGCTCTAATTCTACACCAAAAGCGCTAAATTTTAGCTAATTCGCCCGCCGCGTTCGCGTAAAATTCATAAGCGAGCATCGCGGACCGCCGCACGTTTGTGAGATAAATTTTTAAAATTTCAGGGCGCCTCGGCTCGCCGCGGCTTTACTTTTGGCGAAATTCGGCTTTGACTTACGGCGCCCGCGAGCGATCGGCGCCCGCGTTTTTGTACGAGCAGCCGCGCAGATTGCGGGCAAAACCGTATCGTAAAGTTTGATGAAAGTCTGAGAGAGCGCATCAGGCGGGAGCACGGTACAGCTAAAGTCGTATCACGGAGGGCAGGGTGCGGATGAGCGCGGAATTTTATATTCGCTATGCAAACGCGCAAATTTTATTTTTGAACTGCGGAGAGTGCGTTTAAATTTAAATTTTGAGCTCGCATGGGACAGACTGCGCGGATAATTGCGGTGCGCTAAATTTAGACTGCCGCGGCGTATGAATTTTGGATCGCCAGCGCGGTTAAATTTGAAGCCTGCTTTGCTTTGGTGAAAATTTAAAGCTCGCTTTGACGATCAAATTTAAAGCTTGCTTTTTAGAGCTCGATCGCGCGCCGCAAAATTTTAAAATTTATCGCGCAGTTTTGGTCTATCGCGTAAATTTAGACACCGCCTTTGCCGTTTAAATTTTAAAATCGCGCAGGCTTGCTTCGCCGCGTAAATTTCTATATCGTTTTGGCATGCTCAAATTTAAAATCGCGCGGCGCGGCGTAAATTTATCCGCAGCGAGCGCTATTCCGTGATTTTGGTGGGCTCGCCGAATAGTCTATTCATCTCGGAGATCAAAATTTCCTTGCCGTCCTGTGCGCCGTTTGCGAGCTCGGCGAGACCTGCCTTGGCGGCGCGTACGCTCTTACTCGTATCGCGGGGCTTTGCGGCGTAGTTTTGCGGATCGGTGGATCTTAACAGATCGTCCTTGGGCGGCTGTTTTTCGCCCTCGCCGCTAGCGCCGTTTTTTTGCGGTTTTGCCTCTTTCGGCACGGAATTTTCTTCGGAATTTTCGCCGCTGTTTGAAATTTCATTTTGCTTGGAGTTTGCGGTCTTGCTTGCGCCCGAGTCGGAATTTTGCGCGCCGCTTGTCGTGGCGCTAGAATTTTCAAGCGGTTTTTCTGCGCTACTTGCAGCGTCCTTTGCTGCGCTATCTTTGCTGCTTGGGGCGGAGTTTTCCGCGCCGCTCGGCGCAAAATTTTCTTGCTTCTGCGGCGCGCCCTGCTCGATCTTGATGGACGCGCTCTCGCCGAAGAGCGATTTTAGCACGCTATTTATCGCTCGCGAGCCCTTGCGCAGGTACTCTCTGTCCTGCCCCTGCGCGCGCGAGAGCAGATACAGCGTGCCGCGCTCGAACTTTAAAAATTCCACGCACTTGCTAAATTTCTCGCCCAGATCATAATCGCGGTCGTAAATTTTGGCTAAAAAATTCTCGTAAATTTCATTTTGAGCGCCCGTTTTGACGGAAGAGCTAGAATTTTGAGCCTGCGCCGTTGCGCCCGGTTTGATCTCACTGCTTGCGTCAGGGCTTTGTTTTGCCGCACCGAAGTTTTGCGCAGGGCTTGCGGGACGTTTTGCGCTTGCCGTAAAGCTAGGCACGCCGCTTGTCGCGCTACTCTGGTCGCTCGGTGCAAAAGCCGCGCCGTCCGGCTCACTATTTGGCGCAAATGCCGCGCTTTGGTTGAAATTTGACCTAAAATTCGGCGCGGAGCTTTGCGCGTTTAAATTAGGCGCCGAAGCGGAAGCATAGCCCTCGCCTTGATCCAGGGATCTGCCGACCTCGATCAGCTCGTCGATCTCGCGCAGATTGACCGCCTCCATCATCATAAAAATCATCATAGAGATCGCGTAAGTGTTGTCCGGGCTGATGGCGAGCATGCTCTTAGCGCCCGCTAAAATGCGGAAAAACCGCTCATACATCAGCAGGCTAAATTTCGCGTCGCGGCGCAGGAATTTATCCTTTAAATTTGCGATCATCTCGTCGATTATCGTCTCGGCGTTGTAGTTTTCGACCTCTTTGATGATCTCGATCGCGCCCGCACGGTCTTGGCGCAGCACGACGTCTAAAATTTCGCCTATTTTAGCAGGATCGAGCAAGCCCAACATATCGGCGATCGCGCGCTGCGTGATGCCTTCGCGGCTAAAGATAATCGCCTGATCAAGGAGCGTGAGCGTATCTCGTAGCGAGCCCGAGCCGCTGCGTGCTAGAATTTCGAGCGCGCCCTCTTCGTAAGCGATGTTTTCGGTTTTTAAAATTTGCGTGAGGTGCGCCACGACGGCGCTTTTGGCGATCGGCTTAAAGCGAAAGTGCTGCGTGCGCGATAGCACCGTGATGGGAAGCTTGAGCGGATCGGTAGTCGCAAGGATAAATTTTACGTAGCTAGGCGGCTCCTCAAGCGTTTTTAAAAGCGCATTGGAGGCCTCTTTGGTGAGCATATGCACCTCGTCGATGATGAAAATTTTAAAGCGCGCGCTTGCGGGATGATACTTCGTCTGCTCGATGAGCTCGCGGATATCGTCGATCTTGCGATGGCTGGCGGCGTCCATCTCGATGATGTCGATGTGGCGTCCCTCGTTTGCCATTACGCAGTTATCGCAGATCTCGCACGGCTTGCCGGTAGGGCCTTTATCGCATAAAAGCGCTTTGGCAAAAATCCTAGCCGTCGAGGTTTTGCCGCTGCCGCGAAGTCCGCTGAAAAGATATGCGTGGCTCAGTCTGCCCGAATCCAGCGCGTGCGCGAGGCTTTTGGCGACGGCGTCTTGACCGATGAGCTGCTCGAAGCTTTTGGGTCTGTATTTTAAAGCGAGTGCTTGCAAAATTTCTCCTTTGATCCCGCAATGATACAAAAAAATCTATAAATTTTAAATTTAGTGCTACAATGCGCCCGAATTTCAGAAAAAGGATAAAAATGAAAAAATTTTTAATCGGCGTATTCGCGCTATTTTTTGTCGCCTGCTCGCAAACCAGCAGCGTCATTAGCCTAAATCCGTATCTTTCTAAGGCCGATCAGACCGTAAGCGGCAAGTCGGTAAATATCAACGCGATCAACGATCAGCGCGAAAATCAGATGGTAATCGCCGTTATAAACGACAACGACGGCAAACTCGTCGATGAGGTGCTTTTAAAAAATAATCTCTCGGCGTGGTTCGACAAGGCTTTGCGCGCGGAGCTTGAGGCTCGTGGCGTAAGGATCGATCCGGCAAGCCCGAATATCGTAACCGTAAATATTAGAAGCATCTCGGCGGCGATCAACGGCTACTCGAAAGAAAATATGAGCGCAAGAGGCGAGATCGCGATCTCTATCGTGCAGGGCAACAAAACTACGACCAAGCGCGTTTCGCAGGATCAGAGCCAATTTACCGCGCTTCGCACGGCTAGATCGCTTAATCCTTTTGTGCAAAGCTTGCTTGGCGACATCGTCAAAAAATCCGCCGATCAAATCATCTTGACGCTTTAGATGCGCTGCGTAAATTGCGGCGCGTTTAGCCTGCGCACGATCTGCGCCGCCTGCGCCGCAAATTTAGCCGAATGCCACCTAAGTATGCGGCAGGTGGAGGGCTTTAGCGTTTTTTACTACTATGGCTACTCCGAAATTCGAGAGCTTATACTTTCTAAACATCACGAATACGGCGCTGCGGTGCTTGCGCGCATAGCCTCTTTAAGCTTAGCAAAATTCCCGCTTCATCTGCAGCGCGAAATTTCAGCAAATCCGCAAAACTACGAAGCGTTTAAAACGAACGGGGTTTTTAAATTTAACGCCGTGCCGCTAGATGATGACGCACGCAGTGGCTATTCACACACGGCGATCTTAGCCCGCGCACTAAAAAGCGAGCTTGTGGGGCCTAAATTTCACTGCCTGCGCGCGCAAAACCGCGTCAAATACACGGGGCAGAGTCTGGAATTTCGCCTAAAGCACAAGCGAAATTTTAAAATTTTAACCCCGCCGCAATTCCCCGTGATCCTGGTAGATGACATCATCACCTCGGGCCTTAGCATGCTGCAAGCGCGCGAGAGCTTGATCGATGGCGGCTTTATGCCCGTGTGCGGCTTGGTTTTAGCTAATGCAAAAGAATAATTCGCTATAATCGCTCGTTAAATTTTAAAAGGATTTTTATGCAAGAAAATATTTTTGAAAATCAAGAGATCATCGATATCGACGTCGAGGAATCGATCAAGACGAGCTATCTTGATTACTCGATGAGCGTTATCATCGGTCGTGCGCTACCGGACGCCAGAGACGGCCTAAAGCCTGTGCATAGGCGAATTTTATATGCGATGAACGATCTTGGCGTGGGCTCTCGCCAGCCATACAAAAAATCCGCTCGTATCGTAGGCGACGTCATTGGTAAATACCATCCGCACGGAGATACCGCCGTTTACAACGCGCTCGTGCGAATGGCGCAGAGCTTTTCGATGAGAATTCCTTCCGTGGACGGGCAGGGTAACTTCGGATCGATTGACGGCGACGGCGCGGCGGCGATGAGGTATACCGAAGCGCGTATGACGCCGCTAGCCGAGGAGCTTTTAAAAGACCTGGATAAAGAGACGGTCGATTTCGTACCGAACTACGATGAGAGCCTAAATGAGCCCGACGTATTGCCTGCGCGCGTGCCGAATTTGCTGCTTAACGGCTCGAGCGGAATCGCCGTGGGAATGGCGACGAATATCCCGCCGCACAGCCTAGATGAGCTTGTGGGCGGTCTTTTGATACTGCTTGAGAATAAAAACGCAAGCTTAGAGGAGATCATGGGCGAGATCAAGGGTCCCGATTTTCCGACCGGCGGCATAATCTACGGCAAAAAAGGGATTATCGAGGCGTATAAAACGGGCAGAGGGCGCGTTAAAATTCGCGCTAAAACCCATATCGAAAAAAAGGCTAGTAAAGACGTCATCGTAATCGACGAGCTGCCGTATCAGACCAATAAAGCGCGCCTGATCGAGCAGATCGCAGATCTCGTAAAAGAAAAGCAGATCGAGGGCATCTCCGAGGTGCGCGACGAGAGCGATCGCGACGGAATTCGCGTGGTAATCGAGCTTAAGCGCGACGCGATGAGCGAGATCGTGCTGAATAATCTATTTAAGCAAACCACGATGGAGGCGACCTTCGGCGTGATAATGCTCGCAATCGACGGCAAGGAACCGAAGATTTTCACGCTGATAGAGCTTTTGAAGCTGTTTTTGAACCACAGAAAAACCGTCATCATCCGCCGCACAATTTTTGAGCTTCAAAAAGCCCGTGCTAGAGCGCACATCTTAGAGGGCTTAAAGATCGCGCTAGATAATATCGACGAAGTGATCGACGTGATTAGAAACTCCGCCGATACAAACGTCGCGCGCGAAAATTTAATGAGCAGATTCGGCCTTAGCGAGGCGCAATCGGGCGCGATTTTAGATATGAGGCTAAGCCGCCTAACGGGACTTGAGCGCGAAAAGATCGAGGAGGAGCTAAAGGAAATTTTAGCCGAGATAAAGCGACTTGATGCGATCCTAAAGAGCGAGGAGCTGATTGAGGGGATCATCAAAGATGAGCTTTTGGAGATCAAGGATAAATTTAAATGCCCGCGCATCACCGAAATCGTCGATGACTACGAGGATATCGACATAGAAGATTTAATCGCGAATGAAAATATGGTCGTTACGATCACTCACCGCGGCTACATTAAGCGCGTGCCTAGCAAGACTTACGAGAAGCAAAAGCGCGGCGGCAAGGGGCGCGTGGCGGTCACGACATACGATGATGACTTCATCGAGAGCTTTTTTACGTCCAACACCCACGATACGCTTATGTTTATCACCGACCGCGGGCAGCTTTACTGGCTCAAAGTTTATAAAATTCCGGAAGGCTCGCGCACCGCAAAGGGCAAGGCGGTCGTAAATTTAATCCAGCTCGGCGCGGACGAAAAGATCATGGCGATCATCCCTACGACCGATTTTGATCCGAGCAAGTCGCTCGTATTTTTCACTCGCAACGGCATCGTAAAACGCACGAATTTAAGCGAGTTTAAAAACATCCGTTCACTCGGAATCCGTGCTATCAGCCTGGATGAGGACGATACGCTAGTGACCGCGCTTATCGCTCCAAACAGCGCCGAGGAGATGCAAAACTACAAAGGAGGCACTCTAAGCGGCGACGATCTGGACGGCGGCGAAGCCGAGGAAGTTTTAGAGCAGATCGAGCAGGATATTTTGGAGGGAAGCGCGGATGAAATTTCAGATGAAATTTCGCAAGGCGAGGGCGCTCAAGATGGCGAGCCGCAAAGCGCTAACGAAAATATGCTCTTCATCGCTACGAAAAAGGGAATGTGCCTTAAATTTAATCTAAATAAAATTCGCCAGATGGGGCGCATCGCTCGCGGCGTAAAGGGTATTAAATTTAAAGAAAAAGGCGACGAGGTTATCGGCGCCGCGTTTATTCTAAGCGATATGCAAGAAATTTTAAGCGTGAGCCAAAAGGGTATCGGCAAGCGCACGACCGCGAGCGAGTATCGCCTCACAAACCGCGGCGGCAAGGGCGTCATCTGCATGAAGCTCACCAACCGCACGGGCGAGCTCATCGGCGTCGTGATGGTCGATGAGGAGATGGATCTTATGGCGCTTACTACGAGCGGCAAGATGATCCGCGTAGATATGCAAAGCATCCGCAAAGCGGGCCGTAACACCAGCGGCGTCATCGTCGTAAATGTCGAGGGCGACGACGTCGTGAGCATCGCGACCTGCCCGAAAGCCGAGGAGGGCGACGAGGGCGAAACGGACGAGCTTGCGCAGGATGAAAATTTATTAAATTCAAATTTAGATAGCAAAGATTCGCAGAGCGACGGCCCTAGCGATGAAATTTTAAAAGGAGGAGAGGATGAGTAGTTACAATATCGCCATCGTAGGCGCTACCGGCGCCGTAGGCGAGGAGATTTTACGCGTCTTAGACGAGATGAACTTCCCCGTAAAGGACATACTGCCGCTTGCAAGCGCAAAGAGCGCGGGCGAGAAGGTGGAATTTCGCGGCAAAGAATACGTCGTGAGGGAGCTAACGGACAGCACCTTCGACGAAAACGAGATCGACATCGCGTTTTTTAGCGCGGGCGGCTCCATTTCGGCGCATTACGTGCCATTTGCGGCGGCAAGCGGCGCGGTGGTGATCGACAACACGAGCCACTTTCGCATGCAAGAAAATGTCCCGCTCGTAGTGCCCGAGTGTAATCCTCAGGATATAAAGCTATGGGAAGAGACAGGCATCATTGCTAATCCGAACTGCTCAACTATCCAGATGGTTCAAATTTTAAAGCCGCTTGATGACGCGTTTGAAATAGAGCGCGTGGACGTAAGCACCTACCAGGCGACAAGCGGTGCAGGTAAAGAGGGTATGAGCGAGCTTGTAGGGCAACTGCAGCAGTTTTTCGCTTTTAAGCTTGATGAGTGCGAGCCGAAGGTTTTCCCGCATCAGATCGCGATGAATGTCATCCCGCACATCGATGTATTTTTGGACAACGACTACACCAAAGAAGAGATGAAGATGGTGAACGAAACGCGGAAAATTTTGCATAAAAACTTCGCCGTTTCGGCTACTTGCGTGCGCGTGCCGGTACTTCGCAGCCACAGCGAGGCGATCACGATAAAATTTAAAAAGGATTTCGAGATTAGCCGCGTGCGTGAAATTTTAAGAAACGCGCCTAGCATCGTGCTTGTAGACGATCCGAGCAAAAACGAATATCCGATGCCGCTGCTTTCGAGCGACACGAACGAAACCTACGTCGGCAGGCTTCGCAGGGACAATTTCGACGATAAAATTTTGCATCTTTGGTGCAGCGCCGATCAGATCCGCGTCGGAGCGGCTACAAACGCCGTGCGCATCGCGCTTCGCTGGATCGATATGCAGCAAGACAAGTAGGATAAATTTAGCGAAGCTGCCGCTTTGCGCGCGGATACGGTCGCGTGCGTGATTTCGGCGCCGAGGCCGCGCGAATAAATTTGCAAATCAACTTAGTTAAAATTTAACGCCGCGAGCTGAAATTTTGCGCCTTTAACCTGGCGCAAAATTTTAAAGACTCAAATAGGCGCGATTAAATGGGGTAAATTTATGCGATTGCAAACGAGCGTAAATTTAAACGAACGCTTCGGCATGGAGCGGCTTTTAAATTTATACGTCCGTTTGCGGAGCGGCTAATCTCAGATTAAAATTTAAGGAAGAAATGAAAACTCTATTTGAAAAATTTTTACTTTGCAGCAAATTTTTAACCCTCCTGCCGGTACTTTTTTGCATCGCGGCAGGCGCAGCGATATTTGTGATGGCAAGCTACGAAATCTGTTCGGCGCTCTATAAAATCGTAGAATTTTTCCTAGCCTCGCAGAGAGAGGGAGCGCTTTACGTCGATATTTTAAGCGAGATAATAACGGCGATCGATCTGTATCTGGTCGCTATAGTGCTGCTAATCTTCGTATTTGGAATTTATGAGCTGTTTATTGACGAGTTTGTGGATCTAAATTTACAAGTTTTAAAGATCGCCTCGCTGGATGAGCTGAAGCACAAACTCGGTAGCGTCATCATAATGGTGCTGGTAGTGGATTTTTTCAAGCGAATTTTGCACACCGATTTTACTACCCCTTTGGATATGATTTTGCTAGCAGGGGCTATCTTTGCGGTTTGTTTGGCTTTGTATATTTTGAGTAAATTTAAAGGATAAAAATGGTTTTCATCGACGCATGCTTCGGCAAAGAGACCCCATACACGCCCATTTGGATGATGCGCCAGGCGGGGCGCTACCTGCCGCAATACATGGCGGTGCGCGAGAGGGCGGGCGATTTTTTGAGCCTGTGCCGCGACTATCGCGCCGCTAGCGAGGTGACGATCCAGCCCGTGGAGATTTTGGGCGTTGATGCGGCGATTTTATTTAGCGATATTTTGGTCGTGCCGATGCAGATGGGTATGGATCTGCGCTTCGAAGCGGGCGAAGGGCCGCACTTTAGCAATCCGATCCGCTCCCGAGGCGATCTGGCACGCCTTGATCCGCAAAAGGCCGCGGCGGAGCTTGGATACGTTTATGATACGATCTCGCTTACTCGCTCTCGCCTTGCCGCGGACAAAGCGCTTATCGGCTTTTGCGGCGCGCCGTGGACGATCGCTACCTATATGATCGAGGGCGGCGGCAGTAAAAATTACGCCGTTTGCAAAAGGATGCTTTACGAAAATCCGCAGCTTCTGCATGAAATTTTGCGCCTAGTTACGGAGGCGACGAAGCTTTATCTGGCGCGTCAGATCGGCTCGGGCGTCGATGCGGTGCAGATATTCGATAGCTGGGCGGGCGCGCTGGAGCCGAGCGCGTATGAGGAGTTCGGCTGGCGATACATCTTGGAAATCACGGAATTTTTAAAGGCGAAATTCTCGCATATCCCGCTCATCGTCTTTGCCAAGGGCACGGGCGCGCAGATGTCGCGGCTGAGCAGTATTGCGGCGCGGCGCGGCGCGGCGAGCTTTGACGTATGGGGTGTGGATTGGAGCACTCCGATCGGGCTTGCGCGCGAGCAGCTCGGGGGCAAATTTGCGCTTCAGGGCAACCTGGAGCCGATGCGGCTATACGATCGCGGCGCGATAGAAACGGGCGTGCGCGAGATTTTAGCAGCGATGAAGGGTGCGGCTCATATCTTTAATCTAGGCCATGGAATTTTGCCCGACGTAAGCGTGCAAAACGCCAAATATCTGGTGGATCTGGTGCACGAGCTAAGCGCGCGCTAAAACCTGATTTTACGAGAGCCCGCTTGCAGCGCGCCGCTGTGAAATTTCATAGAGCCGTAGTTTAAAATTTTGCTCGCTTGTGTCGCTTGTTTTGCTTCCGCGCGATTTTTCCGCTGCCCATAAATTTTAAATTTTGCGCCGCTTTCACGTCGTCAAAACAGCTCGCGGAACGCAAAGCTCTAAAATTTTAAAATTCTACGCCGTTTTGCGCGGCGGTATCGCTAAATTTTAAAATTTAGCCGAAATTTGAAATTTTACGTCGCTTTTACGCCGAGCGAGGCTTAAAATTTTACGCGCTATATATGCGGCGGCGTAAAATACCGCGAGCTCGCGAGTTTAAATTTAGCCCGCGCTTTAAATTTATAACTCGCACGCCCTAAATTTAAGGATAAATTTAAAGCTCTAAGCTTAAAATTTCGCCGTAGCGGGGCGGAGCGCGGAAGTGAAATTTCACATAAAAGCAGTGCTGAATTTCGGCGTGCGGAAGCAAAATTTAAAGCGCAATTTAAAGTAAAATTCTGCGCGCAAGCAAACTCCCGCAAATCAAATCATGGAGCAAAAATGAGATATATTTTCGGGCCCGTCGCCTCGC
>NZ_CALLWC010000009.1 GCF_938015785.1 uncultured Campylobacter sp. | reverse complement strand
TATATGGTTAAGAATTATTTAAAATGTCTGATAATTATAATTTCTACGCACTTTATTCTTTTATTTCCGTGGATAATTACTACAAAATATGGTTTTGTAATGGCTATGACTAATATTACTTTTTTTGAAACGTTGATAGATATTTTCCTTCCTGTTGGAATCATTATCTTTTTATTTATAAAAAAAACGATGGGTAAGACAGCATAAAATACTAGCTCAATCGAGATCGTCCAAAGCGGCGCATTTATCTCACCCGTACCAAAAGCCCTGCTGGCTTCAAGATTATAAAATTGTAAAAAGCTGATTTGAGTAAGAAGCCATTTAAAAAAATTAAAGTCAAAATTTAAATCTATAAAAATATATAAAATTACTATACTGATAAAAATATTAACATAAAGCCCTGGGTAAATTCTTAAAATTCTATTTTTAATGTAAGTTTTTAAATCTTGATTTTTTGCATAAGACATACTTATTAAAAAACCGCTAATCAGAAAAAATACAGTTACACCGCTAAAATTTAGTATACTAGTTATATTCTGAGACAAATCGCTTTTATCTGCTAAATAACCATTTGCATGAACAAACATAACTTGGAGCGCGGCTATCAATCTTAATAAATTAAAATTATTATTTACTATAATACTACTATCCATTGGCTACACCGATTTTAACCAACTTTCCATACCCATTTGAATAAAACTCAAATTTACTATAATAAAATTCCATGTTTGCCATATCAATAATCTCCAATTTGTCCTCTTTTATCTCAAATTTTCTAATAATTTTTACGCCTTTGTATTCCGCGGCGAGGCTTATAAAATTTTCTCCGAAACCCGCCACTTCGCATCTGCATTCCAAAAACATTCCAAATAATCCGATCGCCCCCTCGCCCCAACTATTTTGCTCCAGATCTTCCACGATCGGCACGTTATGAGCCCTGACGCTTCTAAATTCATTTCTCCTGCCGGGGATCGGAGTATAAAGATAGGTACCGGGGTCTCTCGCTATGTCGCGGCCATCTATCCACAGCTCGTAGCCTAGCTTATCGTTGTGGGTATGCCCGCCGTGATCATTTTGTCCGAGCGGCGTAGCGCAGATAGCGAGGTAAAATTTATCAGATTTAAAGATAAAAATTCCACTGTCCGGATAAAATATATTTTTGATCTCTTGCGAATTTGGAATTTTAAATTCCATGCTTTTTCGGTGCGGCAGTTCGCCGAATTTCACGCCCGAGGCGACCTGGCTTTTATATGTTTTATCGCTTACTTGCAGCGTGCGCCCGGCAAGAGATCGAGCAAAACTCCTCTCAAAGCGCATATCGTTTTTAAATATCTCATCGTCAAAAATTCCGCCCATGCAGCTAATTAGCGTGGAATGGTTTAAAATATTTTCGTCCCAAAACGGCTCGTCGCCGCCCTCAAAGCCGCTTAAATTTAGATATTTTCGCGCGGCTTGTTCGTTGCTCAAAAACTCGCCGTTCGGGCTAAATTTAAAAAATCTGCCGCTGTCGTTATCGCCGAATTGCGGCACTTCGCCGTTTGGTTTTATAATGTCTGCGGTAAATCTGCCGATTTTATACAGCCTGTCCGCAAACCACTGCGGCAGCTCTATTTGACCGTTTAGAATTTTAAATTCCTGCTCCTCGAGCGGCAAGAGCTTCGGTTTTTTGCGCCAAATCTTTGCGTCGTAATTTTGCAAAGATGAAATTTTTTCGCTTTTTAAGCCAAGTATCAGAGCCGTGGCATACGCCATTAGCTCGCCGCTTAAGCGGTGATAGCTCGTAGAGCTCTCAAAATTTCCGCCGTCTTCGTAAAATTCCTTTTTCATTTCACAGATTATCTCTTGGATCGCAAATGCAAGCCACGCGTCCGTCTCGCCGCCGACGTTCAAATACGCGCAAGCTTGCAGCAGGCCCGCGATGTCGCTTAGATAGTGGTTTGACGTAAGATGCGGCGAATATTCCAGATTATTTACGATATGAAGCGCATGCTCGTAGACGCTATTTGAAAAGGTCTGCTTGAAATTTTGATCTAAAATTCCGCCCACGTCCATCTGGCAAAACATATCGTAAGCCACCAGCATGTTGGCAATCCTGATGCCAACATCCATCGTGCAGGTCCAATTTACGCCCATTCTAGGCGGATTATTGCTGATAAAATCTAAAATTTGATTTTTAAATTCCTTTAAATTTCGCTCTTTCAAACTCGGATCCGCCATCGCAAAAATAGCAAGCTGCGGCAGGTGCTGAAGCCTCGCAAGCTCCCACGGCACTTTTATGTCGCTACCGGGCTTATGGGCTATGCGCTGATCTTTGTACCATTTTTTTTCGCTCCACCGAAAGCCGCTTTTAAAATCCTTTTGCCAATCGATTGGCTCGTAGCCTTCAGGTGCGCTCGCGGGCGCCGCGACATTCATATCGTATTTGTAGCCCTCAAGCCCGAGCGCCGCGCTATCATAGCTATTTTTCACCCAGCCGCTACCGAGCAGATCAAATTTATGATCGATATACATGTTGGATAGATATTTTGCGACATCCGGATCGATATTTAACAGATCGAGCTCTTTTATATTTATGTAGCTAGTTTTGATGATTGGAATGTTAAAATTTATGTGAGTATTTTTATTTATAAAATCAATGCAGCGATTAATAAAGTTATTTAGAAAAACAGTTATTTTATTAAATAACTTTATTAAAACTATACGAAACGGAGTAGAATATAGTCGCTTTAAATAATATAACATTATGCTTCCTCTATGCACAGACAGCTTTTATATTCTTTAATTGCCCTAATAGATAACCAGCTATAAAAAATCAGAGTTAATAGAAATAATAAAACTTCCGATAGCATGTCAAGTATTTTAAAAATATAGATTATGCTAGGAAAGAATAAAAATAACAAATAATAAAAATACCCTAAAAATAATTTTGGATATATTTTTTTGGAAACTATCATATAAATAACAAATCTAAAAAATGAAATAACCGCTATACAATATATAAAGAGGTAAAAATCAAAATAATATGCACAAAGCAAAAGAGAAGATACGCTTAACACTCCTACGAATATCTCTAAATAAGAAAAATAATGACTTTTCCCAGAAATCTGGATATTTAATTCAAGAATTCTCGAAATCAATGCGCATTACCCACTGAATAAAAATATGAATAAGAAGTGTTGATACTCTATATATTTCTCTCCCGCAAATATATATACGACATAATATGAGCCTAAAATAAAAATGCACGTCATAAATCCATATCCGTTAAAAATTATATTAAGCATCATCTTATAGATTCCTATAAAATTCTTTTCCTTATAAAATTTAAGGACTCTCTGTGAAAAAACCATATAAAGCGGATCAAACATAATATAAATAGTTGATGCTATTTTTTGATAAACTGAAAATATTCCATTAAAGTCTCTATTTAAAAAAACTTTATCAATAATAAATTGCGGGCTTAATGATGACAGATATGACCCAATAATACCGGGCGCAATTTTTATGGAAAATAAAAAGGAATTCTTTGTGATGTGATAATTTACGCTAAACAGCCAACCTTTAATAAAAAAGCTAAAATAACTAACCAGGGAGACAACTGTACTAGAAAATAACATAGCATATATTATATTGATCGCACTACCTCCCATATCGTAATTTTTTATAATAAAATAAAATATAATTGTTAAGAGTATCTTACCAATTATAATTATTCCATATTGCATATCCTTTTCTTCCAACCTTTTTTGATACTGTATAAGATATATCAGGCTATCAGAAAACGATAAAATAGCCAAAGCGATAAAAATTTTCCAACTCAATAAATTAAAAGAATTTATAATACACAATAACAATATACCCACAATTACATGAGAAAGAAATGTAACATTAACGATACCGCAAAATAGCTTATATCTGGATTCTTCAGTAGAATATTCGTAGTAATATCTTGCGTATCCAGATTTAAATTCTAGCGATAGTAAAAAAGATAAAAATACATATATAGTCATGTACAGTCCATATGCACCCATATCATTCATGCTTAATGTATGAGCGATATATGAAAAAAATAGTACAGATAAAATTTTTTCAATCATCAAAAAAATAGTATATAAAGATATCGTCTTAATAAACTTTTTAAGCATTCTCTACTTTCTTAAAAATATAGAAATACCCCAAGGAATTATTTTTATATTTATTTCTAAATACCTTTAATCTACCTATTAGATCTAAAAGTCTAAAAATTACGTTTATCGGCAAGTAAAATATAGGACCCAAAAGGGGTTCTAGCCTGAGGCTACTTAGTGTATTTCGTATAATTGATATAAAACCAAAGCCTACGTTTGCAAAGTCCCCGCCATATGTATCATATCTTATAAGTTCTAAATTCACTTCTTTTGCTAGCTCAATCATGGCGTTTGGAGCAAACCTAAAAAAATCAAAAGGAGGATTATGTATGCTTGTGCTCTGCGCTTCAAAAGCAAAATAATACCCGCCGTCTTTAAGCACTCTTGAAATTTCACAAAAAGTCTTTTTAATATAAAAAGAATCATCTAAAACGAAAACCGTCATAACTGCATCAAAACTAGAATTATCACAAGGAATATTTTCGGAATTACCTATTATATCCGGATTTGCATATTCGCATTCACACACATCAAGACCTACGTAATCAGCACCAGCTTCTTTTGCAGCAGACTTTTTTAATAATTTCTTATATGGTTTTCTCCCACAACCTATATCTAAAATTTTATACTTAGAATCAAAAAAATAATCTATTATCGCTATATATTTTATAACGTCTTTTAACAAAAATCTATATCCGGTAATCAAAGAAAAATGTCTGTCAAAATACATCTTCATGTCCCCTATATATTCCCTCGACCAAATCATTAAAAAGCCACCTATTGTTTTTCATAAAGCCTTCGTAAATTTCTTTAGTCTGTATATTTTGTAAATATCTATGATCTGAGATAAATGTTAGAAACATTTTCCAATCACCTTTATATTTTATTTCGAACGTTCCATCGCCCATATCTAAAATATCGGTATTATTATAGCTCTCGTAATAATTAGCACATTCGCTAAAAGTAGCATACCAAACATCTTTATTCCTTAAATATCCGAAGAGAAAATCTAAAGAATTTATATCATCATAAACATTTGGCGTTTGCCTCTTTCCATCCGGTCTAGCATTCATAAAATGTTCTGCTACACTAATCACATATCTATTTTTTATCATCTTTTCTATTTTGAGAATATTTAAAAAATACTTAATTTCACTTTTTAATGCATTTCTTCCATATATAAAAGCATCACCACTTATATTTGACGGCATTGCTATAATTTTATCATCGCCATACTTCAAAGAAATATTATTTTTAAAAGGCTTAAAGTCAAAGGACCACCAACGAAATTTCAAGTCAATTAACCCTCCAACCAAATCTTCTCTAAAACTGTAGCACGGGGTTCTTCCTCCTAAAATTTGGTAGCCAAATGTTTTTTTGAAAAGATCTAAATCATTTTTTATAATATTAAAATATTCGCTCGGAGAATACTGCTCAAATTCTCTGCACCATTTTCTATCCATCAATGTAGCATTGGAATATCCATGATTATGTCCATGGTATGCTATCTCATCAGATCTACCAAGAATAGAATTTAATAGCTTTAAAAAATCATCATTATTGTATATAGATCCAGTTTTACCGTTATCTAAATATGTTGAATGCGAATTCATTACCAAAAAATATGTAACTCTAATTTCTGGATATTTATTTAATAAATAGTTTACAAAATAATTGTATAGACCTCCATCGCCTAATCCAAGATAACCACAATCACATTGCTCTCTTAAAAAACGTGACTGACATTTTGAATTTGTAATATCATCTATGCCAAAAATAATAGGAGAGGTTTTATCTAAAAACCATTTCGCTTTACTAATCATCTCTACTCTTTGCTTTAGCAATGAAAAATAGGCCATCATAATTTTGTCTTTTAGTGAGCCGGTATACTAATATTCTTTTCAAAATTTTAATATAATCTAAAAAGGATTTTGTCTTAAAAAACATATTTTTGTTTTCTGAGTAATAATAGTCATATTTTTTCTCTACATATCCTTTTCTGTCCAATAATTGCTTTAATGTCTCAAAGCTATACCAACAAACATGCTCTTTATTTAACCATAAATTTTCGAGCTTCCCAAACTTGATTAGCTTAATACGCTCATTAGACCAAGGATTCGGCGTAGTGATAATTAATAATGATTCATTATGCATAAATCTTTTTATGCCATCCAGCATTAGACCAGGATTTTCAATATGCTCAATCAGTTCTCCGCACACCACAATATCAAATTTATCTTGGTATTCAAGCTTATCCAGTCGTGTAACATCTGCATAATATGCAATATAGCCGTATTTATCTTTCAAAATTTCTACATCTTCTTGCAAATAATCAAAACCAACTAAGGAGCTAGCAACTTCTGCAATTTTACTATGAAGCCAATCGTTGGATTTGATTTTTTGCTCATACAGCTTATGTTGTATGAAACCGAGATGTAAAACTTTTTTATCACAACATATTTTTATTATTTCATCTTTTCTAAAAATCACATTATCTAACATAAAATATCCTTTACCTTATCACATAAATCATCTAAATTTCTATTCTTAAACAAAATCGTTCCTATCGGTCTGTCGCACACATCGCTTGCTATCGCAGGGCATTTAAAGTATAAAGCCTCTCGAATACTAAGGGCGTCGCCATCGGTATTCGTAGGTCTTATCATTAGACTAGCTTTTTTAAATATAGGCCAAAGCTCTTTTTGCCCAGTCAGAAAATAAAAATTTTCCTCTAAATTTAACTCTTTTATTCGTAAGCGCATTTTATCTATATACTCCGTATTAACCTTTTCATTTGCTAGCGCAAAAATAAACCCTAAATTTGGATAGACGTTTTTTAGCTTAGCCGTAAGTTCTATGCATATATCAAGTCCGTATAAATCAGTATTTTTATAAAAAGATATTTGAAATGCATTTGCCGTTATTATCTGTGTCTTGCTTTTTATAAAATCGTAAAAAGCGCCGGGGTAGGTAGCTAAAATTTTATCTTCCTCCTCTAACGGCGGCGGCAAAAAAGCATGCTCGATTATAATACTTTTTGGAATATGCAAATCCCTACTTTTGTAATCATCTAAAATATGTTTATTAACTACCACCAAAACATCTATGCAATGAAAAAAGACTCTATAAATCAATACCTTAAATTTAGAGCTCTCCTCAAACAACCTTGGATTATGGCTAGTAGCAATTAAATCAAAATTTTTAAAAAGTCTAGTAATCATAAGCACAAAAACTATCGTCATACTAAACGAGTGAATATTTACGGCTCGAAATTTTGTCCTGCACAATACTGCAAATAAATCGATATATTTTTTAAAACCATTTTTGGATACATCAAATACTTGCGAATTATCTAGCGACTTACTAAGTCTATAGATATAAACCGACACTCCGCCAAGAGGAGGCGGATACGGTCCGATTATTAAAATTTTATCGTATTTTTTAAGCCTATCTTGTACTAACGAACTCATATCAAAAATGAAATCTCCGTCGTCTGCACCATATCCCAAAGCTCTATCGGCCAGCCTTTTTTGCTTCCTTTTAGAGTCCCAAATAGCACCTCGAGCTCTTCGAGCTGCCCTTTTTGGCTTACATTTGTTGAAATTTCTTTCAGCCCCACTCCATATCCTTTTAGGCTTTTATAATCGTCTAAAACGATGCTCTTGCCGTCAAAGTGGATCTCCATAAATTCCTTACTTAGCTCCTTGCTGCCGTTTGCAAAATATTCGATATTTGCCACCGAGCCGTCTTTGTATTTTAAAACGATGGATTTATTATCCTCGGCGCTATATTTTTCATTGCTCGGCGTGATAGCCTGCGAAAATACGCTCTGTATCTCGCTGCCCGTTAGCGCCGTCATCAGATCTATTATATGGCACGCTTCGCCCACCATCCTGCCGCCGTTTTCGTGCACCCAGTGATCCATCGGTATATAGCCCGCGTTCATCCTATATCTAATTATCATCGGATTTATTCTAGCGCTCGTGTGCTTTTTTATCTCCTGCGCGTAAGCGCTAAATCGCCTGTTAAATCCCACGAATAAAAGGGGCTTATCGCCTCCCCCCTCGTAAAATTTCTTTATCTTTTCAAGCTCCTCTTTGTTTGTCGCAAGCGGCTTTTCTACAAATACGTTTTTGCCTGCCTCAAGCGTCTTTAAAGTAAGCTCTGCGTGGCTATCGTGCCTTGTGGAGATGATCACCAGATCAACGTTTTTGTCATTTAAAATATCGTCTAAATTTGAAGTAGCATAGTTCGCTCCGTATTGCTGCGCCACCGCCTTTGCCTTATGCCCGCTTCGGTTCATTATCGCGTAAATTTTATACTTATCCGTAAGCTTTGAGATATTAGGCAGGTGCATACCGGTAGCAAATCCACCGACTCCGACGAACGCGACGTTTATCACGTCCCTGTTTACTGGCGCGGAGCTTATGATGATTTTTTTATCGTGATTTAGATAGCTATCAAGCTCGGCTAAATTTGCCTCGCCGTAGTCGAGCAAAACCATAAGCGGCTTATTCTGCGAAGTCTGTAGCGACTCAAACGCCTCTGTTACCTGCTCGATAGGGTATTTTGCGTCTATGAGCTTATCCAACTTTATCAAATTTTCATTTACCAGCCTTAGATACTCGCTCATGTTTCGATTTTCGGTCCATCTTACGTAGCTAAACGGATAATCAAGCCCCTGCTCTTCGTAGCTCTTATCGTAGCGACCGGGGCCATAGGATGTGGAGATGAGAAAATCAAGCTCCTTTTTATACATATCCTCTCTATTGATCTGCATGCCGGCAACGCCTACAAGCACCACTCTGCCCTTTTTCTTGCACATCTGAAAGCTTTGCGACAGCGGCTCGCTACTGCTCGTAGCGGCGGTAAATAGTACTCCATCGGCGCCATATCCACCGCTCCAAGACGCAACGACATCTAGCAAATCGTCTTTTGACGGGTTTATAACAAGCTCGGCGCCGTATTCCTTTGCTATCTGCAAGCGCCTATCGTCAAAATCGCTGACAGCGACCCTCACTCCTGAAATTTTAAGCATCTGCACCGCAAGAAGCCCCAAAATCCCAGCTCCCACAACTACGCAGGTCTCGCCCAACCTTAGATCGATCCGCCTAACGCCCTGCATCGCTATGCCGCCGAGCGTTACGGTGCAAGCCCGTTCAAAGTCCATATCCTGCGGCATTTTCATAACTAAATTTTTAGGTACGTCTACGTATTCTGCGTGGTTTGCAAGTCCTGCACCGGCTGCGGCGACGCGCTCTCCGATCTCAAAATTTGAAACGCCCTCTCCGACCGCTATGACGACGCCGCTAAGCGAATAGCCGGTCGGATTTCCGCTATCAAGCTTGCCTTTTACCTTCGCATAGGCGCTGGCTATGCCGTCGGATTTCACCATATTGATGACTTTTTTTACGTTCTCAGGCTGCTCTAAAGCCCTTCTGATCAGGCTTTTGCCGCTATTTGATACGCCGCTTATCTCGGTGCCCGCCGATATGCAGCTATTCACTACTTTGATAAGAACGCATCCCTTTGAAACGCTTGGAGCGGGGATCTGTTCTGCTAAAACTTTACCTTTTTTAACTATTGCTTGTATCATTTTATAACCTTTATTTGTTTTAATTTTAGTGCCGGCTTTTCTATAAAATTCCAAGAAATGCAAGCTATCGCGAGTGTCGCGGCTACCACCATGAGATATAGCCATAAAGAGCCGCCAAAGCCCAGACTAATTAAAATTTGAACTATTAGCATATGATAAAGATATGTACTATAAGAGAGATCGGTGCTTCTGGCCATCTTTAAATTTGTATAAGAAAAAGCCATACTAAACATGGCTAGCGCTAAAAGGAAAATTTGAAATACGGTAGAAATTTCTAAGCCCCTTTTATAATCTCCAAGCCCGTTTCCAAACTCTATAGCCACAAAACAAAATATTAAATAGAACGCAATATAAAATAAGCCATAATCTACGAGATATTTTTTTATATCCAGCCAATAAAGCCGCATAACCATACCGATGATAAATATCCACAAAAACGGCAAGCATATAAGCTCGAGAAGCTTATTTAAATTTGAAGCAGAGTAAAAATTTTCATCGGCGATCGCAGGAATTATCATTGATGTAAAAAATAGGAAAACCAACAATAAATTTCTTATGATTGCTTTTTTAATACACAAAATAAACGGAAGGAGAATATAAAACGATAACTCGACGCTAAGCGTCCATAAAACGCCGCTTGGATAGGAGCTAAAAAAGCCGTCGTAATTATATAAAGCGTCGTTTTTTATACCGATTATAAAGCCCGCTATACCTGAAGCGGCAGTAATTACATAGAGTACGAAGTATTCCACGTATTTTAATACTGAGATATCATTAAAATTTTTGCCCACGTACATAGCTAGCTCAAGTACTAAAATATTTACGAATAGAGCTGGGTATATCCTAAGCGCTCTTTTTATAAAATACTCTTTTAAATTCCCACTATTTAAATAACTATCGGTAATTAAAAATCCCGAAACCAGAAAAAATAATGGGACGCCGGGAAATAGCCTAAGAAATTTATCCACGTTCCCCCCCCCACAAGAGCGGTATTAGCCACTCGGTTGAGTGCATATATACCACTTGTAAAGCAAAAAGTAATCTAAAAAAATTCAGATGGTTATCTCTATATATTACTTTTTGAAAACTCATTTACAAATTCCGCAAAAATCCAAAACTTCTTTTTCTATTTTTAGCCCTTTAAATTCCTTATGTCCGACCAAGAATACGATAATGTCTGAAATTTCGATAGCCTTTTTATAATCCGCTATCTCAAAATCTTTGTGAGCCTTGATGTTGGGCTCTACGGCGATCACATCGACGCCGTCTGCGATCAAGCATTTGGTTATATTTAGCGCAGGCGACTCCCGCAAATCGTCGATGTCCGGCTTAAAAGCAAGCCCCATGCACGCGACTTTGGGCTTTCTGCCGTTTTGCAGCTCAAATTTCAAAGCGGCGTTTTTAATTTTTTCAATACACCACTCGGCTTTGTGATCATTGACCTCTCTTGCAGATTTGATCAGCCTCGCTTCGTAGCCTCCCGCATGGACGATAAACCACGGATCGACTGCTATGCAGTGCCCGCCTACGCCGCAGCCCGGGTTTAAAATATTAACTCGCGGATGGCGATTTGCTAACGAAATTAGCTCCCAGACGTTAATGCCGAATTTATCGCACAAAATGCTAAGCTCGTTTGCAAAGGCTATGTTTACGTCGCGGAAAGAGTTCTCTGTAAGCTTTGACATCTCTGCAGTTTTTGAGTCAGTCTGTAAAACTTCGCCTTCTACGAATTCTGCGTAAAATTCCGCTATCTTTTTAGTAGCAATTTCTGTAGTTCCACCCACGATTCTATCGTTTTGCGTAAGCTCTTTTAAAATTTTACCCGGCAAAACCCTCTCCGGGCAGTGAGCGATATAAATTTTAGAAATATCAACACCGCCATTTTTTAAAATTTCACCTATCTTTTCGGTAGTACCTACCGGCGAAGTGGATTCTAAAACGACCATATTATCGTCTTTTACATATGGTATTATAGATTTTGCCGCACTTATGACGTAGTCGATATTTGGCACGTATCCATCTCGAAACGGCGTCGGAACAGCTATGATAAAAACGTCTGCGAAATCAGGCTTAACGTCTGATTTTAAATTTCCGCTTTCTACTGATTTTTTTACAAGCTCCCCGAGCCCTTGCTCTACGATATGAATTTTACCCTCATTTATCGTATCTACGACGTTCTGCACCACATCAACGCCATGGATTTTATAGCCCCTATTTGCCAAAAGTGCTGCTGTCGGTAGCCCTATATACCCAAGACCTAAGATGCAAACTTTTTTCATAATATTCCTTTTAAAAATTCCAGTATTTTTTTGCAAGTTTTACCGTCGCCATACGGGCTTACACTTTTACTCATTTTATCATATTCATCTTTTAAATTTAATAACTTTTGCACCTCTTTTATGATATTTTCGCGCTTGGTGCCGATAAGCTTTACACATCCTGCTCTCATCCCTTCAGGTCTTTCGGTAGTTTTTCTGATAACTAAAACGGGCTTGCACAGGCTCGGCGCCTCCTCTTGGATGCCGCCGCTATCTGTTACTATCATATATGACTTGCTCATAAGATAGACGAAACTATCATACTCTAGTGGATCAATTAAAAATATATTCGAAATGCCCGATAAAATTTCTCCTACAGGCTTTCTTACATTTGGATTTAAATGCACGGGGTAAACGATGTCGATATTTTCGTTTTTTAGCGCTATTTCACGTAAAGCCTCACAAATATTAACAAAGCCTTCTCCGAAATTCTCTCGTCTGTGTCCTGTAACGAGAATAAATTTTCTATCACTAAGCTTATATTTGGAATTTATAAAGGATAAAATTTTATTTTTTAGCAGCTCGTTGTTTTCGATTTTGTCTATCGTCCACAAAAGCGCGTCTATAACGGTGTTGCCGCTAACGACTATATTTTTTGGATCTTTGCCTTCTTTTAAGAGATTGTCTCTTGCATCGGTGGTCGGTGCGAAGTGATATTTAGCTATGAGCCCCGTCATCTGCCTATTTATCTCTTCAGGAAACGGTGAATAGATATTATGCGTCCTAAGTCCAGCTTCTACGTGAGCAACGTCGATCTTTTGATAATATGCCGCTAAAGAAACGGCATAAGTAGTAGTAGTATCTCCATGCACAAACACGATGTCTGGGGTATATTCGCCAAATACATCGCGCATACCAAGCAAAACACCAGACGTAATATCGTACAGATCCTGCCCTTGCTTCATTAAATTTAGATCAAAATCCGGCTTGATCTCAAAAAATTCAAGCACCTGATCGAGCATCTGTCTGTGCTGCGCCGTGACGCAAACCTTCATTTCAAATTCCGCGTGTTTTTGAAATTCCTTTATCAACAGAGCCATCTTAATGGCCTCCGGGCGCGTTCCAAATACTATCAAAATTTTTCTTTTAGTCATAAATTCCCCTAAATATCCGTTTTTTAACCAAATTTATCGCCGTAATTTTAATTAAATTTTGCTATATCAGCGCTTAACCAAATAAAATGACGCCATTTACATTGCATATAGCTTTAAAATTTTGATCTGATTTATATTTTAGCTTTTAGTAGATACAAATCCTCTAACAGTTTTTATAATATACCCTATCTTTTCATCACTCATACCAGGATATACGCCTACCCAGAAACTATCGTTCATTATCTTATCGGTATTTTTTAGCTCGCTTGAAATTTTATAATCTATCCCGCGTTTAAGGTCTGCAAATAGCGGATGCTTGATCATATTGCCCGCAAATAAATTTCTTGTTTGCACGCCCGCCTTCTCTAGATGCTCGCTCAGTTCGTTTCTACTAAATTTTGCCCCGTCTGCAACCGTCATCATAAAGCCAAACCAGCTAGGCTCGGAATGCGGCTGAGCTTTAACTAAGATAAGCTCCTTTATATCTTTTAAGCCATCATAAAGCTTTTTAAAATTTTGCCTGCGACGCTGCACGAAACTAGGAAATTTATCTATCTGAGCGCATCCCACGGCAGCTTGCATATCGGAGGCTTTTAAATTAAATCCGAAGTGCGAATAAACGTATTTATGATCATATCCAAGCGGCAGTTCGCCAAATTTCTGCGAAAAGCGCCTCCCGCAGGTATTATCTACGCCGCTCTCACACCAGCAATCGCGTCCCCAATCACGCATACTTAGCATAATTTTTTTAAGCAGCAGATTGTTTGTGTATGTAGCGCCGCCCTCGCCCATAGTCATATGATGGGGTGGATAGAAGCTACTTGTGCCTATATCTCCCCATGTGCCGGTCGGCTTACCGTCATACAGAGAACCCAGCGCGTCGCAGTTATCCTCGATAAGCCACAAATCGTGTTTATCGCAAAATTCCTTCACGGCTTTTATATTAAAAGGATTTCCCAGGGTGTGAGCTACCATGACGGCTTTCGTTTTTGGGCTAAGCGCAAGCTCAAGCTTCGTATGGTCTATGTTAAAATACTCAAGCTCCATATCGACAAAAACTGGAACGGCACCGTATTGCACGATAGGCGCAACTGTCGTAGGAAAGCCCGCCGCTACGGTTATAACTTCATCTCCCTTTTTTATGCGGCGCTCTTTTAGAAGTGGCGAGGTAAGTGCAAAAAATGCAAGTAGATTTGCACTGCTTCCGCTATTTACCAAAAACGCCCATTTTACGCCAAGCATTTTGGCAAATTCCTTTTCAAATTTTTTAGAATATGTGCCGTATGTAAGCCAAAAATCAAGCGAGCTATCTACTAAATTTACCATTTCATGCTCATCAAAGACTCTACCTGCGTAATTCACACGGCTTTTGCCGGGTTCAAATTTAGCTCTCTGCGCCGGCTCATGAACCAGTTTATAATACTCTTTTGTCTTTTCTAAAATTTCTTGTTTTAATTCTTGCGGGGTCATTTTTTGCCTTTCCAAATTTCATTGATTTTTCTCAAATATGGATCTTTTTTTATGGTATCTAAGTCTAAGCTAGTAAAATTTTGCTTAAAATATTTATGAATTTTACCGATCGCTTCCAAATGCGACGTAAGCTTAAACATATCTCCCATCTCAGATTTTAGCAGGCTATTGTCGGAAGTATATTCGTTATTTAGCCCTTTATTTAGTACGATTATCTCCGATTTAAAATCGCTCGCTTCATTTACTAGCGCAGCCAAGCCGAGTAGATCGATTTTTGTCCCGCTGCTTGCGTTGTAAATTTTATGCCGCGCGTCATTTTCTATATAAAATTCCACTACGTTTAACAGGTCATCGACATACATGTAATCAAAAAATACGTTTTGATTGATCGTGATGGGTAGGTACAGTAAGTTTTTTACTACGGCATTTGTGATAAATTTATAGCGGTAATTCTCCATCTCGCCGTAAATTCCAAATAAACGAAGCTGGATGATATTATCCGCGCAATCCTCAATGTAATGCGACGTGATAGCTTTGTAAAAACCGTATTCATCAAGCGGAAGCGCCTTTTTATAATCATCCTCGCGAGCATTTATTATCGGCTTGTATTTGCCGTATTCCGCACCGCTTCCAAATGATATGATCCTTGCAACCTTGTTTTTTTGCTTGGCGATATTGAAAAAAATCCGCAAATTATACTCGGTCACATTTGTCATATCCAGCGTATCACGACCGCCGCCACGATTGGCTAGATGAACGATAGCATCGATTTTATGCGCACGAACAAAATCGTCAACTGCGCTTTCGTCAGTCAAATTTAGCTCACTACTTTTTGGAGCGAAAACGTTAAAATTTCCATTTAGCGCAAGACGCTTTTTTAGATGCGACCCGATAAAACCGCTACCGCCCGTGATGAATAGATTCATCTGCTACTTAGCCTTTTTTCTAAATCTTCTATACGCTGTTCATCCTCAGCTTTTATCCTTGCATAAAATCTTCTTTTTGACTTTAGCCACAACAGTTCAAATTTTAGTGCCGTATTTATTCCTTCGCGCGGATTGGCATTAATAGAGTCTATAGCAAAAACTACTTTGCGGGTTTCATATTTGTCTATTAAATTTTCTGCTTTTAGAGTCTTGATAAAATCAATAGATTTAGCCGTAATATTTCCGCCTATTGCAAATTTTAAACCTTTCGCTTTTACGGCGCGAGATACTCGCTGAACAGCATTTAAAATTTTCTCATTATCTACATCTTTTTTAGCCAAACCGCATGACTGCGCAAAATCGCTTCTACCGAATGTAATGCTTCTTAGTAGCGAAATTTTTTCTAATTTTAAAATTTCATCTATGTTTTCTACCGCAGTTTTTGTCTCGATATTTATAGCAAAATCTATATAATCTCGGTTGTCTGGATTTATCAAATTTTCTATAACTCCTAGATATTTATAAACAGCATACGGGGTTTCTACCATAGGCGCAATAAGGCCCTCTACGCCCAAAATGATACCATTATAAATATCCGTAACCGCCTCAGCTCCACCGATCTTTAAGATGATAGGCAAATCTGCTCGATTGGCAATATCTCGCAAACGCATCATCTCCTCCATACGACTTCCCTCGGCTTCAAACTCGGCCTTTAACTCAAATACGCCATATTCGTTTTTAAGCCTTTTAAGTACGTCTATCATCTCAAATTCATTTATATTCATACCTCTTCCTCCAATACGCTTAATATCATTTTAATATCGCCCATATACTTACTATTCCTCTCTACATATCCCCAATCGGGCTGTAATAACTTAAGTCCTTTTATGTGCTCACATTTTTTTAAATGCATTTCTGAATCATCTATAAAAATCCCGCTATCGCCATCTTTTAAAATTGAATTTATTATATTAGCTTTTGAATTAAATTTAGCAAATATATCTGCCCCCAATATATTATCGTTATTTATAAATTGAATATTAAATCTTTTGGCTAAATCCAATACAGTTTTACTATCTTTAGTAGTTACAATAAAAGTCTGCCGATTCAGTTTCATATTTGATAGCTCCAATAAAAACGGATATGGCCTATTCAAAGCCAACCAATTTTCATAGTTATTTGCTTTTAACTTTTTACGAGTCTCAAAAAAGTCTTTTTCAAATTTCTTTGCTTCATTGTTATAATCAAAAGCTAAAAGCTCTTTATTGTTATTAGTTATAGCTGTCATAACGAAATAATAATTCCATGCCGGACCCACATGAGGTCTAAATCTTAAAAATTCGGCATATTGCTTTTCATCAAATTTTTGCCTTAAAAAACTTGGCGTAGATCTACAAACCTCATAGGCTTCACGTACAGTATCAAAAAGGACGCCGTCAAAATCCAAAAATAAAAATCTCATATCAATCCAAAGGCTTTACTATCATATTTTTATAAAATTCATCTCGAGGTAAAAATGGAGCAAGATCTTCCAATGGTTTTGATATCATAGTCCCATCCCGAAGCTTCATAGATGCAACTTTTGGCCCTATGGCTTCATTAGGCGGCAGCATCACTTCGCAAAACACCGATCCCTCACATGATAAAATTTCATCTATTTTTGCATTGGCATCATCGTTATTTTTAATTTGAAATACTTTAAAGCCATAAATTTTAGCGAGCGCCTTCATATCCGGTATACTTACACCACTTATAGGACTTTCACCGACAAAATTGTTATTGAAATAATTATGTTGAGTTATGCGTATAGAGAGGTATCCATTGTTGTTATACATAAAAATTTTAACGGGAAGCCGATAATGAATAATAGTTTGCAATTCCTGGATATTCATCTGAATGCTTCCATCACCGGTTAAGCATATAGTTTGTCTTTTATTATTTGCTACGCATGCACCAATTAGTGCCGGCAAATCATAGCCCATAGAAGCACATCCGACATTTGCAAAAAGCCTATCACCTGCTCGTACCGGATAGCTCTGAAATGTTGATGTATATGCTATGCCATTACCGGTAAGCAAGAGAGAATTTTTTGGTAATTTCTCCGAAAGTAATCTTGGAAAATAATATGAACTGACATAATTCTTCTCTTTCAATACGGACTTATCAAAAACAGGATATTTCATTTTTATTCTATTACAATATTTAAGCCAGTCTCCAATTTCTAGATTTAAATCTCTAGCTTTTTCTCTAAGATCATTTATAAAAACCTTTGCATCGGATTTAATTTTTATATCCGGAATAAAAGTTTTTTTATTAAGTTCGTTTTCATCTATATCAATCATAATTTTTTTGGCTTCTCGCGCAAAAAATTCCCAATTAAAGCTCAAAATTCTAAGATTTAATCTTGTACCTAATACTATTACCAAATCGCTATTTTGAATTACAAAATTCCCGGCCCTCTCACCTAAAATTCCCGGTCTACCAAAAAAATACTTATTTGAAGTTTCTATTAAATCAACTCCTGAAATAGCAGTCAAAACAGGGATTTTTAACTCGTCAATCAAGGCTCTAAAATCATCTTTTGCATTGGCTAACCTCACTCCGTTACCCACAATGATAACGGGGCGTTTAGCAGCTTTTAACGCATCTAGAACCTGTGGGATTTTTGTGTCGAATTTCGGCTCTTCTGGGATTTCAAATTCTACCAAATCCGCTTCGTCCACCATCGCGCCTTGTATGTCTAGCGGCACATCCAACCATACGGGTCCGGGCCTGCCGTGTTTAGCCTCATAAATAGCTTTTTGCAGATGAAATTTTATGCTATTTTTATCCGTTATCATTACGGCGTATTTTGTGATAGGCCTTACGATGTCAACGATATTAACCTCTTGATCGCCGAGCTGACGTAAATTTAACTCGGGTTGCGAAGCAATGGTCGTCTGAAATTTCACTTGTCCCGATATGATCATCGTAGGGATCGAATCCACCCAGGCACCGTAAACGCCGGTAACCGCGTTTGTCCCGCCGGGGCCTGTGGTAACATACGCGATACCGATCTTATTTGAGACGCGCGCATATCCCTCTGCGGCTATCGCGCAAGCCTGTTCGTGATGGTTACAGACATACTCTAAATTTTCATTTTTGCCAAGCGAATCTATCAGGTGCATATTGCCGCCACCCGAGACCATAAATACGGTCTTTGCGGTATCTTCGTGCTCGGCTATAAATTTTGCTATAAAATCGCTAACTTTTATCATCGCATCATCTTTTTTACGTAGTCGTTTAAATTTTGTTCGGTATCGATCGCGCCGTTTTCGTAGAAATTTTTATACCATTTTACAGTTTTTTCAAATGCCGTTTCGCTATCCCAAACGGGCTTCCAGCCAAGCAGCGCATGTGCTTTAGAGCAATCAAGCTTCAATAAATTTGCCTCATGCGGCTGATCCGTGTCGGAGCCGATTTTAAATTCTATCTTATCCCAATATCGCTTGGCGCTCTTTAGTACATCAAGCACCCTAATCGCACCATCATCGCTAGGTCCGAAATTCCACGCACCGCCGAATTCCTTTCGCCCTTCAAGCAACTTTTGCCCCACGAGTAAATATCCGCCAAGCGGCTCGAGTACGTGCTGCCAAGGGCGTGTCGCATGCGGATTGCGGATCGTTACCGCTTCATTTTTAGCTGCTGCGCGCATAACGTCGCAAATCAATCTATCTTGTGCCCAGTCTCCGCCGCCTATGACATTACCTGCGCGACACGTGGCAAGCAGCGTTTGATGCTTTGTGCCGTAATCTTTTTCGTTAAAAAAGGAGTTTCGATATGAATTAGCCAGAAGATCCGCGCAGCCTTTCGACGAGCTATATGGATCATATCCGCCCATAGGATCGCTCTCGCGATATCCCCAAACCCATTCTTTATTTTCATAAGCCTTGTCGCTGGTGATATTTACGATCGCGCGAACGCCTGCTTTTCTGCAAGCTTCAAGGACTTTTAATGTGCCGATGACATTGGTTTCGTAGGTTGTAATAGGGTCGGCATAAGATGGGCGTACGAGCGCCTGAGCGGCAAAGTGAAATACGATGTCTGGTTTATAAGCTGCAAAGACTTCGTTTAATTTAGCAAGATCTCGTATGTCAGCGATCACCTGGACGATATTTAAATTTAAAAGTCCTATATGATTTGGCTCTGTAGGCGCCGGAAGCGAATACCCTATCACTTTCGCGCCCAAGCGCTCCAGCCATAGACTAAGCCATGAGCCCTTAAAACCGGTATGCCCGGTAAACAAAACTGTTTTGCCCTTATAAATTCCGGAGTATAGATCCTGCATATCTTGCATTGCTACCACTTTTTCCACGGAGCGTTGCCGCTATCCCAAATTTTGTTTAACTCAAGCTTGTCTCTAAGCGTATCCATCGGTTTCCAAAAGCCGTTATGTTTATACGCTAAAATTTCACCGTCGTGTGCCAAATTCATAAGCGGCTCTTGCTCGAATATCGTCGCATCTCCATTCGTAATATAGTCAAAAACCTTAGGTTCGCATACAAAGAAACCCGCATTGATCCAATTGCCATCTCCTTTTGGTTTTTCCTTAAACTCATGCACGCGACTTTCGTCATCTATATTTAGTGCCCCAAAACGACCTTCCGGTTGAACGGAAGTCATCGTAAGCGCTTTGCCATGGGACTTATGAAATTTTACAAGCTCGTGGATATCGATATCACTAACACCATCGCCATAAGTAAGTAAAAATGGTTCGTCTCTCACTATGCTCTGAGCTCGCTTAATACGACCGCCCGTCATAGTGTTTAGTCCGGTATTTAACAGCGTAACGCTCCAAGGCTCGCTAAAATTGGTTAAAACTTCCATTTTGCCATTTTTCAAATCTATAGTCATATCGCTTTGATGCAAAAAATAATTGGCAAAATATTCTTTGATATAGTAGCCTTTATAGCCAAGTAGAATGACAAATTCGTTAAATCCATACAAACTATAAATTTTCATAATGTGCCATAAAATCGGTTTTTCGCCGATCTCTACCATTGGCTTTGGCCTAATGCTCGTCTCTTCGGCAAGCCTAGTACCGAAACCTCCTGCTAGTATTAAAACTTTCATTAAAGCTCCCTTTAATCAAAATTTATTCTTTCTTTTTCAAATACCAATGGGCGATTCAACACTTGTGTATAAATTGCCCCGATATATTCGCCTATTATACCGATAAAAAACAAAATTCCAGATGAAACGAATGAAAAAAGTATGATAAGAGGCGCGATGCCCACGCTCATCTCGTCCCAATAAATTAGCTTAAGTATAAAATACACAAGTCCTACTATTATACTTAAAATGCCCGTTATCATACCTATAAAGGTTGCAAGCCGAAGTGGTACTTTGGAATTGCAGATTATACCGAGTATCCCCATATCATAAAGCGTGTAAAAGTTATTTTTAGTAACTCCTCGAATTCTTATAGGCTGATCGTAAGGAATTTTGGCTACCTTATAACCGGCTTCCGCGAGCATTCCTCGAAAAAACGGATACGGATCATGCATCTGTCTAAGAGCCGCGATGACCTTTTTATCAAAAAGTCCAAAGCCGGTAAAATTCTTAAAAATTTCGATCTCAGATAGTTTTGATAAGAGCTCGTAATAACACTCTCTGATTTTAAACATCACGCCGCGCTCCTCGCTATCTCGCTTAATAGCCAAAACCAAGTCGTTGCCCTCTTGCCATTTTTCTATAAACTGCGTAATCATCTCGGGCGGATCTTGCAAATCGGCTACGATAGAGATAACAGCATCTCCGTCTGCACCCAAAAGCGCATAGGTTGGCGATTTGATATGCCCGAAGTTTCTGGAATTTACGATGATCTTTAAATTTTTATCATCCTTTGCTAGGCGTTTTAAAATTTCAACCGTCCTATCGGTAGAAGCATTATCAATAAATATATGCTCGTAGGCGTACTCCGAAAATCCTTCCATAACTTTTTTTACGCGCGCATAGACTTCCTCTACATTCTCCTCCTCGTTAAAGCAGGCAGTAACTATACTGATCTTTTTCATATCATCTCCTAAAGACGAAAAATTTATTTAATAAAAATGATACCGCAGCTAGCGGGATCAAAAGCAAAAAACCGTTTATATACATATTATCGAATCCAAGCCACTTGAAAAGCCATAGAAAAAATATATTTAAAAAATAAGTAATGATGTAAACTAGTATAAATCTAAATATTAGACCGTTATCACTGCTACCGAATACCAGCTTGCCTATAGTTTTAAAGTTAAACAATACGCCTAGTATCGTAGAAAACAATACGGCAAGAGGATAATATAGACCCAAATAGATAAAAAGGGCAAATAGCCCATACCCAAAGGTAGTATTCATGATGCCTACGAGGAGAAACTTGACGGCTTGTCGTTTAATCATAGCTATCATTTTGTCTATAAATATTTATAGTATTAAAATTTGCCTTATCAATCGGCTCAACCCCAAGTTGAGGTAAAATTTCCATTATATTGGCTACATTACCATTCAAGGTTACTATATCCGAATTCCTAATTGTATTATTAATATCTTGCAAAACGACTCCGTCTCTAGTGATTTGTATGAGATTTACGCCGCTATCCTGTAGCCATAAATAGAACCTTTCATAACTTTGATCAAAAAAGTTACTATTTTGAATTATTACATCTGTTTGAATATTTAAATTTTTAGATGCATTATTAAACATCAAGCTATTAGGTACAACAAAGGAGTTTATAAATTTATATCTACCCTCTTTTACCCATTTATTCATTACTTTATAAAAATCCTCTTGAATAAAATCATCTTTTCTCAAAAGTCTTTTATTTATATCAAACGCTTTTTTATAATATTGATATAAAACGATGTTCTTGGTTGGTCTATTTGTGAAATTAATATATTCTTGTTTAATCAGTTTTGTTGGAGTTACATCAAACCATTGTGTTACTAAGTGATATGGTGGAATTTTATCATTTAAAAGATACATTATCGGTAAGTTAAAAAAGTAAAAATCTTTGTCAGATACTGTATTTTTAGGTACATAATCATGAATATAGTCAAAAATATAAGATAATTTCTGATTCATATAAATATTTTTTAAAGGAATATATGAGGTCTCGGATTTAGCCTCGAATACACTACCTTGATAATTTTCAAGCCAATTATATGGTATTAAAAATTTTACGTATATTATGAAAGATACCATTACAAGCATCCAATAGATCAGTAAAATCCTGGCTATTTTGCGCAAATTTTGATTTAATAAAAAGCTGAATGCCAACCCTGCACACAAAAGAATGCTATTCATATTTAAGGCGATAGTAGTGAAAGTATTACTATAAACTATAGCAGCAGCACAAAAAGTAATGAAAATGTAAATTTTTGATCCAAAAATACTACTGTTTTTATAGAACATAGCAGCAAACATGATATACAAAATCATAGCTATGGAAAAGCTAATATAAGAGATATATTTAATAATATATAATATAACAGTATTATGAAATAAAACAATATAAGTAAGCGCAGTCAGTCCAATAGCTACGATAGTAAATCGAAATAAGATAGTTGTTCTTGCTGCAATTTGTCCTACCAATACATCATATAGATATACAATATTTTTTCCAAAATATGTAAGAATTAGTATTATAAAAAATTCCAACACGCTTATTGTTAATATCCGACTAAGCTCTGGTTCAAAAATAAATCTAGTCGCTACAGTCCATAAGCTTCCCTTTGAATCATTATCGGTTATCGATGAAGGATCGAAAGGCATTATAAAATTTATGAATGCAAAGAATATAGCAGTAAAGAATAGTAAAAATCCTATTCTTTTAAAATAATCTTTTACGCTACTAGATATAAAAGCATAAGATACAAAAAGACTTGCAAAAAGAACCAATCCCACATT
>NZ_CALLWC010000008.1 GCF_938015785.1 uncultured Campylobacter sp. | reverse complement strand
ACCTGATACACGCCGTAGCCTAAAATCGGCATTTTGTTGCCGTCGTTTAAGATTAAATACTGCATTTTTACTCCTTGTAATTTTGATTTTTAAACTGAAATGATTATAACAGTTTTAGAAAATAGGCGGTAGAACGATCCTGCAAAATCATTGCCTATTTCTGCAAATTTTATAAAAAATGCAAAATTTAGATCAAAATTTGTAGTTATGGTGGGTCAAAAATGTAAATTTAGATAAAAGAAGCTTGGGAGATAAAATCAACAAGAGGAGCAGCAGGCCTGCCCGTACTAAATTTAAGCGCCCGTTATGGCTAAGACGTGCGCCTTAGAAGGCATGCCAAACATCCTGGAGTACTCTCTATTAAACTGCGAAGGGCTCGCGTAACCGACGGCAAATGCGGCCTCTGCGGCGTCTAAATTTTGATTTAATAAGAGTTTTTTTGCCTCTTCGAGACGGATCTTTTTTTGAAATTGAAGCGGACTAAGCGTCGTGATACGCTTGAAGTTATGATATAGCGACGATGCGCTGATACCGAGCTTTTTGGCTAAATTTTCGATATTTATCGCCTCGGTGTAGTTTGATTTTATCTCTTTGGCAGCGCGCGTAACGCGGTTTTCTATGGTTTCTAGCATTGCGTATTGGCGTAGGAAATCGCCGTTTTCGCCCTTTAAGAGTATGTATAAAATTTCCTTTATCGCGAGCTTTGCTAAAAATTTAGCATCGTTTGGACGCTCTAGCAAACGGATAAATTTAAATACGGCTTCAAGCAGCTCATCGTCTACCGCCCCAAGAGCTAGCCCTGCAAACTCGCCCTTTTTGCTCTCGGTGCCGCCTATACTCTCGATCACGCCCAAGATATCTTCTAGCTCAAAGTTGATCTTTATGGCTAGATACGGGCAGCCTTTGATCTTCGCAACGGCTGGGATATGCGTAGCGGCTAGCAGATAGCGCTGCTCGTCGTACTCGTAAAAATCATTACCGACTTTGGCTAGTTTTGAGCCTTTAAAAACCATGCAAAGCGCCGGTTCGTAAACGCCGGTTAAAAACTCGGTCGGCACGCTTGCTCGGTAGACAAATAGCTCCTTTATATCGCTTTGTATCTTGCCGTCTGAGCTAAATTTAGCGTCCAAATACTTACAAATTTCATCTATCTTGCTCATTGTGCCTCCTTGATTTTTTGAATTTTAGCAAAATTTATAAAATAGCAAGCTGCGAATATCCACCGGCCCGCTTTCTCAAATTTAGCAAGTAAATAGGCAAAGTCGGCTAGCCAAATATTTAAAAGAGCTCAATCCAAAATGATAAATTCTGACGGTTTAACGACCGTCCGAAAATCAAAAGTCAAAGCAAGAGGCTAAAGCCATAAACCAATTTACTCCATTTAAATTTATCTTGCCAGCTCAAGAATTTTAGCGATATTTTCGCGGCTGTAAAGCTCCGCCATATTCCACGCTTTGGCGTTTGTCGCGGCTACGTCTATGACCTCATTTAGCACCTTGCCTTCGATGCCAAGCTGCGCGAGGCTAGTAGGCGTACCAATCTTATCAAACCACGCTTTAAGTGCCAGGGTGCCTTCATCTGCGCTTTTAAGGCCGAAAATTTCACGAGCAAAACGCTCAAACGCGCTTAAATTCCTATCCTTATACCACCTCATCCACGCAGGCATTACCACGCTAAGACCGGCTCCGTGCGCGCAGTCCACGACTGCACTCATCGCGTGCTCGATCATATGATTCGGATAGCCGAAGCCGCCCACGCCCACGTAGGTTAGCCCATTTAGCGCCATAGTCGCAGCCCACGCAAACTCGGCGCGCGCGTCGTAATCGCTCGGATCTGCGAGCAGAGCTTCAGTCGTGCGTATGACGGTTTTGATATTGGCTTCGATATAGGCTCGTACGATATCCGGATGGACGCTAGCGGTAAAATACCCCTCGATGCTGTGCGCGATGATGTCGCTCGCGCTATATACGAGATACTCGCGGCTGACGGTTGCTTGCAGCTGCGGGTTTATGACCGAGACCTTCGGGTATAGACACGGCGCGCTGATTGCGTATTTTTGCTTGGTCTGCTCCTTAGTTACCACGCCGCCGCAGTTCATCTCCGAGCCTGTCGCGGCAAGGGTGATGATGTCAAAAATTTTAAGCGCGGCGCTCGGACTTTTGCCGATGAAAAAATCCCACACGTCTCCCTCGTAGCAGGCGCCTGCGGCTACGGCTTTTGCGGAATCCAGCACGCTTCCGCCACCCACAGCAAGCACGCTATCGGCGCCGAATTCTTTAGCGAGCTTGATCGCTTCGTTTACCTTGCTTAGCACGGGATTTGATTTTATGCCGCCAAGCTGCGTAAATTCTATACCGCTTGCCTTTAAGCTGCTCTCCACGACGCCCATCAGACCGCTCTTTCGCACGCGCTCGCTGCCGTATAGTACGAGAGCTTTTTTCGCGCCCGATTCCTTCATATACTGCCCGATATGCTCCTCTTTACCCTTGCCAAATTCTATCCTCACGGGGTTGCAAAAACTAAAATTTGTCATCTTATCTCCTTGAAATAAAGTTGGTCAAATTATAGCCTTTTTTAAAATTTTGCGGTAGCACGATACTGTAAATTCCTTGCCTAATCGTGCAAATTTAAGTATAACCTGCGTAAATTTAAAGGAGCTTAGATGAACAAAGCAGATAAAATTTTAAAAGACGCCGCAAAGATCACCGGCGAGCTGTATCTCGCCTATGGATACGTTCAGACGCCTATAGAAACGCTAGATTCTACCGTCAAAGAAAGCCCGGACTTCACGCGACGATCTATGAGCCCAGCGCGTGCTTGTGTCTGCGCGGCGGCAAAATGGTAGAATTTAGCGGCAAGCAGTATCGCTACGACACGCAAAAATTCCTACTTTGCGCAAACGGCCTGCCGCTTTGGGGCGAGTAGAGCACTACCCGCTTCTATCGGTAAGCATTAAATTTCAAAGCGAGGACATTCTTGAAGCGCTAAAGGTGATAGAGAGGCAGAGCCGCGCGGGCAGACTTGAAAGCAGCCTATACTTCGGCGATATGAGCTACGAGATCGCGGACGCCGTTTCTAGGCTCATCTCTTTGCTACGGCGGGAGCCTGCGAGCCTAAAGCACCTCGGGCGGCTAGCGATAAAAGAAATTTTATACACGCTGATCTTGAGCGGCGCCGGGGGATTTCTCAGCCGCTTCGTTATGCAGGGCACGACGGAAAACTCCATCGCGCGCGCAATGAGGGAAATTAAAAGCCGCTTCAAAGAGCCGATCAACATGCGCGAGTTGGCGGCCGAGCTCGGCATTAGTCCGTCGTCGTTTTACCATAATTTCAAAAAAATTACCGCGCTAAGCCCACTTGATTTTCAAAAGCGCATTAGACTGCAGGAAGCTAGATATATCTTGCAAAATAGCGATAGCACGGCTTCTCAAGCGGCCTTTGACGTCGGATACGAAAGCCTGTCGCAATTCAGTAGGGAGTACGCGAGGATATTCGGCATGCCGCCTAAAGCTCACGCGCAGAGGCTTCGAGGCTAAGAAGCAGGTAAAATTAAAACAGTCGGCTTGGATGAGCTTCGGCAATCTTAAAAATTTTATGTCGAGCGTAAGCCGAAATAACTACGCAATAAAGTAGCATCCGCGACAGAAACAAACGCCTGGTAGAAAAATAGGCACGTCATAAGAGGGGTAACCAAGACACAAGAGAATAGTTGCGTGCAGTATGGCTAACACGCTGTAAGGGGGTATCACACTACAAGAAAGCGCGCCTATACCGTAACGATAACTGCCCCCACTCGCTTGCTGCTACGCTAAAAGTCATTGCCCATCTTGTTGCTAAATTTTATAATTTCAATCGTGTGGCGTTTTATCACGCGACCCGCATAGGCAAAATCAAGTCAATCGAAACTTTTTAAATAAATTTAAATCAAGCTAAAATAGAAAAAATTTTCTTAAAAATAGCTATTTTAGTATCATAAAATTTCATAAAAAATTTATTTACACTGATAAAAACACAATTTTTAATATGCGTCTAATAAGCAAAATAGTAATATTTTTACGATATTAAATTTCAGTAAGAAAGGAGAAAATATGGAATTTTTAATGGTTCTGATGTTTCTCGTCGCGGGCCTTTTGTTGTGGTTTAGACCTGAGAAAAAGCGCGCAGTTATGGGCTTTGGTATCGCGGGTATCGCTATACTCGTCATCATGATGGCGTGGGTGAATAAATTTGCCGTCGTGCCTATGGGAAATTTTTAGGAGCGAGTAATGGAAAATCAAAATTTCGCGAACGGCTCCGAAAATTTGCCGAGCTGGGGCGAAGATGAAAAGCGATTTTTCAATCTTTTCGCCCTCGCGGCACTCGCTCTCATCGCTTTGCCCGTAGGTATCGCATGCCTTGTTTTGGGCTTTGGTATGGGCGATAGTCCCTGCATCATGTGCTGGCACGAGAGATTTTGCATGGTAGCGATCTCATTCGTGGCTTTGCTGATCGTTAGATACGGATTTGCTGTCAAATACCTAGCCGTAATCCTCTTTTTAGCATGCCTTGGGCTATACGACGGCTTTTTGCATTACAGCCTAGACGGCACGGGCGGAGGATACCTCGACATAAAGCAGGGCTTCGGGCTCGAAATTTTAGGCGCGCACACGCAGTTTTGGGTCGTAGTGGTGCATTTTTGCGTCATTATATTTTTGGGCGTGATTTTGCTGCTAGGCAAAAACGTAGGTAAAATAATGCAAAAAAGCGAAGAGGGCGCATACGGCGCGGTTTTACCCAAATTTGCGCTAGGCAAAGTTGCAGTTGCGGTCTTTGCGATCATTATGGCTTTTAACTGCGTGCAGGCCTTTATCACCGCAGGCCCGCCGCCCTATCTAGCCTCCGCGACGCCTTCGCGCATGAGCATCGATCCGTCAAAGTGGTTTTGGGAGCTTGATCACTGGGAAGAAACCGAAATTGATTTTCGCGAAAGCTGGAATCCAAAACTACCGAATTTACCGAAGTGAGGCTGAAGATGAAAAGATTTCTAAATTTAACCCTATTGTGCGCCACACTGGCGTTTGGCGGTGAGTTTAATCTAAATCCTGCGGATGGCGCAGTGACAAATTTAACGCCTCTACGCAAAAGCGGCGAGATAACGCTAAATTTAAACAACAATAATCCCGTCACGGGGCTTGACTACGACGCGGCGAGCGGAAGCTTCTTGCTCGGCACGCTAAAATTCGAGCTCTACGAAATGGACGGCGAGCTAAAAACCGTAAAAAGCTATCTACGAAGCACGCCCGATTGGATAATGCAGATGGAAGAAACTGTCGCGGCGAGTTTTTTTAAAGGCTCGGTAGGGCTCATGAGCTATAATAAAACCTATGAGTTTTTCAAGCCTGCACCGAACCAAAGCAAAGAGGAAGCAAACAAAGCGTGGCGCTATCTGCACGACGGATACGAAAATTTCACGCTCGACTTCAAGGACCGCTACTCCACCGTGCGCGCTAAGCAGCAGTTCATCCTTTCGTGGGATCACTCGGATTTCTACGGCGAGTTTTTCGTCGCTAGCGTACCCGACGACATCAAAGCAAGCTGGAGCGTAGCGAGCTTTAGCGATGCCGACAATCTGCTCTCGAGCGAGTTCGTGCCGAGCTTCGATGAGGCTCTCGGCGTAAAGGACGGCAGGGATATAAACGACTACTATATCACGGGTATGGATGCGAGCGGCGAGTTTGTTTATCTACTCTCGAAGCAATACTCAAGCATCCTAAAGCTTGATCCGCGCAGCAGAAAGATCGTGGAGATTTATAGCTTTGAAGGCGCGAGCGATGCCCATGCGATCGCTATCAAAGAGGGTAAATTCTACGTCGCGTCCAGAGAAGGCGGCGTGAATAAAATTTTTATTTTCCAGAGGTGAAATTTAAGCCGTCTTTGGCGGCTTTATACATTAAAATAAAGAATTTTATACAACAATACCACTTTATAACAATGAAGGTTATATTTTGTATATTTCTTATTCTTTACAATATTTTTAGTCAAAATTCTATATAATGAAAATGCAAAGGAGCAATATGAATCGAGAAAATTTGATAAAAAGTATAAATCAAGGTATTGCTTTAACTAGATATCAAATAGAACAAAGACAGGTTTTAAATGATTACTCTCTGAATATATATTCCGAAAATCTCTACAGAGATATGCTAAACGTTATATATGGATATGATCTTGAAAATGCCAATGCCGACAATAAAAATGCAGAGTATATTGACCTAGTAGATGATAAAAATAAAATTTTTATCCAAGTTACTTCGACAAAAATAAAAGCAAAAATAGATAATACTCTTAAAATTTTAGAAACAAAACCGGATTTTAAAATCAAAATCTTATATTTGTTAGACAAACCTAGTCTGCGTGATAGTAGTTTTGATGAATGGAGAAACAAATATAGTATAGATGTTGAAAAATGTCTAATAGATACAAAAGACTTATTAAAAGATATCAACAATCTAGAGCAAACAAAACTGGAAAAAACTTATAATTTTTTTGATACCCAAATTTTAAAAAACTATACAACAGAGATGGTTTTAAATTTAGTAATCAAGCATATCTTAAGGCAATACCGAAAAAGAGATATCAATTTTTTAGATGATTTTAACAATGCGAAAGAAGTCGGTAAAAAACTAGAGATAAATCATCTCAACGAAAGAATAAGTGTTGAAATTAGGCGCGGATTAGATTATAGAGATAGCATAGAAAAGCTCAATGACGATATAACAATGTCTGATTTGCAGGACTTTATAGTACATGAAATATATAGGGTGATATTGTTAAAACATATCAAAGGGGTAAATACTAATGTTGGCAACATAGAAATAAAAGGTGTCGATGAACTACACTATGATTTTTATAATTCTTTAGACTTTAATAAAATATTTATCGAGCTATATAATGAGATTACAAGCTACTTTGATGTAAAAGATTTTAATGAAACAAACATAACTCGGATAATTATTAGTTATTTCTTTGAAATTTGTGATATAGGTGCAAAAAATGATAATGCCGACTAAAATAGTTAAACCAGTTGATTCAATAATTAGCATATCTGCATATATACTTAAAATTTTAAAAAATGGCAGTATTAATACAGACGATCTACTTAGAGAGCTAAATGGAGTTTACTTTAAAGAAATTACTATTGAAAAAATGCTTTTGTGTATAGATTTTTTATTTATAATCGGCAAAATAAGGAGCGATAATGATATTATTGAGCTTAATTTGCGATAATCCAAGATTTAAAGCTTTAAAATTTAATAAAGATCTAAACATAGTAGTAGGAAAACAGCTAAACCACGATCAAAAAGATACAGTAAATGGCATAGGCAAAAGCTTGTCATTAGAAATGCTTCACTATATGCTAAATGCAACAGTTTCGCAAAAAATGAAAGATTTTTTAAAAGACTATGGAAAATTTAGTTTAAGTTTTATACATGGTAATAAAAACTATACGGTAGAGAAAAAATTTGGAGAGAATAAGTGGAATATAAATGATAAGAAATACAATCAAAAAACTTATGCAACCGAACTAAATAACATTTTTAGTCAAACAATAAAATCTAATAAAATTTCTTTTAGACAGGTATTTAATTGTTTTGCCAGAAGAAGCGGATATTATGATACGTTAAGACAGCAAGGCATGGATATAAATGATTACAATCAAAGACTTGTTAATCTTTTTTTGTTGGGTATGGATATAAAGTTGCAAGAGGAAAATTACAAGCTAAAAAATGCACTAAAGAGTTTAAATGACGCCAAGACAGAACTAGAAAAATATGAAAAACAAGCACCAAAAAGAAATATCAAAGATATAGAGGATGAGATACTAAGTACGCAGGAGAATTTAAATCGATTTATTGTAGCTAAAAACTATAATGAATTAAAAGAGCGTGCAAATTCTTTGACTGGAAATTTAAATAATATTAGAAATGAAATTTATAAACTCCAAACAAATATGGCGATAAAAGAGACAAATTTACTCACGTCCGAAAATATAAGTATAGACCTAGAAGAGATAAAAAATATCTATGATGAAGCTAAAATATTTTTTGAAGATAAAGTTTTTAAAAGGCTCAATGAAGCTCAAGCCTTTCATAATCAATTAGCGAAAAGTAGAAAAGATAGAATCTCGGCAGAAATAGATGAGATACGTCAAAGGCTAAAAGAGCTAGAACACGATAGAGATATGATAGGGGATCAAAGAGACCAACTTTTAAAAGACCTAAAAAATAGCGGTGCATTAGAAGAGCGGGATGTATTGAAAGACAGGATATTGACGCTAGAAAAAGAAAAAAAAGACTTAGAAATTTATAGCGTAACTTTAGAGAATTTTCAAAAAGATAAGACCAATATCGACTATAAAATAGCAGAAATCAAAAAGGATACAATTAAATATATAGAGGACAATAAGCTTAAGCTTGATGCTATAGAAAACAAATTTAGAGATATCGTTAAAAAATTTTATAACAACAACGGAGGCTCTCTTAAAATCACAATGACTCAAAATGCAAAAAATTTGTTTAATATAGATGTGGAAATTCCTAAAGACGGTTCTTTATCTATCGGAAATGTGAAGACCTTTTGTTATGACATGTTGCTTTATACATTAAATCCTAATATCTTAGGTTTTTTAGCACATGATGGCGAGCTATTTTCAGAAATGGACAAAAGGCAAAAAGCCACCATATTCAAGATCATATTAGACGAGGTTAGAGATAACAATTTGCAGTATTTTGTAAATATAGGAGATACTTCATTTAATGAGATATTAAATGACGATACAGGTATATTAAATGATGAAGATAAAAAATTCATAGAATCAAAAGTAATACTCCAAATTAGCGAAGATCAAAACACTTGGCTATTTGGTCAAAAATTTAACTAGCATATTTTAAGGTAAAGCAATAAAGCTTTACCTTAATGACCTAAAATATATAGACCGCGCCGAGCACGATAAACGCTCTTAGGCAAAATCCGCCCACAAGCACGCCGTATTCGTTATAAACACAGCTTTTTACCTCCTCGCCGCTGTGCGCGCAGATGCTACCGTCCGCATTCACGCTGCAGCTGCGAAGCATAAATTTGCTTCCGCCGAGCAGCGGCATAGTAAGCCCAAACACAACAAAGCCTATCCAAAACATCGGTGCAAGCGAGCCGCTGACTATCTTAGTTACGCTAGCCATACCCGCAGCCTCGCTTCTTACGCTAGCAAATAGCGCTAGTACCGCAACGATCTCAAGTGCGACTAATACGACGTGAAATTTATGCGCGCAGTGGCTTAGCCTGTGCCCTGCATTTAGCGTAGCGGCGGCATTTGCACTAAGCCCCGTGGAGATCGCGGAGATCGTAAATAAAATCGGCAGCCATACGCTAGCCCAAAGCGGGATCGCCTTTACGACGTAAAGCAGTAGCCCCGTATATCCCATCACTCCAAGCGCCAAAATAGCTCCGAGCGTGAGCATCATATCGCAAATTTTACCGTTCTTTTTGATCTGCAAAAGCACTAAAACGCTAACCACGATGAAAAACGTAAGTAGATACGTACCTATGCTCATCATCGATACCGGACGCGTGTAGAGCTGTAAAATTTTAAGAGGATTTATCGCAGCGCTCGGCGCCAAGTCAAATAGCAAAAGCGCCGTTCCCGCTATCACCGCAACGGGCGCTAGCAGGAAGCCGAATTTATAAAACCTCTCGTTTAAAGAGCCCAAAAAGCCCTTGTAAGCCAAAGCCGAGCACAAAAACGCCCCGGCGCCTAAACCGCCTAAAAATAGATAGATGACTATGAGCCATCCCCAAGTCGTCTGTACCATTGTCATTCCTTTAAATTTTTAAAAATTTCAGGATCTTTTAGCGCACTTTTCAGCGCATCCATCTCGCTATTTAAGTAGAGATTTAAAAAGCTCCCGAAACTCTTCCAAACGTCTAAATTTGCGTGCTCGTCGCAACGAGCGGTAAATTTGTAAAACCACTGCGACGGATGAGCGGCGATAAATTCCGCCTTTTTACGCAAAAATTCGTTAAATTTAGCCTCATCCTCCGCTTTTAGCGCGCTAAAACTTAAAAAATAAAGATATTGCAACTCGTACCCGATGAAATCGTCGGGAAATTTATCAAGCTGCGCATCCTCGAGTTTTAGCCCAGAGCTCTCGTAAAAGCTTCGCACCTGCATCGTCTTTGCCCCGAACATCGTTTGATAGTCGAAATACACCGACTCGTAAGGCTCGGCTTTGGGGCGCTTAGGACCTACGAAGAGCCTATTGAATTCGTAGCGAATTTCATCAATTAAGCTTGGCTCGCTTTTGCATTCGGCAAATTCGAGGATAAATTTATGCTCTTTAAGCTTAGGCGCAAAATCCTGCGTCAAATTTAAAAGCTCGTCCAAATTTTCACCGGTAAGAGGCAGCAAAAATACCTGCCTCAAAAAGTCCTCGACGCAAAGGCTCTGCTTTAAATTACGCATCTTTTTATCCTTAGTGGATAAACTCGTTGAGCTTCATGCGAGGATAGAAGCGGATATTCGGCTTCGTAAAAAAGCGCTTAAAGCCCGGCATCTCTTTCTCCATCCCCGCGCTATCGCTCACGCCCGCGTCGACTAGCTTTAGCACGTCGCAAGGACAGCCCGCTACGCACGCAGGCTCCTCGCCGCGCTCGAGCTTCTCGGCGCAGAGATTGCACTTTTGCGCTTTGCCATCTTTGCCTTTGGTTATCGATCCGTAAGGACAGGCTACGATGCAGTATCCGCAGCCGATGCATTTATCGTGCAGCGGCTGAACGATGCCGTTTTCGAGTTTAATGTAAGCTCCCACGGGACAAACATCCATACACGCAGGCTCTTCACAATGATGGCACGAATGCGAGATGAAAATTTCCTTTTCGATCTCGTCTTCATGGATGAGCACCATATCGACGTGGCGCCAGTTGATGTCGGGATCTTGGTTATGATAGACCTGACATGAAATTTCACACGCCTTACAACCTATGCAAAAGTTGTAATCAAATAAAAATCCTTGTTTTCGTTTCATTTTTTCTTCCTTTACTTCTCGGGCGAACAAAGTCGCCCTACGAGCGGAAGCGCAAGCGCTTCCTGCACCCGCCTAGAGCACGACACGACTTTCGGTCGCGTCGTATTTTCTTGCTTTTAAGCTCCGTATCGCCTAAAATTTAAACATTAATCGCGAAGTATTGCGCGACTTAGACTAGGCGGTTTTTGGAATTTCAAGCGGAGCGCACTAAAGCGTGCGTGAGCATTGAAATTTTAAAACCAACGACGTATAAGTCCGCAAGACAAGCGCACCTCAACCTTGCATCTGCTGCGCAGCTTTTTTTACTTCACAAAAGCTTGCAGTATAGGTCGATCCGTTACCCAAATCGCTCACTCCGTCCGAGCAAAGGATGTTTGCTCCCGTGCGAGATTTGGTGACTTTAACCCAGATATTATTCCATGCATAAACGATTCCAGGCTGCATCTGATTAGACTCAACCGCCGTAAATACCGCCGTGCCCTTTTCATTCGTGGCCTCAACCGTATCGCCCTCTTTGATACCGCGCGCCAGCATATCCTCGCGCGTCATAAATAGCTCGGCGTTACCCTTTACGATGACGCGTTTTAGGATGTAAGGCATATTGCCCCAGTTTGAGTTGTCCTGAAGCTGCGTGCCCGGCGTCATAAAATAAAGCGGATACTTTTTCAGATAATCTTTGCCGAAATTTTTATGCCTTTCGTAGTAATCCCAATCGTCGTCAAGATCGATCACCGGATGATAGCCTGCGTCCTTGAAAGCTTCGGAGTAAAGCTCGCACTTGCCGCTTTTAGTGCCGAATACCAGCTTGTCCTTCGGCGCATAAGGGTAGTAAGGGAACTGATCTTTCATCGTCTCAGGCGTTCTAAACGGCTTGATCCAGCCTACGCTTTTTAGTTTTTCGTAGGTGATGTTTTGCTTTTTGGCAAATTCCGTATCCAAAAACCGCCTGCAAACCGTCTCGCTATCCCAATCGAAGCACTCCTCGGTATATCCCATCGCCTTGGCTAGAGCGTTAAAAAATTCCAAATTCGTCTTGGCTTCGCCCAGCGGCTTGACGCTTTGGGCGTTGTAGCAGACGTAGCCCGAAATTTGATCGTTTTGAATGTCCTCACTCTCCATAAAAGTAACGCCCGGCAATACGTAGTCAGCGTAATCGCAGGTGTCGGTATCGTAAGGATCGATGACTACCAAGAAAAAATCGTCGTCCATCACGCGTTTTTTGATTAAATTCGTATTCGGCGCCGTTACCATCAAATTTGAGTTATAGTTGATACAGGCTCGAATTACCGTATTTATCGGCTTGCCTAGATAGGTCGGATTTTCCTTTTGGATACCTTTACCAAATTCTATATAGCTTATTTGCTGGCGCTCTATCTTTTTGCCTTCCGCGTCTTTCGGCGAAAGATCTGGCATGCAGTTATCGAAGTTAAAGCAGCCCTTTACGTGCACGTAAGCCCAGAATAATCCGCCGCCAAGTTTTGTAAGGCAACCCGTAAGTACCGGCAAGAAAGTAACCGCTCGCACGAGCCTTGCGCCGTTAAAGTGCCTTTGCCCGCCGTCGCCGTGCATAATGGCAGGCGCTTTGGCGTGGGCGTATTCTCGCGCAAAGACTTTGATCTGATCGACGCTTGCTCCGCACATTTCAGATAGTTCGCCATAAGTGTAGAGTGAGCACTCATGTACTAGATCTTCAAAGCCGGTTGTATATTTTTCTACGAATTCATGATCATATAGATCTTCTTCTATCAAAAATTTGCAGACCGCTAGACAAAATGCCGGATCGCTTGAAGGCTTTAGCTGGATAAACATATCGGCCTGGTTTGCGAGCGGAATTCTGATCGTATTTATGACGATGATCTTGCCGCCTCGCTTTTTGACGCGGTGGGCAAATCTAATCCAGTGCACCGCCGTGTAGGCTTCGTTTGAGCCCCAGCTGATATACATATCGCTCTCATCGACTTCTAGCGCGTCTTTTGAAAAATCCGTGCCGATGACGCTCGGCGTACCCGCATAGCGCGGCCAGTCGCATGGATTACGCACAAGCCTCGTAGCGCCGTATTTTTCAAAGAAATTTCCCGGCGCGATCGTCTTTGAGATATGCCCCTCGTTGCCCGAATAGACAAATTCCGTCAGCGCCTCGCCACCGTATTTTGCCTTGATCTCGGTAAGCTTCGCGGCTATCTCTTTTAGCGCTTGATCCCAGCTGATGCGCTCCCATTTAACCTCACACTTTTTACCGACGCGCTTCATTGGATACATTATGCGATCGGCGTTGTATAGATGCATTGCGTAAGTATGACCTTTGACGCAGACCGTGCCTTGCGTTAGAGGGTGCTTCGGATCGCCCTTGATTCTAACCATCTTACCGTCTTTGATCTCTGCGATCATCGAACAGGCGTCGCGGCAGTTTCTAGGACAGGTGAGATAGTGATACTCTACGCCCTGCTCGTTTTTATAGGATTTTGGTTTAAAATCCACCTCAAACTGCTCCATACCAAATAGGCTTGGAGAGGTTCCCGCCGTAGCTAGAGCCGCTCCCGCGCCTTTTAAGAAAGAACGTCTTTGCATCTCTTCTCCTTAAATGTGGGCTTTACTTCATATCGTATATGAAAACTTTATTTTCTTTGCCTTCGCGCGAAAAAACATAAAATTTGCCGTCCTTCACCGCAAGCGCCCTTGCGTTTGCCGCTCCGCTAAAGCTATATGCATCCTCAATCTTGTGAGTTTGCAAATTTAGCTTTAAAATGGTCGAGAAATTTTTACTCAAAAGATAAACTGCGTCAGGCTGAGCGTCTATGCCCGTGACATAGTATTCGCCTAGGCTCCTGCCCTCTTTTAGCTTTAAATTTGAGCCGATTTGCGGAATAAATTCCTCCAAAATCATCTTATCGTCGCCGTCAAATACCGCTATGCTCCAATAGTCCCTCACGTCGCTAGGTACGGACGCAACGATAAATTTATTCGCAGCCGCGTCGTAATCCCAGCCGAGGATATATTGCTGCTTCGCTCGAAGCGTGGAGAAGCGCCCTTTGTTGCTAAGATCGTTTAGCTTCCATTTATCCCAGCCCTCGCTCAAGTGCCTCCACTGGCTATTTTGTTCCTCTGCACTAAGCCCGTCCGTAGGCTCATAAAATACGAAAGTTTTATTAAAGCTTATCATGCCGAGCTCGTTTTTGTACCACGCAGCACCCACGGTCGCCTCCATCTCCATTATAAAGTGGCGATCGTGCTTGCCGTATCTAAGCGGCTTTAAATTTTCGTCCGCAACGTAAAATTCGTTATTTTTAGAAACCAGCGCGAACTGCTTTTTATCTGCGTCGTAGTCCGCTCCCGTAATCGGCGCGTCGTTTTGCAAGCTTAAACTCACTTCCGCACTCGGCGCGCCGAGCTCCTTCACGCCCTCGAGCGCGCCCGCTTTGCTATCGAGATTAAACTCAAACCCAAACGCCAGAGCCGCTAGCGCCGTAAAAATCATCAGCTTTTTCATCTTTTTGCTCCTTAGTTTGGCAGATCCGGAAGCTCCGGATTCCAATCGAATCTAAAATCAAGTGCACTTTGCCAGTGATCTTTTTCCCAAAACCATTTGGCGGGATCAAGACTTAGCCTAGCCGGCGTGCTAGAGCCCAGATACGGCGGCGGGCCTGAGACGATGAAGGCCTGTGCGCAATTTGCGGCGATGATGACGATGAAGATTAAATTTGCAATTTTGCCCAGAGGCAGATAGCGCAAAAACTCGCCGTATTCGCCGCCTGTGCTTTTTTGCATTATCTCGCCTAAATTTTTGCTGCATAAAAATATGACCGCCAAAAACGCGATTACGCAAAAATCTACGACGATGACCCAAAGCTGCGTGTGCGCACCTAAAATTTCAAGCCCGAAACCCTGCTTTATGTCGAGATAGCCGCCGAACGTCCCATCAAGGCTATAATGGATAAAGCCGTTGAACATCCCCCAACAAGCCATCAGTAAAAGCGCCGCGACGTAGCCGGGTCTTAGACCGTATCTAAGGATAAAAAGCGCGATAAGACTGATGGCTATCATCGTGATCCTCTCCGACCAGCACATCACGCACGGGCTATCTCCCATACCAAAGCCCAGTATCAAACAGGCTATGCCGACCGGGAGTGCCACGAGAGCGATGATGGCTAGCGACATTAGGTTAAAAAATCCTCGCTCGGCGGCGGGAATTTGATTTTGTTCTAAATTTTGCATATCGCCCTCCTAAAAGTTACCAATATTATTAAAGAAAAAATCGGCTAGCAGAACTAGCCGATTCATATTATAGCTGAATTATTTTGACAAGTTATAGAAAGATTTCAAACCACGGTATTCAGCAACTTCACCAAGTTG
>NZ_CALLWC010000007.1 GCF_938015785.1 uncultured Campylobacter sp. | reverse complement strand
TCGTGCTCGGTGTAGGTTACCGGAATATCTTTCTTGCCTTTTCCCGGTGTATACACTCCCTCTCCGCGTTTGAAAAGAAGCTCGATACCTTCGTCGTTCGTAAGCATTATGCCGCTTGCGGAAGCCGCGCGTTTGAGATTATGCTTTTTACCCTTTTCATCGGTTAACACGCCCGTTGCGAACATATCGTTCGAGCTAAGGCTGATGCGCTTATCTCCGGTATCTCCGAGTAGAAATACGATCGTATGCGCTACGGACTCTTGCTTTTGCTGCGGAGCCGTATCGGCCTTAGGTTGGTTGCATCCGCTTAAAATCGCGATTGCCGCTAATGACGAGAATACAATTCGTCTCATTTTTTCTCCTTTAAAAAAAGTTCGCGAATTATATAGCCAAAAAGTAAATCCTAGATTTCGTGACTTTTTATTTAATCAAAGATTAACCCAAATTTAGTAAAATTCCAGCTGAAAACATCCCAAATAAGGAGAACCTTATGGCAGTAAAAATCGCAATTAACGGCTTTGGAAGGATCGGTAGGTGCGCGGCTAGAATTGCGCTAAGCAGGGACGATATAGAGCTTGTGGCGATCAACGATACCGCTAAGCGCGAGCTTACGAGATACCTGCTTCAATACGACACCGTTCACGGCGAGTTTCGTAAAAAAGTAGAAATTATAAGCGACGAATGCATAGCCGTAGACGGAAAAAAGATCCGCGTCTATTCCACCAGAGAGCCTGCAGAGCTTGATTTTGCGGGCGATGGTGCAGAAGCTGTGCTTGAATGTACTGGTGCGTTTTTAACGAGCGAAAAATGCAAGCCGTTCATAGATAACGGTATCGGCGTAGTCGTAATGAGCGCGCCTGCCAAGGACGATACGCCTACTTTCGTAATCGGCGTTAATGAGGGCGCTTATGCAGGACAGCGCGTCATCTCAAACGCTAGCTGCACCACTAACGGCCTAGCTCCGATTGCAAAAATTTTAGACGATGAGCTTGGTATCGAAAAGGGTCTTATGACGACGATTCACGCCTATACACATGGACAGAGTCTAGTCGATGTAAAAGCCAAGGATTTTCGCCGTTCACGCGCCGCGGCTCTTAATATCGCTCCGACCACGACGGGCGCGGCAAAAGCGATTAGTAAGGTACTTCCGCAGCTAAGCGGTAGGATGCACGGGCAATCTGTGCGCGTGCCGGTGGCTAACGTTTCGATGGTTGATCTAACGGTGCTAACGCGTAAACAAACGAGTGCCGAGGAGCTAAATGAAATTTTCCGCCGCTATGCCTCTAAAGAGATGAAAGGAATTTTGCTCGTAGACGACGATAGCCGTGTCAGCAGTGATTTTTGTACTTCAGAATACTCCAGCATCGTAGCTAGCGACTGCACGCAGGTAATTGACGGCAATCTGATAAAAGTGATGAGCTGGTATGACAACGAGTGGGGATATAGCGAGCGCCTCATAGATTTAGCCTTATATGCGGCAAAAAGAAGGAAATAAGATGGGCGAAATTCTTTCGATTAAAGATTTGAAATTTAAAGAGGGCGCGCGCGTTTTTATCAGGTGCGATTTTAACGTGCCGATGGATGAGTTTTGTAATATTACGGACGATCGTCGCATCCGTTCGTCTATCCCTACGATTAAATATTGCTTAGACGAGGGCTGCGCGGTAATTTTAGCCAGTCATTTAGGGCGCCCGAAAAACGGATACGAAGAAAGACTTAGCCTAAAGCCTGTGGTAAAGAGGCTATCTAGGCTTTTGGAGCGCGAGATAAAATTTGTCTCCGACGTCGCGGGCGAGGAGGCAGGAGCTGCGGTAAATTCGCTTAAAAAGGGCGAAGTGCTTCTGCTAGATAATCTGCGCTTCGAAAAGGGCGAGAGCAAAAACGACGAAGCACTAGCTAAGAGGCTCGCAAGCTACGCGGAATTTTATATCAACGACGCTTTTGGTGTATGTCACCGCGCGCATGCTTCGGTAGAGGCGATTACGAAATTCTACGATGAGGCGCATAAGGCGGCGGGATTTTTATTGCTAAAAGAGATAAAATTCGCCAAAGACCTTATTAAAGATCCTGCGCGTCCTTTTGTAGCTGTAACGGGCGGCAGCAAAGTAAGCGGCAAGCTTCAGGCGCTTAAAAATTTACTTCCTAAAGTCGATAAGCTCATCATCGGAGGCGGCATGGCGTTTACGTTTTTAAAAGCCGTCGGATATGACATCGGTAATTCGCTTTTAGAGGAGGATCTTATATCTGACGCACTAAATATCTTGCGCCGCGGCAAAGAGCTTGGGGTTAAAATTTATATCCCCGTCGATGCCGTCGCAGCTCCGCAATGCTCGCAAGACGCCGTTACAAAAAAGGTTACCGTCCAAGAAATTCCAAGCGATTGGATGGGGCTAGATATCGGACCTGCGACCGTAGCTCTTTTTAAAGAAGCCTTAGACGATGCACAAACGATCTGGTGGAACGGACCGATGGGGGTTTTTGAGATCGATAAATTCGCTCGCGGCAGCCTGCATATATCGCACGCGATCGCAGATAGTGACGCCACGACCGTAGTGGGAGGCGGCGATACCGCAGATGTCGTCGAACGCGCGGGCAACGCCGACGATATGACTTTTATTTCTACCGGAGGCGGTGCGAGCTTAGAACTCATCGAGGGCAAGGAGCTGCCGGGCGTGCGAGTGCTTACCGCTAAAACGGAGCTGCGATGATACTGGCGGCGAATCTTAAATGCAACCATACCCGTGCTAGCTTTGAGCGGTACGCTAAAGCTTTAGATGAGGGCTTAGCGGGCGTAATTTCGCGCGAGGATGAAATTCTAGTTTTTCCTCCTGCTAGCGCATTTTGCGCAGGGGTGAAAAATTTTACTCAAGGCGCTCAGAATTTCTATCCTGCCGCGCACGGCAGCTTTACGGGCGAAATCGGCGGCGATATGCTGGCGGAATTCGACATCAAAACCGTTCTTATCGGACATAGTGAGCGGCGCGCTATTTTGGGCGAGAGCGCGGAGCTGATAAGAGAGAAATTCAGTTTTGCCGCAGCACGCGGCTGGCGCATCGTCTTTTGCGTCGGAGAGGACGAGGCGGCATTCGCGCAAGATCGCAGCGAGGGCTTCGTAGCGGCGCAGCTTGAGGGTATCGATCTAAAATATCCGAGCTTAGTACTAGCCTACGAGCCCGTCTGGGCGATCGGTACGGGCAGAAGCGCGCAGCGCGAGCAGATCGAAAGAATGCTGAAGTTTTTACGCACCGAAAGCTCCGCGCCGCTACTTTACGGAGGCAGCGTAAACGCCGCAAATATCGGCGGTATTGTGGGTATTGAAAACTGCGATGGGGTGTTAGTGGGTACGGCGAGCTGGGACGCGTCGAAGTTTTTGGAGCTTATACGCGTCGTCTCGCATCGCTATACTTCGTTGCCTTAAAATTTTGCTCGGTCATTACCTAATAGGGTAACTCCCGTCGCAAAATTTTAAGTCGCCTAGTCTAGCTTCGCGATACTGCCGCTATCAAATTTGGTTTCAAATTTGAATTGCAATTTTTAAGTCAAATTGCGAAGGATTTTGAGATGATTTTTGGGGCTTTGCAGTTAAAATTTTGCGTAGGCTAGACATATAGTCTGCCGAGCAAAATTTTAACAAAATCGCCAAAAAGCGCTCAAAAGCCAAGCAAATTTTAAAGGAGAAATAATGATTTTAAAAGGCAAAAAGGGTCTCATCGTTGGCGTCGCTAACGCCAAATCCATCGCTTACGGCATCGCCGAAGCTTGTCACGAGCAGGGTGCGCAGATGGCGTTTACTTACCTAAACGACGCGCTTAAAAAACGCGTAGAGCCGATCGCTGAGGAGTTTGGGAGCAAATTCGTCTATGAGCTCGACGTAAATAACTCCGCTCACCTTGACGGTCTTGCGGATCGCATCAAAGCAGACCTTGGCGAGATAGATTTCGTCGTGCATGCCGTGGCCTACGCGCCGAAAGAAGCGCTAGAGGGCGAGTTTGTAAACACCACAAAAGAAGCCTTTGATATCGCGATGGGCACGAGCGTGTATTCGCTACTAAGCCTCACGCGCGCAGTGCTACCAGTGCTAAAAGAGGGTGGCTCGGTGCTCACGCTAACCTACCTCGGAGGGCCGAAATTCGTACCTCACTACAACGTCATGGGCGTCGCAAAAGCAGCGCTTGAAAGCTCCGTGCGCTATCTCGCTCACGATCTTGGCGCGCGCGGCATCCGCGTAAACGCTATCAGTGCTGGTCCTATCAAAACGCTTGCCGCAAGCGGAATCGGCGATTTTAGGATGATTTTGCGCTACAACGAGATCAACGCGCCGCTAAAACGCAACGTCACGACGCAAGACGTCGGCAAGAGCGCAATGTATCTGCTTAGCGACCTTGCTAGCGGCGTGACAGGCGAGGTGCACTACGTCGATTGCGGCTACAACGTCATGGGCATGGGCGACGTGACTACCGACGCCGAGGGTAAGACGATCCTTGCATGGGATGCGGCTAAGACCGAATAAACGGCGTGCAAAAAGGGCAAAATTTGACGCGCACGGTATATTACGAGGCTAGGCACAAAGCCATAGCAGAGGGCGGCATAGAGGGTATCGCAGCCGTTTTGCGAGGCGATGACGAAGCCGAAAAGGCCTCGCTTCTGTTGTGTTTAGATTATTACCTTGATCCCTACTACGGCTGCACGCTGGCGCATGAGAGCGAAATTTTCGCCCTTTTGCAGGAGCTGCTTCTGAGCGAGCGCTCGCAAGCTATCAGAGACGATATTTTGCAGCTTCTGGGCGATTACTGCGGCGATTTTAGCGTGCTGCGAAGCAGGATTTGCGAGGCGTCTGGCGAGATTTTGCCGGGTATCAAGCGCTTGATCGAAGGATAAATTTAACGATCGGCGCGCTTTTGCGCGCGGTAATTACGCCGCAGCGAGTGGTAGCGAAATTTGCCCGCCTCCGCGCACGCCCCTTTTGCCGCGAAAATACGGCAGCGTAAAATTTTAAGATTGGAAGCGGCGATGAGAACCTTGGATGAGCAAGGAGCTCGATCTAGCGAGCATACCTAAAAACGGCATGGAGATAGAAGATTATTTCAGAGCTGTTTTTGAAAAAAGCGGTAAAAGCCGCCAGGAAGGAGCTTAATGAAAAAGGATTATATCTGCGTATTCGACTGCGAGACGATCCCCGACGTAGCGGCGCTGGTGCGGGTGCTGGATGAGGATGCGATCGCGGGCTGCTTTGAGCCTTTCGATAAAAAAAACTTCTCAAAGCTTCTTGACGCGCAGCTCTCGCAAAAGATCGGCGGCGAGAAGCAAAGCGCGTCTTTAAATTTTGCTGTAAATTTGGCGGAGCAGAATTTTGAAATAAAAAATTCCGAGCAAAATTCCGCGCCTCAAAATTTTACGCAACAAGATGCTGTGCTTCAAAGCTTCGCGAGTGAAAATTCCGCTGAAAATCCAACGCATGGAAATTTTACGAGCGAAAATTCCATGTCGCAAAATACGGCGCCCAAAAATTCCGCATCGCTAAATTTAACCTACGATGATACCGCGCCTCAAGGCTCCGAGGCACAGGGCGCCGCGATAGAAAATTCCGCGCTCCTAAGTCCTGTGCCTCAGAATTTCGCGGCGGAAAGCTCTACGCCTCAAATCTCCGCATCCCAAAGCTCAAAGAGCGAAAATCTCGCTTCAAATTCCGCGCAAGATCTCGCGTTAAACGCGCTAAATTTTAAAATTTATGGCGAGCAGCCGATCTTTAACGCGGATAAAAGCAAAATTTTAAACCACAAATTGCTCTCGCTTAGGGCGATGGAGATTTTCAAAGAAAAAACCGGCAGCGAATTCCTGCCCGTTTGCTTCCACCGCGTCGTTAGCATTAGCGCCGTGATGGCGGACGGATTCGGCAGATTTTTGCGCGTCTCGACGCTCGATGGCGAGAACGAACGCGATAAAATCGCAAAATTCCTAACCTTCATCGAGGATTTTAATCCGCGCCTCGTGAGCTTCAACGGGCGCGGGTTCGATCTGCCGATGATTATGGCGCGCGCGATGTGTTACGATCTAAGCGCCGCGGCGTATTTTGAGACGAACGATCGCGATAACAACAAGAGCAAATGGGAGAACTACCGCAGCCGCTACGACGGGCGGTTCCATCTGGATCTGCTCGATCACATCAGCGATTTTGGCGCCGTTCGCGGGCTCAAGCTCGATCATATCTGCGCTAGCGTGGGCCTTCCCGGCAAATACGATGTGCACGGCGATCAGGTCTTGCAGCTGTATTATGCAGGCGAACAGGCCAAGATCGACGAGTACTGCAGATCCGATGTACTCAACACCTACTGGCTGTTTTTGAAATACGAGCTTTTGCGCGGTAAGATCACCAAGGACGATTATCTGAATTACATCGCGGTGATGGGCGAATTTTTGCAAAAAGAGTGCGCGGGCATGAGCTATACGCCCGTTTTTTGCGAATTTATAGAAAAGGAACTGGCGGCATATGCGAAGTGAAATTTTTAAAATTTTAAAAGGCGCGGTTTTGGGTGCGCTATTTTTGGTTTGCGGCGCGGTAGCGGACGAGGCTAAATTTAAACCGATGCTGCTTAAAGAGTACGTCCCGGGCATGAATATCACGGGCTGGGTCATCAGTGAGAAGCTAGACGGCGTGCGCGCGATCTGGGACGGCAAAAATCTGCGCTCCAGACGCGGCAAGATCATAAACGCCCCCGAGGGCTGGAGCACGGGTTTTCCGCCGTTTTTCGTGGACGGCGAGCTATACACGGCGCGCGGGGAGTTTGAGCAGCTCGTATCGATAGTATCTTCTAGCGTGCCCGATGAGCGGTGGAGCAGGGTGAAATTTTACGCGTTTGACCTGCCGAAGGAGCAGAAAAACCTAAGCGCAAAGATGGAAATTTTAAGAAATTTTATCGCTTCAAGCGGCGCGCAAAATTTACTCATCGTGCAGCAGACCCCGGTAAGTACGCACGCCGACGTGCAGGCGTATTTTGATCGCGTCATCGCAGCAGGCGGCGAGGGGGTCGTGCTGCGCGATCCAAACGCGCTTTATGAAAGCGGGCGCAGCGATAAAATTTTAAAATACAAAAAGACGCACGATAGCGATTGCAAGGTCGTAAAAATCAACCCGGGCTACGGCAAAAACGAGGGCAAGATGGGCTCGCTTAGCTGTGTAGATCTACGTAGCGGGGCGAAATTTAAAGTAGGCACGGGCTTTAGCGACGAAATGCGGGCAAATCCGCCTAAGGTGGGCACGATCATCACCTATCAATACCAAAACCTAACCCGCGAGAAAAAGCCGCGCTTCCCCGTATTTTTGCGCGTGCGACCAGCGATTTAATCTAAGGGGCTATAATCGCGTATTTTGATAAATTTGATCCGAAGGAGAATAGATGAAAATTTTAATCACAGGCGGCGCGGGATACATCGGCAGCCACGTCGCAAAAGCGCTTTTAGAAGCGAACCGCCACGACGTCGTCATACTGGATAATCTTTGCAAAGGCTCTATGCGAGCGATCGAGGCGCTTCGCAAGATAGGCGAGTTTGAGTTCGTACAGGAAAGCCTGGAAAACATCCCTGCAATCGAGGAGCTTTTTAAGCGCGAAAAGTTTGACGCGATCATTCACTTTGCGGCGTTTATCGAGGTTTTTGAAAGCACGCAAAATCCGCTAAAATACTATCTAAACAACACCGCCAACGCGATGAATTTAATCGCGCTTGCGAACAAATACGGCGTGAAAGATTTCATCTTTAGCTCCACTGCGGCGACCTACGGCGAGCCAGGCGTCCCGCAAGTAAGCGAAGAAACTCCGCAAAATCCGATCAATCCGTATGGCAGAAGCAAGCTGATGGTCGAGTGGGTGCTAAAAGACGTGGCGGCGGCAAATCCAAATTTTAAATATGGAATTTTGCGCTACTTCAACGTTGCAGGTGCGGCTAGCGACGGCACGATCGGGCAAAACTATCCGAACGCGACGCATCTTATCAAGGTTGCAACTCAAACTATCGTCGGCAAGCGCGATAAGATGAGCATTTTCGGCGATGATTACGACACCAAGGATGGCACCTGCATACGCGACTACATCCACGTAGAAGACCTCGCAAGCGCGCATCTGGCGGTGCTTGATTATCTGCAAAGCGGTGATAGCGCGGTATTTAACGTAGGCTACGGCACGGGCTTTAGCGTAAAAGAGGTCGTCAATGAAGCCAAAAAAGTAAGCGGCGTGGATTTTAAAGTGCAGATCGCTCCGCGCAGAGCGGGCGATCCTGCCTGCCTCATCTCAAACGCGGATAAAATTCGCACCAAAACCTCTTGGCATCCTGAGCACGAGAGCCTGGATGAGATCATCCTAAGCGCGCTAAATTGGGAAAAGAAGCTCTAGGTTCTAGCGTGAAAGTGCGATTTGAAATTTTAAAATTTTACTCCGTCGCGTTTAATAGCGGCGAGCAAAAGGAAGCCTTGTTTGCTTAAAATTCTAAACGCCCCCGAAGCCGCGCAGCGCAAGCTCGGCGTCGTGCTATCGTATGTGAATATCTTTGTTTCTACGATACTTACTTTGGTTTATACGCCGTTTTTTCTGCGGGCGCTGGGGCAGAGCGAGTTTGGGCTATATTCTTTATCAAGCAGCGTTATCGGCTATTTGGCGATTTTGGATTTAGGTTTCGGCAACGCCGTGACGGTCTATACCGCCAAATACGCCTCAAGTGGCGAAGTGGAGCGCATGCATAAGCTGCACGGCACGATTTTTAGCGTGTATTTGGTAATGAGCGCGGTGGTCGTGCTTGCGGGAGCTGCGCTGCTGGCCAATCTGCACGCGATTTTTGGCGCTAAGCTAAGCACTAGCGAGATGGGCGAAATTCGCATTATGCTAATGCTGCTAACTGCGAATTTAGCGATTAGTTTTCCTTTTAGCATCTATTCGTCGATCCTTACAGCGCATGAGAATTTCGTATTTATCAAGATAATTGGGATCTTTCGTACGATCGCTCTGCCGCTAGCTGCGGTGCCTGCGCTACTTTTGGGATATAAGGCTATCGCGATCGTAATCATCGCTACGGCGGTAAATTTAATCTGCGTCGCGGCAGATTTCATCTACTGCAAGCGCAAAGTCTCGCCCGTGATAAGCGTGCGAAATTTCGACACCCCCACGCTTAAGCAAATTTTTGGCTACTCGTTTTTTATATTTTTAGGCATCGTAGTCGATCAAGTAAACTGGAATGTCGATAATTTTATCTTAGGCGCGGTCGCAGGCGCTACGGCGGTCTCCACGTATGCCGTAGCAAGCACGATAAATGCCACTTTCGTCACGCTTTCGCTCACCATTAGCGGCGTAATGCTTCCTAAAATTGCCAAAATGGTCTCTGCAAACTCCACCGATTCCGAGCTTAGCGCGGAATTTATCAAGATAGGCAGGCTGCAATTTTACGTGATATTTTTTATCGCGTCGCTTTTGGTGATTTTTGGGCGAGAGTTTATCGTGCTATGGGCTGGCACAAATTATGAAATTTCATACGCAATCGCGCTTATTTTGGTACTTCCAGTAAGCGTGCCGTTGATTCAAAATTTAGGCCTAGCCGTGCTTCAGGCAAAAAACAAAGTCAAATTTCGCTCAATCGCCGCGTTTTGCGTCACGCTCGTAAATATCGCTATTTCTATCCCGCTAGCTAAGGCTTACGGTGGCGTGGGCGCTGCGTGCGGTACGGCTTTTGCGATCACCTTGCTAAATATCTGCGTGATGAATATCTACTATGCTCGTGTAATCAGACTCGACATCGCTAAATTTTGGCGAAATATTGGCGCGATGGTAGTAAAATTTGCTCCCGCAATCGCAGTAAGCCTAGCGATAAATTACGCATTAGGCTTACATGGAGTGAGCTTTTTGCTAATTTGCGGCGGGCTTTATTCGGCTATGTTTGTGCTAAGCGCATATTTTTGGGCGATGAACGATTACGAACGCGCGATTTTTGGCGGCATTGCGGCTAAGATAAGGAGGCGGGCTTGAGCTTCAATGTAATTAGCGAAGTGGTTACGAAAGACCGCTGTATCGGCTGCGGCGTCTGCGCGAGTAGCTGCCCTTTTAGCGTGCTAAAAATGCGGCTTGGAGGCAATGGATTTTACGCGCCTGAGGAGGGCGAAGGGTGCCGCGACAAATGTGATATCTGCCTAAAAGTCTGCCCGTTTTACGAAAAAGACATGCTTGAAAATGAGCTAAATTCTAAATCATACGCAGAGCTGGAAAGCTTTAGCCCAGATTTTGGCAGGTTTTTAGCCACTTATAAATTCTACAAAAAAGATGAAGCGCAGCGCTTAAGCAGTGCAAGCGGCGGCGCGGGAGATTATATTTTTCGCGAGCTTTTTGCGCGCGGGCTCATTGATTACGCGATTTGCGCTGTGCCTGCGGACGAGGGGGATTTTATAGCCCAAAATTCCAAGCGTGATTTTTCTGCCTGCAATAATTTAGCGCAGCCACAGAATTTGCAAAATTCCGCAACCAAAAATTCCGAACAGAATTCCACAATTCCGAATTTAACGCAGAATTTGGCGGACGATGATTCTATAAATTTTACGAGTGCGCAAAATTCCTTTTGCGAAAATTTTACACAGAATTCCGCGCAAAATTTTACAAATAAAATTTCCACGCAGAATTCTAAAACTTCTTGTAAAAATTCCGTATCAGTGCAAGATTTTGCCTGCGAGAATTCTAAAAACACGCGAAATTATGCGGGCGAAAATTCCGCGCCGCTATTTAAATTTAGCGTGATAAAAAATGCTGGTGAGCTTACTCGTGCGCGCTCGTCCGCTTACTATCCGCTCACGCTTGAAGCAGTGCTAAAGGAGATGTCGCGCCGCGAGGGCAGATACGCGATCAGCGCGCTGCCATGCTTTGCTAAGGCTTTAAGGCTTGCTGCGAGCAAAAATCCGCGCCTTAAATCCCGCATAAGCTTTATTATTGGGCTGGTTTGCGGACAGGGCAAGGGTGCTGGTTTTACGCATAAACTAGCAGATCTTGCGTTTAAAGAGCATAAGCAGCTCGCGGCGGTTAATTACAGATATAAAATCGCGGGCAAAAGTGCGATGAGCTTTGGCTTTAAATTTCGCGCTGCAGACGGCAGTGAGGCGATAGACGATCGCAGTAGTAGCGCCTTTGCATACTGGAGCTCGCGCGCTTTTACGCCGCTTGCGTGCAACTCCTGCACTGACGTTTTTGCCAAATGCGCCGACGTCGTGCTGATGGATGCGTGGCTACAAAGCGAAATGAGCGAGTGGCGCGGCACATCGCTCGTAATTACGCGCACAGCTCAGATCGACGCGCTGTTTTCGCAGCCTACGAAGCAGGCACGCGAGGCGATTTTTTGCGAGCGGATATCCGCAGCAGAGGTACAGCGCTCGCAACAAAGCCAGGTAGAGTGCAAAAACGAAATTTTCTACGGCGCGAAAAACCCGCTTAAGCGTTACATATTGCGCCAGAAGCTTCAGATCCAGCGATATAGCGCTACGCATTTTGATTGTGATGATTTCATCGCTGCTAGGCTTAAAAAAATCGCCGCTGCGAATAAAGCGCTAGCGCTTTTGGCGCTACCAAAGATCGCGGCATATAAAATTTATAGGAAGTTTGCATGAAGATCGGGATTTTTACCCTGCCGCTAGTAAATAATTACGGCGGAATTTTACAAGCTTATGCGCTAAGCCGCGTGCTAGTGGGGCTAGGGCATGAGCCGTGGCTCGTAAACTTGCACCTGCAAAGAAGCAAACTATCGATTGCGTATCTTAAATTTTTAGTGGCATGCGCGCTTAAAAAGGAGTTTTGCGGCGCGAAATTTAATCCCTCTTACGAGCGCGATACTAGCGAGTTTGTATCGGAAAATATTCCTTCAACCGCGCCTGTTTGCACGCCTGCGGATTTAAAGGCGCTGTGCGAGAAAGAACGCTTTGAAGCGGTGATTTTAGGAAGCGATCAGGTTTTTCGCCCTAGCTATTTTGCGGATTTTGCAGATTGCTTTAGCCTTGGATTTTTGCCGCCTAACTGCACGCGGATCGCCTATGCTGCAAGCTTCGGCGGAGATAGGCTTTGTGGGCTTAAAAACCCCGCAGATTTAAAAGCTCACGCTGCAAATTTGGCTAAATTTAAAGCTATTTCGGTGCGCGAGCGCGATGGTGTAAAGCTTGCGCGCGAATGCTTTGGCGTAGATGCGCACTTGGTACTGGATCCTACACTTTTGGCTAACAAAGAGATTTACGATAAATTTTTAAGCCTTGCGCCGCAGCGCAAGGGTTTTGCCTATATCCTAGATCCATCGCCTCGCTCAGAAGCGGCGATAGAGCTACTAAAAAAGCAAAGCGGCCTAGAGATAGATGAGGTGAACGACCGCGGTAACCGCATCGGCATAAAAGCGTGGCTAAGCGCTATTGCGGGCGCAGAGTTTGTGTTAACCGACTCATTTCACGGCTGCGTATTTTCCATAATCTTTAATAAGCCGTTTTTTGTGCTCGTTAATGCCAGTCGCGGCGCGTCGCGCTTTAGCTCGCTTTTGGGCTTATTCGGGCTTGAAGATAGAGCTTTGCAAGATCCCAAAGACGCGCGCTTTAACGCTACTATCGATTGGGATGGCGTAAATGAGGCGTTGCGCCGTAAAAGAGAGGATTCGATGAAATTTTTAAAAATAAGTTTAGGCTCATAAAATGAAAATAGCTATGGTAATTTCTGCTTTAGGCAAGGGCGGTGCCGAGCGCGTGCTAAGCGTGCTGGCAAATTTTTTCTGCCGTGAGAATGAAGTCTGTGTGATAAAATTTGACGCAGATGAGCCGTTTTACGCGCTGGATCCTAAGATCGAGCTTCTTAGCTTGGATTTAGGAGTGGGCGATTTGGGAGTATTTGGCAATATAAAAAAGCGCTACGATAAAATTTTGGCCTTGCACAGGCTTCTAAAAAGTCGTAAATTTGACGTAGTAATCTCGTTTTTAGATAATACCAATGTCCTTACGCTTATCGCAAATCTAGGAGTCGGGCAGAAAATCATCGTCTCCGAACACACCAATCATCGTTTTTTAAAAAGTCCGATCTGGCGAGCGCTAAAGCGGATCTTTTATCCGCAAGCTGCAGGTCTTAGTGTGCTTAGTAAATTTGATCTGGATCATTACACATATGTGCAAAATCGCGTGATTATGCCTAATCCGATGTTTGAGATCAGCCATGCTAAAGACGCCCGCCCGCCTAAAGAAAATATCATCCTAGCAGCCGGCCGGCTCAATGTCTATAAGGGCTTTGATGTCCTTCTTAAGGCGCTTGCGCTTATAGATTTCAATCTTTTAAAAGAGTGGAAGGTGGTGATCGCTGGCGACGGAGAGGAGCGAAAGAGCCTTGAAAGCCTAGCTGCGAAGCTGCGCTTAAATGTGCAGTTCATCGGCTTTGTGCGCGATATCGAAAGCTTATATGAACGTGCTAAAATCGTCGTCGTAACCTCCAAGATGGAGGGCTTTTGTAATATTTTGATGGAGAGCATATTTTTCGGCACCGCTAGAATTTCCACAGATTGCATCGCAGGTCCTAGCGAGCTTATAAGCGATGGCGTAGATGGGTTTTTGTGCCCTGTAGGCGATAGCGCGAGCATCGCAAAAAAGCTTGAAATTCTAATGAGCGACGAAAAGCTGCGCGAGCGGCTCGTGCAAAACGCCTCTAAGCGCGAGGAGAGCTTTAAAATTGAAACGATCGGGCGACGCTGGCTGGATTTCATAGCCGCTACGATACACAGGGAGGAATAATGAGCGAAAATCCCCTAATCTCGGTCATCATCCCCGTTTATAATGTCAAAGAATTTCTGCGCGCTTGCATGGAGCGCATCACGGCGCAGACCTATACGAACTTAGAAATTTTGCTCGTAGATGATGGATCAAATGATGGTAGCGAGGCGATTTGCGACGAATACGCTGCGCGCGATCCCCGTGTGTGCGTGCTGCATAAACCAAACGGCGGGCAGGCTAGCGCGCGAAACGCTGCTTTGGATGTCGCTCGCGGGGAGTTTATCAGTTTCGTAGACAGCGACGACTTGATAAGCCTTGATTTGATTGAGACGCTTTTTCGTCTGACGCAGAAATTTTGCACCAAAATAGCTATGTGCGGCTACACAGCATTTAGCGACGAGAGCGAAATAAATAATTTAAAGGCGGCTTTAAATTCTAAAGAAAATCAAAATTCTAAAGAGATTAGCGATCCAGGAGGAGCTGCAAATTCAAATGCCAACGCAGGCGAATACAAAATATCGCCGCAAGAGCTTTTTAGACGCAGCTGCACGCAGGATCCGTATTTTAGCACCGCGGTTTGGCGCGCGCTGTTTGCTCGCGAAATTTTCACTGCTTTGCGCTTTCCTACGGGGCAGATCTATGAGGATGTGGCGATATTTTTTGATATTTTTAACGCTTCTATTACGGCGTGCACGGATGAAATTTTATATTTTTACCGCGTAAGGGCGGGCTCGACCGTTAATTCATTCTCGCGCCGCCACCTGGCTGCGATCCCCGCCGTGCGCAGATTTACGGACTCCATCGTCTCTGCATATCCGCAGCTAAGGGAGGAGGCGAACTTCACGCGCTGCGAATCCGCCCTAAATACGGCGTTTATGATGATAAGATCGCAGATGAGCGCGCCTGCTAGCGGCGCCATAAATTCGAGCGCGAAAGAGGGCGCGGGCGAAATTTCAAGCGATAAGGCGCCAAATAGCGACGAGGCGTTGGGCGGCGATGAAGCGGCTGCCGTCATTTCGCAGCTGCACGGCTTTGTGCGTGAAAATTTAAACTTTAAATTTTTCATGCGCCACGCAAATAGGGCGCAAAAAATTTTAATGGTTTTGTTTTACGCAAACCCCGCTCTATTGCGGGTTTTATATAAAATTTACAAGGGGCTTAGATGAAAATTTTATTCGTCATCGCAGCTCTTAGAAACGGCGGCGCCGAGCGCGTGCTTCAGGTTTTGGCGAACCATTTTGCGCGCGCAAACGACGTTACGATCGCGATTTTGGAAAATGACGAGGGCAGGTATAAATTTAGCGAAAAGATAAAATTTTTGCATCTGGATGTTTATAAAAATGGCGGCAGGTTCGATAAATACAGAATTTTGCGCGAGTGTTTCAAGCGCGAGCGCCCAAGCGTCATCATCAGCTTTATGGACTGGACGAACGTAGCGTGCGTGATCGCAAGCTTCGGGCTAGGCATCCCGCTCATCGCGACCGAGCACAACGCGCACGATTATCTGCCAAGCGGGCTTTTTAGCCGCGTGCGCGATCTGTGCTATAAAAAAGCGGACGCGCTTACGGTGCTTACGCGCTCGGACTTTGAGTACTATTCGCGATTTGTCAAAAACTGCTTCGTCGTGCACAACCCCTTTTTCGGCGAGATCTGCGATACCAAAGGCGCCAAGCAAAACGTGATCTTAAGCGTCGGCAGGCTCGAGCCCGTCAAGGGGTATGAAATTTACTTTGATGCGCTAAGCAGGATCGATAAAAGCCTGCTTGCGAAGTGGGAAATTTTAATCGCGGGCGACGGCTCGCTGCGCGAAAGCTTGCGCGAGCTGGCAGCACAGCTCGGGCTTGAAGTGCGATTTTTAGGGCACAAACAGGATGTGAGCGAGCTGTATAAAGAAGCCAAAATTTTTGTACTCAGCTCGCTTAGCGAGGGGCTTCCGAACGTGCTGATCGAGTCTGCGTTTTACGGCTGCGCACGGCTTAGCAGCGATACAGCAGGTGCAAAAGAGCTCATAAAGGACGGCTTTAGCGGCATTTTGTTTAAACGCGGCGATGCGAATGAACTTGCGAGCAAGCTTGAAAATTTAATGCGTGATGAGGCGCTGCGAGACGCTCTCGTGCAAAATGCAAATGAAAATTTAGACGAGTTTTCGCAAGAGCGCATCGTTGAGCTCTGGCAGGGCTTGATCGATCGGTTTGCGCGCAAATAGCAGCCGCTTATCGATGCCCTAGCGGCGTGTAGGGATTAAATTTAAACTTCGGTATGCTAAGATAGGCTCTTGCGCCCGAGCAAAACGGTGCGTTTAAATTTATAAAGCCGCATCGCGCGATGAAATTTTAGCCGCTTGGGGTAGCACAAAACGCGCTAAATTTAAACAGCGCGGCGTATGCTCGCATAAAAAGGCGTAAGTAAAGCTTAAATTTAGGGCGCGGCAGCGATATTTAAAAGGTAAAGGGATGAAGAAATTAAGCGTTTTTATATATTCGATGGCAGGAGGCGGCGCCGAACGCGTCGTAAGCAACCTCTTAGGCGAGCTTACGGCACGCTACGAAGTGCATCTGGTGCTGATGAACGAGAGGATTTTTTATGAAATTCCAAGCGGCGTGCAGATCCACTTCATCGAAAAATCAGCCCCTTTTGAAAATGGACTGTTGAAGCTCGCAAAGCTGCCGTTTTTGGCGCTGCGATACAAAAAGCTATGCGAGCGCTTAGGCATTGATATTCACTTTGTTTGGATGAACCGCCCGTGTTACGTGGCGGCGCTGGCGCGAGTTTGCGGATTGGGCGGAGCGATGATTTTTAACGAATGCTCGACGCCGTCGGTGCTGTATAAAGATGCGAGCTTCAAATCTAAAATTTCAAAGCTTTTGCTGCGCAAGCTCTATCCGAAGGCTGATTTTATCTTCCCTAATTCGCTCGGCAATCTGCGCGATCTGGCGGATAATTTCGGAATTGACGAGCGCAAGATGAGCGTGCTGTATAACGCGATCGATCTTGATGAGATCGGTCGCAAAGCGGGTGAGCAGGTCGCGCAGGAGCGGCCGTTTTTCCTAAGCGTCGGCAGGCTTGATGCGGGCAAAAACCACGCACTTTTGATCCGCGCGTATGCAAATTTAAAAAATAACGACAAAGACTTGCTGATCTTAGGCGACGGCGTGCTGCGAGCCGAGCTTGAGGCCCTGATAGAGGAGCTAGACTTAGGCGGTCGCGTGAAGCTTTTGGGCTTTGACGCAAATCCGTATAAGTATATGGCTAGATGCTACGCGTTTGTCTTCGTAAGCCTTTTTGAGGGCTTTTCAAACGCGCTTATTGAAGCGCTTGCATGCGGCAAGCTCGTGATTTCAAGCGATCATCAAAGCGGCGCGCGCGAGCTTATGGGGCAGAGCGAATGGGGCGTGCTGGTAGGCGTAAACGACCTAGAAAGCACTCAAGCGGCGATGCAAAAAGCGCTGGATGATGAAAATTATGTAAAATTTTATGAGAAAAAGGCTAAAATTAGAGCCTCGTTTTTCGATAAAAAACGGATAGCAAGCGAGCTGATCGCAAAAATAGAACAAATCGACGAAGGAAAATAGGCGTGGGTGAAGAAAAAAAGGCTTTTAGCGTTAGAGAGATCGACGAAGGATCGGACGATCAAAAAGGCGCGCAATCAATGGGTGCCGACAAAGCTGCCTTAAGCGAAAATTTTGCTAGTGAGGGAAATTTTGACGCAGAGTATTCCGCAGGCGGCGGTGAGAATTTTAGCGGAGAAAATGCCGCAATTGAGGGTAGCGAGGATACCGCGCCTCAGAGCGATAAAAATTCCGCGCTTGATACAAAAAATTCTGCGAGCAAAAATTCCGCGCACGCCGGCGTTAAAAATTTAAGCGACGATCAAGCGCGCGCTGTTTCTGCAAAAATGCGAGCACAAAAAAAATCCAAAAAGGCTAAAAAATCAAGCGGACGAAATTCTACCTCGGTAAATTCTGAAAATTCCGCAGGCGCAAATTCTGCAAACTCAAATTTGAAAGGCACTGCGAATTCCACGAGCAAAAATTCTATAAATAAAAATTCCGCTGGCGTTGCGAACTCTACAAATAAAAATTCCGCAAAAGCCGCTAATTTGGCTAAATTTAAAAATGCGAATTCCGCAAGCGCTTTAAATTCTACAAACGGCATAAATTCTGATAATTCTAAAAGCTTTACAGCAGAAAATTCCCAAAATTCTAAAAATCAGGCAGCCGGCGCGCTTCCTGCTAGGCGCAGAATTTTTGGCTTCATAAAAAATTATGAGTTTTCCAAGCATATTTTGCTGATGATTGTGTTCGCATTTGCCTTTAGCGTGGCGTTTCGCATGTGGTGGGTGCACTGGGCGAGCGGCTTTGTGAACTACTTCTTTTGGGATGGCGAGCTGATGATAAACACAAACGACGGCTATGCCTTTGCAGAGGGCGCGCGCGACCGCCTCGCCGGCTTTCATCAGCCCAACGATCTTAGCTACTTTAGTGCACCGCTTTCGATCGTGACGGCGTTTTTGGCTGAAATTTTGCCCTTTAAAATCGAGACGATCTTCGTTTATCTGCCGGCTTTGTTTAGCTCGCTCATCGTAGTGCCGATATTGCTTATCTCAAGTGAGTTTCGCTGCATGCGCGCGGGCTTTATAGGCGCGCTTGTCGCGAGCGTGGCGAATAGCTACTACAACCGCACGATGGCGGGGTATTACGATACCGATATGCTAAATATTGTGCTTGCGATGTGTATTTTGTGGGCGCTCATTCGCATTTGTACGCGCGGCTCGCGCAGCACGCTGTTTTGGCTGGGTGCGTTTACGATATTTTATATGTGGTGGTACCCGTCCAGCTTTTCGCTAAATTCCATGATGCTCACCATGTTTTTCGCCTACACGCTGATTTTTAAGCGAAAAAGTGCGGTAAATTACGAAGCGATGATTATCTTTTTGATCGCGCTTTGCTCCACGCCTTTGGTAGCTAAAATTTTAATCTCGCTTGCGCTATTTTGGCTCTTTGCGTTTAAAGGAAAGCTATTAAATTTTAAAATTTTAGCGATTATCGGCGCACTTGCCGTAGTCTTTTTCGTCGCAAACGGAGGTCTTAGTCCGATCATCTTTCAGGCGAAATTTTATATCTTCCGCTCCTTCGCGGACAACGCCGATACGGCATTTCATTTTTTCAACGTCAATCAAACAATCCAAGAATCAGGCATCGTGCCAACTAATATCTTTATGGAGCGCATCAGCTCGCACGTCGCGGTTTTCGTGATCGCGGCAATCGGATATTTGCTGCTTTGCTTTAGGCATAAGGAATTTTTGCTCTCGATCCCGCTTCTGCTTTTGGGCTTTGCAGCGAACAAAGCGGGCCTTAGATTTACGATCTATGCAGTGGGCGTAATGGGACTGAGCTTCGGATATATTTTGTATTTTTGCGTAAAGCGCTTGGATCTGCCAAAGATCGCAGGGCGCGCGATACTGCTTATTTTAACGGCGCTTGCCATTTACCCCGCATGGCAGCACATCGTCTCGTACAAGGTCGATACGGTCTTTTATCAAAGTGAGGTACGGGTGCTCGATGAGCTTAAAGATAAAGCGAAGCGCGAGGATTATGCGCTTTCGTGGTGGGACTACGGATACGGCATACGCTATTACAGCGACGTAAAGACTCTCATCGACGGCGGCAAACACCTCGGCAATGATAATTTCCCTGTTAGCTTTGCGCTTTTTAGAGATCAGATGAGCTCTGCAAATATGGCGCGCCTGGATGTCGAATACACCGAGCGTGGATATAGCGAAAAAATTCCAAACAAGCTAAAGCAAATTTTAAAAGATTATAACGCCACGGACGTAAATGACTTTATCTTAAGCTTAGGACTGGCTGATTTTAAGCCGCCGAAGCCTACGCGCGACATCTATTACATCTTGCCCGATCGTATGATGAATATCTTCCCCGTCGTTACGCAGTTTTCAAACATCGACATCACCGACGGCAAGCAGCTGGGCGAGCTGTTTTTCATAACGAGCGATAGGTTCGTTCAGGATCAAAGCGGCGTGCATATGGACAACGGCTTTTCGATCTCGCCGAGCCTTTTAAATTTAGAGTATAGCGGCAGAAAATTTGCGATCAATACCTTTTATGAAACGAGCTACGACGCGAGCGGCAAGCTTGCGGTCAAAGAGTTTAATATGGACAGCAGCGCGCAATTTTACGTGATTTTCATGCGCGATTACGGGCGATTTTTGCTGCTAGATAAGACGATGCTAAACTCAAGCTATATTCAGCTTTTTGTATTTGAAAGATATAGGCCCGAGCTATTCGAGCCTGTGATCTTAAGCCCTGCTGTGAAAGTTTATAAATTAAAGCGCTAGATAAATTTTGCCGCAAGCTAAGGAGAAATTTATGAAATTTAATCTCGCAACGCCAAAGAAGGAATGCAACAGATGGCTCGCATAGGGTTTTTAAGCCATGCCGATATGAGCTTACATTTCTTTCGCCGCCCGATAATGCAGGCTTTAAAAGAGCGCGGGCACGAGGTTTTCGCAATTGCTCCTCGTGGCGCTTATACGCAGGATTTAGCGCGCGATTTTAATGCCATAACCTACGATCTTGATCGAGCGAGCTTAAATCCGTTTACCATATTTAGCAACACCAAAGCCCTTGCGCGCGAGCTAAAGAGGCTAAATTTGGACCTGCTGCAAACAGCTGCGCACAAATCAAACGTGTTTGGTACGCTGGCGGCTCGAGAGGCGGGTATAAAATATGTGATAAACTTAGTCGAGGGACTGGGTAGCTTTTATATCGACGAAGATATTAAAACAAGGCTCGTGAGGGCTGTCTTGGAAAAGCTTTATAAATTTTCATTTTCGCAGGCGGATGCTTGCGTATTTGTAAACGATGCCGATCCTGATTATATGCTATCTCGCGGGCTTATTGAGAAGCAAAAGGTCATAAGGATTAAAAGTGTAGGCGTAGATGCTGAAAGATTCAACCCCAAAATCGTTAGTGCGGCGGATCTGGGCGAGGATTTGCACGGCAAAAAGATCGTGCTGATGATAGCTCGCGCGATGTGGCATAAGGGCGTGAGAGAATTCTACGAAGCAGCAGAAATTTTAAAAGATCGATCGGATGCAAAATTTGTCTTCGTAGGCGAGGGCTTTGCGGGCAATAAAAGCACCGCCGATCCTACGTTTTTGCGAAGTGGTGCGGTGCATTATCTGGGTGCTAGAAACGATGTGCCTGAGCTTTTGAAAGCTAGTTACTTGCTGGCGCTGCCTAGCTACAAGGAGGGCTTCCCGCGCACGGTTTTAGAGGCGACGAGCATGGCGCGAGCCTGCGTGGTAAGCGACTGCAGCGGCTGCGTAGAAGCCGTGCAGGATGGGGTAAACGGTCTAATATGCCGCACTCGCGACGCGAATGATCTTGCGCGAAAGATCGAAATTTTGCTAGATGATGAGCCGCTTTGCGAGAGGCTAGGGCGAAACGGGCGCAAGATGGTACTTGCAAATTACGACGAAAAGATCGTCACGGAAAAATATTTAGAGGTTTATAAGAAATTTATCGATGTATAGGTGTTTTTTAAAGCGTGCGCTCGATTTTACGGCGGCTTTGGTTTTGATCATTTTGGTTTCGCCCGTGATGGCGCTTACGTGGTTCTTAATCCGCAAGCATATTAGCAAAAGCGCGATTTTTACGCAATCTCGCCCTGGTCTTGATGAGCAAATTTTTAAAATTTACAAATTTAAAACGATGAGCGACGAGCGCAGCGCAGACGGCGAACTTCTACCCGACGAAGCGCGGCTGAACGATTACGGCAAAAAGATCCGTGCGCTAAGCCTGGATGAGCTGCCGCAGCTTTTCAACGTGCTAAAGGGCGATATGAGCTTCATCGGACCGCGACCGCTACTGATCGAATACCTGTCGCTTTATTCGCCGCAGCAGCGCCTTAGGCACAGCGTGCGCCCGGGCATCACGGGGCTTGCGCAGGTAAATGGACGCAACGCGATCAGCTGGGAGAAAAAATTTGAGTTCGATACGTATTACGCGCAAAATTTAAGCTTCGCGCTCGATCTTAAGATCGCGCTTTTGACGATTAAAAAAGTGCTTGCGAAAGAGGGCGTAAATAAAGAGGGCATGGCGACGACGGAGAAATTTAATGGGCACAACTAAAATTTACGTCTATGGCGCGAGCGGACACGGGCTAGTGGTCGCCGACGTTGCGCTAGCCGCGCGCGGGGCTAAATTTAGCGAGGTCGTTTTTTTAGACGACGCGGCAGGGCTGAAATTTAGCGAGGATCTGCCGAAGCACCCCGTAATAATCGCAATCGGCGATAATAAAACCCGCGCAAAGATCCAAGAAAAAGTAGTACGCGCGGGTTTTGAGATAGCGACGCTAATTCATCAAAGCGCCATCGTTAGCCCAAGCGCTGCTATCGGCGAGGGCGCGGTCGTAATGCCCGGCGCCGTGATAAATGCGCGAGCTAAAATCGGTCGCGGCGTGATAATCAATTCAGGCGTCGTAATCGAGCACGAGTGCGAGATCGGCGAGTTTGCGCACATTAGCCCTAACGCAGCGCTTGCGGGCGGCGTGAAGGTGGGGGCGTTTTCGCACATTGGAATCGGTGCCAGCG
>NZ_CALLWC010000006.1 GCF_938015785.1 uncultured Campylobacter sp. | reverse complement strand
GGTGTAAATTTCCTCCGCTGGAGTTTGAAACCGTCAATGTATGATCCAATCATCGGCGGAGTGATTGTGTAAATTTCCTCCGCTGGAGTTTGAAACTTTTTTCTATTTCAAAAGGCTTTGCGATTTTTAAAGTGTAAATTTCCTCCGCTGGAGTTTGAAACATTTTAGCGGCTTTCTTGCTCGCGCCGTCGGTATCGTGTAAATTTCCTCCGCTGGAGTTTGAAACTGATGACAGATGTGATAATATAGAAGAATTTAAAGTGTAAATTTCCTCCGCTGGAGTTTGAAACAAGCCGATCGATGTCTCTTCAAAATTTGCCATTATGTGTAAATTTACTCCGATGGAGTTTGAAACAAGCTTTCCCATTCCGGCTTGATTTTTTGCCAAAGTGTAAATTTCCTCCGCTGGAGTTTGAAACTTCATATCGGCAGGCACCACCAGCCGCCATTGAGGTATAAATTTTCTCCGTTGGAGTTTGAAACCTACAGATTTAAAACTTTAAGCATCTCAAAATCGGCGTTTCAAGCGCCGATACTTTTTACTGCAGCTTAATTTGTGCTCCGCCTGATAAAATTTAGACTAAAAATACATTATTGACGGTCCCGGCTCGGATCTTAGCGGATTTAAATTTTGTCGTGCGTCAGGATCAATCATACCGAAGCCAAAGCCCGGCTACTATCTAATGGATTTTAAATTTGCCGGGCATTCAAAGAGTAAGAAGAGTAAATTATATCGGCGTTTTGCTCTAGCTCTCGATATAGGTTTTGAGTTTGCGGCCGATTTTTGGGTGTTTTAGCTTTTTGATTGCCGAGCTTTCGATCTGGCGGACGCGTTCGCGAGTGATATTGAGCTCCTTGCCGATCTCTTCAAGCGTGCGGTCGCTCTCATCGTCAAGCAGTCCGAATCGCATGCGGATCACCGTGCGCTCGCGGTCATTAAGTTGCTCTAGGATGTCGTCAATCTGCTCTTTGAGGTCGGATTTTAAAATTTGCTCGATCGGCGAAACCGAGCTTTTGTCCTCGACGAAATCGCCGAATTTACCGTCGTCCTCGTTTCCGATCGGCGCTTCTAGGCTGATCGGCTCCTTTGTGATTTTGATGACCTGCTTTACCTTATCGACGCTAAGGCCTACTTCTTGCGCTATGACGTTGATATCGGGCTCCTTGCCGCCTTCTTGCATATATTTGCGCGTGATTTTATTAATTCGATTTATCGTCTCGATCATATGGATAGGGATGCGGATCGTGCGAGCCTGATCGGCGATGGCGCGCGAGATCGCCTGGCGGATCCACCACGTCGCATAGGTCGAAAATTTATAACCGCGCTTGTATTCAAATTTATCCACAGCCTTCATAAGCCCGATGTTGCCTTCCTGGATGAGGTCTAAAAACGGCAGCCCGCGGTTGGTGTAGCGCTTGGCGATGGAGACGACCAGGCGCAGGTTGGACTTCGCCATACGCGCTTTTGCATTGTCGCTGATGCGCTTGCCGCGCTTAATCTGCTCTAAAATTTCTTTCAGCCGCTCGGGCTCGAGATTGAAGCTTTTTTTGCTCGCCTCTTTTGTCAAAAAGAGCTTTTTAATATCGACGTAGGTCGAGACCATCGTAGCTTCCGGCACGCGCGCGATGATGTCGTCTTTGCTAAGTCTCGTGATCTCTTTTAGAATTTTTTTGTGATTTTCGCGCAGTTCGGCGCTAAACATCGGCAGCTTGTATTCTAGGCGCTTCAGCTCCTTTTCAAAGCCCTCGTCGCTTTTTAGCGCGGTCTCCATCGATTTTACGATCTCGGTGATGAGCTTGCTGGTTGGCCCCAGATCCATGAGCTTTTCTTTTAAAATTTTCTTTTGTTGACGCACAAAAAGTACATCCCATTCTACAACCTACTTGACTTGAAATACAAACTGTACAATAACTTCCATAGTCCATAAATACCGTTTCAATTATTCTATTGTCGTATAATTTAATTAAATATTTTTTTGTATTATCAAGCTTTGATTCATATTTTGTATAAATTGAAGAAGAATTTATATAGCCTATTTGCTTTAGTTTTTCAATTAAAATTTTAGGCAGTTGTTTACAATTATCTATTTCAAAGTTTTTCTTTTGGTGCATAAATCTAAAAAACTGTTCAGCCCTAAACTTTTTTTCTCTCAAACTCAAAAATAAATCTTCAAGCTCTTCAATTTTCAAAGAGTTAAATTCTATTTTTTTATTTCCCATTCTTTTCTTCCTTTAGAATAAAATCTCTTAACAAATAATCAACAGACATAAATCGAACTTGTTTTTCTTGAACTTTACCTTTGATTTTTCTAATCAATGTATAAGCAAGTTCTCCTGCCAGTCCCGCTCCTCTTGCTGTAATTATATTGTCATCGATACAAATAGCATCTTCTTTAATATTTGCGTCAAGCAATTCATCTTC
>NZ_CALLWC010000005.1 GCF_938015785.1 uncultured Campylobacter sp. | reverse complement strand
TGTATGTTCTCATAAGGTGGTTGCAGTCGGCTTTAATACCCTTTGTTACGACGCAGAGCGTCGGGGTATTAAACCCTCCGCACGAATCAATTTCCTGCGAATCCTGTACGGCATCCACCTCTTTTGGATAATTCTGATCGGACATGCTCTGTTTGATGATGATATCTTCTATTATATCGCCGTTGATTACAAGGTCGATGATTTCGTTGCGGACGGTTTTCCCGTTTTTGAGTATGAGCACCGTTTAGTCCTCCGTTGCCTTTCTAATTTCCTCCAAAACCGCGTGCACCGCCTGAACGGGATCGGGATGCTGGGTAATCGGGCGGCCGACCACCAAATAATCGGCTCCGTTTTTTACCGCTTCGTAGGCAGTCATCACCCGCGCCTGATCTTCTTTGCGGTTTTGAGCATACGAGCCGCTTTGGGTAAAGGCTGGGCGGACTCCCGGACATACGGTAATAAAATTCTTGCCGAAACGCTGTTTAATAGCGCCAGCTTCTTGAGCGGAACAGACAATACCCTGTAAACCGGCATTGCTGACAGCGGCCGCCATCGCTTCGACGGTTGTTTCGACATCGACGGCAGCTCCGTAGAATTGCTGTAAGTCTTGTGCGTTTAAATTAGTTAAGACCGTTACGCCGATGCAAATGCTCTGAGAGCCTTTTTCTTTGAGCATCTCGGCGACTGCCCGCATGGTTTTTTCGCTGTTGGAGCAATGTACGTTGAACATGAATACATTTTGCTCCGCCGCAAAAAGGCAGGCCTGTACAACCGTGTTGGTAATATCGTGGAACTTTAAATCCAAAAACACCTTTTTGTTTTTTCCGTGCAAGTAATCGACAATGGCTCCCTTCGTCCGTAAGAAAATTTCGAGCCCTGCCTTATACACCGTAACACTATCGCCGAGCTGCTCCACGAGGGCGGCTGCTTGGTCGAGTGTGTCATAGTCCAACGCAACAATCAATTTTTCGCGGACAGCGCTACTGACGGTTCCGCATTGTGTCTTTTCCATATTGTAAAACTCCTCCGGGATGAGGGTATCTCAAAGCTGTTTGCTTTCGAGACTCCCCTACTCTCCTCTTATTGAACGGTATTGCGAACAGTACTGCGATGTTTGAGTTTGCTGCGGTATGCAGCTCCTCCGTCGGGATGGCTGCGGCCAACCAAATCCGTAACGGCAGTTTGATGCCTTTCACAATACCGTTCAAGACCGTCAAGTATTTCTACCGCAGCGCAAGGATTATTAAAAAGACCGCAGCCGACCGCAACTGCCGAAGCGCCTGCAAGTATAAATTCGATTGCGTCCTCCGCAGTCCGTATACCGCCCATCCCGACGATCGGCAGCGACGTAACCTGCGACACCTGATAGACCATCCTGACCGCGATAGGTTTTACCGCCGGACCGGACAGTCCGCCGAAAATATTGCCAAGCAGAGGCTTTTGCGTATTGATGTCGATTGCCATACCGGAAACCGTGTTAATCAGCGACAAGGCATCCGCTCCTTGAGCCTCCGCGATGCGGGCAAACACCGTAATGTCGGTAACGTTCGGCGACAGCTTCACGATGAGCGGTTTCCGACTTGCCGCCCGTACCAGCGAGACCACCCGCTCCGTTTGCGCCGGATCGGTACCGAAAGCCATCCCCCCGTGCTTTACATTCGGGCAGGAAATATTGAGCTCTACGGCTGCGACTTCCGCGATATCGTTCAGCCGGGCGGCAAGTTCCGCATATTCTTCTGCAGTTTTGCCGTTAATATTAATAATCAGCGGAATGTGCAGCTGCGGAAGAATTTCCGGCAATACCCGCCGCACAAACTCATCATAACCGACATTTTCCAAGCCGACGCAGTTGAGCATACCGGACGGCGTTTCTGCAATCCGCACACCTGCATTACCGTCCCGCGGCTCAAGCGTTAACCCCTTCAGTACCGCCGCACCGAGTATATTCGGATCAAAGAAATCCGCATAGTCGGTACCGTAGCCGAAGCAGCCGCTCGCCGTCATCAACGGGTTCGCTAAATGTAAACCTAAAAAATCCAATGTAAGTTTGCTCATATCATTCTCTCATTTTTACGGCAATTCGTGCGGGAATAAAAGCGAATCAAAAACAGGGCCGTCAGCGCATACTTTTTTAACCCCCGCAGCCGTTTGAATGGAACATCCCATACAGGCGCGCACACCGCACGCCATCCTGCGCTCAAGGGAAAGCTGACAGGGTAACTGCGCCGACTGCGAAAAAGCACGTATTTTATTCAGCATTGCAGTTGGCCCGCAGGCATAGATCATCGCGATGTCCGCAGCCGAACTCCCGCTGCCGCGGTGTTTTTCAATATACGCTGAAAGTACGTCCGGTACAAACCCGTGAATACCGAGGCTGCCGTCATCGGTACAAAGGATGAGTTCAACATCCGCAGGCAGGGCAAAAAAATCGATAAGTTCTTGAATATGCCGGTCGCGTCCTCCTGCAAAAAAAATAATGCGCGCTTCCTGCTGCCTGCTGCGAATCGCCCGTATCAGTTGAGGCAGCGGCGCAAGTCCTATGCCGCCTCCCGCGATAATATGGCAAGAGCCGGCGGAAGGAACCATAAAGCCGTTCCCCAAGGGACCTTGAATAGCAAGGGTTTCACCGGCACGGTACTGCGTTAATTCTTGTGTGCCGGCACCTATGGGGCGATATACAAAGCTCAAAGTACCCTGTTTCTCATCAAATGAATGCAGACTGATGGGACGGGGTAAAATATGAGATTTATCGTGCAAACTGATCATGTAAAACTGTCCCGCACAGGGTAGCTCGGAGCCTTCCATCTTCCGCGGCAATCGGACGGTGAGACAGTAACAATCGACTCCCGCATATTCATGGGAAACAATTTCGGTTTTTTCAAAATGCTTTTTTCCGCACCGGTGTTCCATACCGCTTCTCCGCTAATTTAAATTAAGCTTAATGTCAGCGATCGGAATAACCCGTTCACAGTAAAAACACTTGTAGCAGTCCTGTCCATGCGAATGCACCTTTATAAACCGCGATGGTACCGCTTCATTATTTGAAATACATTTAAAATTTTCGCAGTGTATAAACGCTTCAATTTCATCTGGCAATTCAAGCGGTATTTTCTGTACAACCTTACTGTCTTTAATAATGTTCACCGTCGCATGGGGCGCCAACAGCGAAATTTTTGCCAGCTCCGATTTGGTCAATGTTTTATCGGCAATCTTAATCAGGCCTTTTTTATTGTGCGCCTTGCTATGCAAATTAAAACCGACGGTTACCATATCGGTATACTCTTTTAATTTCAGCATTTTGACGATCGCAAAGGTACGCTCCGGCGGTATATGGTCAATCACTATTCCGTTTTCCAATGCAGTTATCTGTAATTCCATCATTCAACTCCTTCTTGTAGTTCCGTTATTCGCACGGACAGTTTAATACCTCATTGCTTCTTGAGCTTTTATTGTTCTAGAGAGAGCATCATCATTGCTTGTCTAATCGGGATGCCGTTCCGCGCTTGCTCAAAATAACGCGCATATTTTGTAGTGTCCAAATCCACATCGATTTCATTCACACGCGGTAGCGGATGCAGGATAATCATATCGTCTTTGCACTTACCTTCTATGTTGCCTCTATTGATGATATAAATGCCCTTCACCTTTTCGTATTCCTCCGGATCGGGGAAGCGTTCGCGCTGAATGCGGGTCATATAAAATACATCCAGTTTATCCAAACAGCCGGTAAAGTTTTCTTCTATATAATAAGTCACTCCTGCATCATCCAAATCGTCAAGCAGATATTGCGGCATAGCAAGGTTTGACGGAGAAACAAAGTAGATAACCGGATGAAAATGCTTAAGGGCTTTAGCCAACGAATGGACGGTACGCCCGTATTTTAAATCGCCGGTAAAAGCAATGTGGAGATTTTCCAAAGTGCCTTTTTCTTTCATAATGGTATACAAATCGAGAAGCGTTTGGCTCGGGTGCTGGTTTGATCCATCACCGCCGTTTAACACCGGCTTATGCGAAACGGAAGCAGCAAGGCGCGCCGCTCCGTCCATCGGATGGCGAATAACAATGATGTCCGAATAGGATTCCACCATGCGTATGGTGTCCGAAAAGGATTCTCCTTTTTTAACCGATGAATGTTCCGTATCGAAATAGAGGATATTTGCGCCGAGCCGCATCGCAGCAGATTCGAATGACAGTTTTGTTCGCGTGCTCGGTTCATAAAACATAGTTGCAACAATCTTGCCGTGCATCAGCGAAAGTTTTTCCTCATCGGACATTTTTTCTATTGCTTCCGCCTTTTTCAAAATGAGCAGAATTTCTTCTGCGGTGAAATCATTCATTGAAATGATATCCTTCTTCCCGTTTATCATAGAACCTCCTCAAGCAAAAAAAAAGGATACTGTCTTCATTTAGAAAACAGTATCCTTATTTGTTACGGTAATAATGCTTACCGGCAGTTGAAAGGGTGAACCCCTGCGGATTATACCCCCGAATGGTACACAAGGATTATACTGGTGCTGCCGTAAGCGCTTTGTCATTATTGCCTCTTTCAATTTAAATTGCAGGTTTATAACATAAAAAAGAAGGATATGTCAAGTATTGAATTTCCTTCGGATGACAGCCTTGGATGATACATTGACATATTTACAGCCTTAAAGTATGCTAAAAACCACAAATTTTATCAATTGGGGGGTTGTGATGAACAGGACAAAAAACAATATAACCAGTATCGTATACATTACCGTTATCGTATTGCTTTTGTTTGCCACCGGCGGCTGCCCGGGGTCGCTCATCCCTATTCGCGGGAACGGGAACATAACACAACAGAACTTTCCACTGAATAATTTTGAGACCGTTTCCGTCAGCGGCGACTGGACTGTCGAGATAGCACAGAGCGGAACATCTTCCGTTACCGTAGATGCCGATAGAAATCTTTTTGACTATTTAGATATACGAGTCGATGGTAATCATAACCTCCATATCGGCTTCAAAAAAGGGTACGCTATAAGCAACGCCCACTGCAAAGCTTCAATTAAGATGCCGATTTTAAGGCGGTTAACAACTTCCGATTCGATTACCGGGGAGATTAACTCATTTAATAATATGTCAGGAAAAGCAATGTCGATTGCTATTTCAGGGTCAGGTGATATTACCGCAAACGGCATTAAGGTAAAAGAGTTAGCCTTGGAAATATCCGGTTCGGGTGATTTTAAAGCGACAGGGGAAGCTCAAACGTTTACGGGCAGTATTTCCGGTTCGGGTAATATAAACGCTACCCGTATGGAAGCCGAATATGCCGATATTTCCATTTCCGGCTCAGGCTCTGCAGAAGTATGGTTTACAGACTCTTTAAAAGCTCATATCAGCGGGAGTGGCAGTGTTCTTTATAAAGGCAACCCCGCCAAGGTTATCCCAGATATCAGTGGCACCGGCAGCGTAGCCCCTCTTCCGTAGAATACGCCCGCGTCCGCTATTCTGAAGCATTGCCGGTATACATACCATGACCGTAGAAGATGAAGTACGTTTAGTTGATTCGATGATCGACTTGTATGCGGCAGCGCACCACTCTCATTCTTCGCAGGTCGATGCAGAGAATATTGATGCAGCGGTGCCGGACACAGAGGCATTAAAAGCATATACGCACAAACGGATTGAACAATGCCGGTATCGCAGCGAGAAGCAGAAGAAACCGTTTTGTAACGTTTGCCCCATACATTGCTACAAACCGGAAATGCGCCGGCAAATCCGCGCGGTTATGCGTTACAGCGGCCCGCGTATGTTATTCCGACATCCGCTGTTAAGCTTACAGCATCTGATCGGCACCATCCGCAGCAAAAGGAGTCGTCCACTATGAAAACAAATGAACAAGGACATCTCCCAGTAATGGGTATCGGTCCTGTATGTATTGCAATTATGATTGCGTTCACTGCCGCAGGTATTACCGTGATAAAATTCGATCTACTGACAAGCGGAAACGTGCGTAGTGCAATCATTGCAATCGTTTTTGTCATTGCCGGAATACTGTGTATTGGTGGCGGCATCGCACTGTGGTGCGCTGCAGTATTCGGTGTTCGTATCGACATTACGATAAAAGCAAATCAACTTGCAACCGACGGCGTATATGCCCTTGTACGAAATCCCATTTATTCCGCTTTTTTATTTATCTGTACCGGAGTACTGCTATTTTGCCGAAATTGGTATGTATTGATTTTACCGCCACTCTTTTGGGTATACCTTACCGTGTTTATGAAATTGACGGAAGAACAATGGCTTTCCGAACGTTTCGGCGATGAATACGCAGCGTATTGCAAACGGGTTAATCGCTTTCTTCCATGGAAAAGACGAAAATAATGTTTAATTAAAACGGCTTATATGAAGCACTTAAAGAAGCGGTTGTTGTCTACAAGTATCTTTGTTAGATATTGTTGACAATCTATTCCTGTTTGCATATATTTTCTATACTAAATAGCTGACGACACCGTCGATTATTTGATATGGAGGTCTATGCTCTATGAATGATACAAAAAAGCCGCAGGGAAAAAGCGCTGCAAAGAAGCGGCAATCCCCGGCAAATGCTACAGAGGAAAATCCGGCACGGGGAGAAAAGACACCGCAGCAGCAGGAACGAAATCCGGCAAAACAGCAAGCCATTAAACGGCTATTAAGCTATGCGGGCAGCAGCAAGAAATTTTTATCGCTGTCGCTGGTGCTTTCCGCTTTAAGCGCACTCGTCAGTTTTGTGCCGTACATTATGGTGTTCTTTGTAATGCGCGATGTGATTTCCGCAGTTGCGGCAAAAGAAGCGGTGAATGCAGCAGCTCTTACACGCTACGGGCTGTGGGCGGTCGGTGCTGCGGCGGCGGGCTTTGTGCTGTATTACGCGGCGCTCATGCTTTCACACGCGACGGCATTTACCATTCAGCAAAACCTTTCGATACGGATGGCGGAAACACTGGCAGACCTGCCCATAGGCTGGCATATTACGCATGTCAGCGGCAAGGTACGCAAGGTGTTTGAAAAAAACATTAATCAACTTGAAACGCTCATTGCTCATAATATGCCTGACACCGCACAAAACATGGTCTCTCCTTTTGCGATACTCGCGCTTACATTGGTATTCGACTGGCGGCTCGGGCTGATTTCTCTTTTACCGCTTGTGCTTGCGTTTGTTCTGCAAGCTGTTTTAATGCGGATTAGCACCAACTCGGGCTTTATGCAAAAGTATGAAGACGCACTTGAGCAGATGAACAACGCGGGTACCGAATATGTACGCGGTATTTCGGTTATCAAAACTTTTAATCAATCTGTTTACTATTTCAAAAACTTTTACACCTCTATTATGCACTATAAAGAATTCGTTCTCCAATATTCGATGTCGTGGGAAAACGGCTATGCGATTTTTTTATCGCTTATCAAACTCGGGTTTGTCTTTTTACTTCCGGCAGCGTTATTGATGGCTGGGACAGCAACGCTTGACCCGCACTTTTTTTACAGCTTTGTGTTTTACCTCGCCTTTGCACCGGTTACCTACACGATGCTGATGAAAGTTATGTATGCAAACACGTTTTATCAGCGCTCAAACGATGCGCTCAACCGTATCGAAGATATTTTGCAAGCACCGCTGACCAAAGAACCGGAAACATCCATACTGCCTGAAAAATATGATATTGCATTTAACGACGTGATATTTTCATATAAGACGGAACCGGCTGCCGCCTCTGCAAAAACCGCACCGGAAACAGACGGAGGAAACACCGGCAGAGCAGCCCCATCTCCTCAGAGCCGAACCGCGATAAACGGCATCACACTCAGCATTCCCGAACATTCGCTCACTGCTCTGGTCGGTCCTTCAGGGGGCGGCAAAACAACCCTGGTAAATTTGCTCGGCCGCTTTTGGGAAGTTGATGCAGGAAGTATCAGCATCGGCGATATTGACATCCGCGATATAAAAACACAAGACCTGCTGCACACTGTCGGCTTTGTGTTCCAAGAGAATAAGCTTTTTAAGGAAAGCATTTTAGAAAATATCCGTTACGGCAAAAAAGATGCAAGCCGCGAAGAGGTAATGGAAGCGCTCCGCAAAGCCGAGTGTATGGACATTATCGAAAAACTCCCCGCCGGTATCGACACGGTGTACGGCACCAAGGGCACATACGTATCCGGCGGAGAGGCGCAACGGCTTAGTTTTGCACGTATTTATTACCACAAGCCGAGCTTTGTTTTCGCAGACGAGATCACGTCCGCACTCGATACTGCCTCGGCGCGCGAGCTGCTACTTGGTCTGCGCGCGGCTCTACCAAGGCTAGGAATGCTAGCGATCGTGCATCAAACGGGGCTTGAGGACATATTCGAGCGGACGATAGAGCTTTAAATTCGGCCGTTGAAATTTCACGCGGCAGGGATTTCGCCTTTAAATTCATATCTTTTTAAATCCAGATTTATTAAAATTACTCATTTATATTAAGCGGCGATAAAATTTAGCCGAGGCACTCGGTGTTCGTATATATGGGCATCGGCACCCGCGCGGCTAGGCGCTCGCGCGCAGTCAGCGGCGGGCAGGCACTACGGCGCGGCGAACGGCTTGGAGGTCGGTAGACGGCGCGCGATCGCGATTTTGCGCGAAATTAAGTCGGTAAAATTTAAACGCAAAATGATCTGCCAAGAAGACGGCGCCTAAATAAAATTTTAAACCGAGCCTCGATCGGTAGCGTAACGGCGTGCTAAATGAACGGGCTACGGCAGCGGTGCGATGCGTGGGCGTCGCGATAAATCGGTAGCGCGTCGAATGGCGTGTAACACATCAGCGGCGCAGATGGCACGCCGCGGCTGATGAGAGACGCGGCGATACGTACCTACTCGGCGCCGTATGACATAACCTTCGCTCAGGTATATCATCATCGTAACGGCACGACGATCAAAACGAACAACGTTGCCGTGGCGGCGGATCGACAGCACAAAGCGGCGCGGCGTGATTGCGGCGACGACAGCATAAAATGCCACAATATGGCAACCGCGATCGACAGGATGTGTATGTAAGTAAAGCACAGTGCAAGTAGCGCAAACGCGCGATACGATGATGGTAACCCGCGGAGCGTATAGACAAGCAGCGGTGCGGGTGGCGCAACAATGTCGAGGCGATACAATAGCGACGACCAACGGGACGTAGCGCCGCCGTAGCGTTCGCGGGCGCTACGGCTAAACCGCTAAATTTTAAAAACGAGATAAGGAGATTTGATGCTTAAGGCGGGGATTGTTTATAAATTTGCGCTCATCGTGCTACTAGGCTGCGCGCTTTGCATTTTGGGCTTTTCGGGCGCCTGCTTTGCGCGCGGCGAATACAACGAGGCGTGGATGAGCCTGCATAAGATCGCGGGATTCGGCCTGCTTTGCGTCGCGATCTTGCATATAATCGCGAGGCGAAAGAAGCTCGTAAAGCTCTGGGACGAGTTTTTGGACGTGGTTTTGAGCCGCAAAAATCCCGGCTTTTGTAATATGGATCGCATCATCGGCGCGATCGAGTCCTATAATATTAGAGAGATTGCTGGTAAAATGGGCTTTAGTGCGGACGAGCTCGCTGGGATTTTGAAATCAAACGGTATCAAGCTCGTAAGCGCAGATCAGAACCTACGCGAGCTTGCGAAGCTCAACGACGAAAAAATTTTCTTCATCTTGGTGCTTTTAATCGAGGCAAAATTCGGCAAAGCGGGCAGCTGCAAGGTCTAAATTTTAAAATTCCGGCTAGATTCGCTTCGCAAATTTGCCGCTTTAAGAAATAAAAACCGCTAAAGAGTCTAAATTTAAAACCGAAATTTTACCGCGCTACGTAAAACGCTCAAGATCAAAATTTCATCCAATCTACGCCAAAATTTTAAAAAATCTATCTTTAATCTTTGAAATTTATTATTATTTAATCAAGAGAAATTATAATATAGCATTTGCAAATCATTCGCAAAATTCTAATTTTAAATAGGGGAGAGTGATGTTTAAGAAATTTTATCTTTCAAATGCCGCGATCGCGCTAAGTTTGTGCGCCGCCTTACAACTAAACGGAGCCGAAAACAACGCTACGTCCGAAAATATCAACGCGTCCGGCGCGGGAGCGGTAAATTCCGCAGCTCCTAAAAACGCTTCCGGCGCGAACGCCACGAAGCTGGGCACTATCGTAGTTACCGCGACGGGCTTTGAGGATATGCTTAAAAACGAGGTTCGCAACGTCTCGGTCATCACCGCGGAGGATATGGAAAACCGCGGCTACCGTGATCTGCGCGAAATTTTAGAAAAGGCGCCGGGGGTTAGCTTTCACGGCGATACGGTCGATCTGCGCGGACAGGGTCAGAAGGCAAATACCTCCGTCAAGGTTCTTCTTAACGGAGTCGCGCTCAATATGATCGACACGACGCCGACGAGCATTCCGATCGATCTCATTCCGATCGAAGATATTGAGCGCGTGGAGATCATCCCGGGCGGCGGTAGCGTGCTATACGGCAGCGGCACCAGTGGCGGCGTGATAAATATCATCACGAAAAAGGGAGCCAGATACCCGTACGCCAATATCTCGACCAAGATCGCGTCGTATAATTACAATGATCTAAATTTAGGGTTCGGCGGCAACGTGAGCGAGAATTTGTTTCTAAAAACCGCCGTAAAGGGCTTTAAGCAGCGCGGATACCGCAAGGGCGAGAAAGAGAGCGGCTATTACGGCTCGCTCGGGATGCATTATAAAATTTCGGACGATCAAAGCATCTCTTTTGATCCGAGCTATTATCAGGCGCGAACCTATTCGGTGCCGAGCTTAGGGCTTGCCGAGCTGAGAGCGGATCGCCGCCAGCAAGGAGGTGAACGGACTTTTACCAAAAGTACGCGGGCAAATTTCGATTTCGGCTACACGGTAAAATTCGGCGATAAAATCGAAGCAAATTTGCACCCTTATTATCAAGATATCAGGATCATTCAGAGCGGATTTGTGATGAAAGACCGCAAAGAGGGGGCAAATTTAAAGGGCAAGCTCGACTACGACAGCGGCGAGTTCATAGCGGGATACGATTATCTCAAAAACAAGGGCTTTCGCAGGATAAATTTTGACGTCGCGATGAATCCTATGATGAGCCTTTCGCAGCTTACGATCTTTGATATGCAGAAACTTACCCACTCGGTCTATGCTTTAGAAAAGCACAATTTCACCGAGGCGTTTTCGCTAAGTGCGGGCGGGCGGTTTGAGCGCGCCGAATATAAAGTAAATCGCAGGGTTTCGACTACTATAAAAAGGATGGGAAACATAATCTCGCAGACGCAAGACAGTACCAGAGTAAGCGATCATAAAAACAACTACGCTTTTGAGATTACGCCGAATTTTAATTATTCCAAGGATGGCAATCTATATTTTAAATTTGAGCGCGGCTATATCTCCCCAGGTCCTAATCAACTCATCGATAAGCTCGGTCGTAACGGCCCTTACGTGCTTAATAACCTCAAATCCGAAACCTTTAAAACCTACGAGATCGGTCTTAAAGATCTGATTTACGGGCAATACGTAAGCGCTACGATCTTTTGGACCGATACGAAAAACGAGATCGTAAACGAAACCTTGGGCAGCTCGATCACCGACGGTTGGCATTTTATAAATATCGACGAGACGCGCCGCAAGGGCGTGGAGCTGTATGCAGAGCAAAGCCTGCTTTCAAATTTAAAGCTCAGCGAGACCTTTTCATACGTGGACGCCAAGATCCAATCCGGTGCGGATAAAGGCAAGCAGGTTCCGCTAGTGGAGCGCTCGAAGTTCGTTTTGGGGCTCGATTACGAGCCGATTAGAAATTTAACGCTGATGAGCGATTTTAAATATTTCTCATCATCGCACGACGCCAACCACGATAGGATCGATTCGCGCACGATCGTGGATCTGGGCGCTGCGTACCGCTTCGCAAGCGGATTTTTGATAAGCGCCGGAGTCAAAAACGTCTTTGACGAGGAGTATAATTACAACCAAAATTTACGCTCGGACATCTATACTCCGGCTCCAGGGCGCAACTATTACGCGGAGTTTAAATACACCTATTAGCGTGCGTTTAAATTTAAGCGAGGTTTGAGCTGCGAAATTTAAAATTTACGGGCGGAATTTAAAATTTCGCCGCAGCGCGCTTTGCCGCCGCGGGATTAAATTTAATAAAAGGAGCGAAGATGAAACCGGACTATAAAAACTGGGTGCCTAAGGGCATGATCGCGAGCTTTGCCGCGGGTGCGGGCGTAGCGTTAGTTTTGTTTTTGATTTTCGGCGTTTGCGGCGCCTTCGTAGGCGGCGTGCTGAGGTGGTTTCTTGCGGGGCTTTTCGGCGCAGCGGCGCTGGTTTTGGTTGGCTTTACGATATACTGCGTCGTGTGGTACCGCGCGTTTGATTACGGCGGCAAGCGTCAGCTCTCTCGCGCGATCGTAGAGGGCACGGCGAAATACGTGGATCTACCAGAGGGCGGGCGCGGGCTGGACGTAGGCTGCGGCAGCGGCGCGCTAACTATCGCAGTCGCCAAGCGCAATCCGCACGCATCGGTGCTAGGCGTCGATCGCTGGGGCTTTGAGTACGCGTCTTTTAACAAGCAGCTGTGCGAGTCCAACGCGCGCGCCGAAGGGGTGCAAAACACTAGCTTCGAGCAGGCCGACGCCACGAAGCTGCCCTTTGAGGACGGCAGTTTCGATGCGGTTACAAGCAACTACGTCTATCACAACATCATGCGCAAGGACCGCCAGGCGCTGCTTTTAGAGACGCTCCGCGTGCTTAAAAAGGGCGGCAGCTTCGCGATCCACGATCTTTTTTCGCGCGGAAACTATGGCGACATGGATGCTTTCATCGCGCGACTTAAGGAGCAGGGCTACGAGCGAGTCGAGCTTATAGATACGACGCAGGGGCTTTTTATGGGCCCACGCGAAGCCAAATGGCTAATGCTCGGTAGCTCAAAATTGCTGGTGGGCAAGAAATAGATTTTTTGTAAATTTAGATTTAGGCAAATTTGAAGACGGATTAAATTTTAATCCCACCCGCTTTTAGCCGAATCCAAATCTTTAGGCTAGACTAATATATAATTGGCTATTTATCTCAAAAAAGAAACCGCGAAAGGAATTATTTTGGCCGAGAGCGTTATCCTTGCTGTGGGCGCGCTAACGGTCGCCATCGGATATTTTGTGCTTTTAGCAGCATTTATCCTATAGTGGTATAGGCTGCGAGAGATCAAGACCGCTTAAATTTATCGTATTTGTTCTGTGAGCTAAGTGCATGCGGGTAGAACCTGCTGCCGAATTTTAATTTTGTGATTTTATGCAAAAAATCCGCGCCTCAAATTTAGCAAGGATTGCCCTCGGCATAGGCATAGCCGCCCTGTGCGATTTTACCGCTCATATCTACTATTTTTGACATAGATTACTCCTTATTTTGTTTAAATTTGTTTTTAAAATCTGCATAATTCATATATGCTTTATATGGTTCCCATAATATGCCCATATATAAGCCCTTGTAATTTCCGCAATTATCTATACCTATTCTATACATAGAATAATTTTCTAATATAATCTTATTTCCTTTATCTCCAATAATTTCAACGCTTTCTTTAGTAACGTCAAGTTTATTTTTATCCATCCAATCATTTAAGGTGCAAAAATCATCACTTTTATCAATACGTTTAAGGGCTAATAGCATTCTTAGCGCTAGCCTATTATCGTTTTTGTATATGATCTTCTTGCTTTTTCCGGTAAGTAAATCAAGCAATTTAATCTTAATAGTAGGATCCTCGGCTATAAACAAAGAATCATATCGATAATACTCGCTATAATGGTTGTCCTCATTATTAAAGTAGATAGAATAATTAAGTTCCCCTTTATCATTAAAAAGCTTGCTATCCTCCCATGGATACACAACGCTTTCATCATCTATAGCTTTTAGTATGGATTTATCTATCGGCGCAATTTGTTTTCCGTCTTTGCAAATTTGTCTGCCGATAGACAATAAATTTTCTAAATTTAACTCTTTAGGTATTTTCCAAAATTCGCAATTATCATCGGGGCGCTTGTCGCCGTTGCAAGGTTGGATTCTGAAAAACGGGATATTATGCTTGTAATTATACTCTTTATGATGTTGTTGCAAATACTGTTTAAACGCTATCTCTTTTAATTCATTATCCGATAAGATGCCAAAATGCAGAGGATTGGTGCAAACTCCGGCGTAGTTTAAGCCCATATTTATAGGCATATAAGGGATGAACGTCAAAATGCAGATGATAAAAATCGCAGAGATTATATAGTGGCGTTTCATAAGGCGCAGAGAATTAACAAAGAATTTTTTCAAATTTGCCCCTTCAGATTTCGTGCAATGATAGCCGATTTAAGCTTAACTGGCAAGATATGATATTAAAGCCGTAGCGGCTAAGCTTTTTCAGGCGCTATTCAGCATTAAAAGCGCCTTATTTTGTTGATTCAAGCGAAAATTCTATCAAAGCCGCCGCCGCAATCGAAACGCCGATATTCAATTTTATATAGGCCGTTACGCTTTGGGTGTCGAATGGCCCAAAACCGGGCGCGCTATTAAAAGATCGAGAGGAGATCGCTCGCCTTAAAAGCGCAATCTGTAGAAGCCTACACCTGCGGCTTAAATTTCACGGAATTTAAACGCGATACAAACCAAAGCAGCCGTAGTCGGTGCGCACGGCCAAATTTTTGCTACCGTTTGAATTCTCAAATTTCGCCTCGCAGCGCTTCACGACGTGCTCCAGCTCAAAGCTAAGCGTCAAATTTGCGCTTTTTAGATCAACGATGTGAGCCTTACCATAGCTGATTATCGCAAGGCGCGAGCCGTCCTCGCTCAGACAAAAATCGCTCGCCTGCGCGCACTCGCCTTGTAGCCACGCAGGTCCCAGCCGCGAGCCGTCCGCGTCAAGGCAGATTAGCTTATCCGAGTGGCGCTCTTTGCCGAGCAGCGAGCCGTCGGGTAGAAAGCAAATTTTATCCAAAATGCCGGAGCCCCCCTTTTATCTCGCTTAAAATTTTGCCGCAAGAGCCGTCAAGCGCGCTTAAAATTTGAATCTCGTTTTGCTTGCAACAAAGCGCCAGTCGCGAGCCGTCCGCACTAAGCGCGATGCAAAATATCGGCGTGGAGCTTTTCATTTCGGCCTTATATTGCGTAAGAAGCGAAATTTCGCCGTCTCGCAAAATAAAAATTTGACCGAACATCGTAAACGCCGCCGTCTCGCCCGCTGCGCCCGCAGCACAAACGCGGCTCGTAAATTCTCTATTTCTTTTAAAATTTAGCTCTTTGGAAAGGTCGGCAAACTCGCCCGTTTTTAGATCAAATTTGAAAATAAAATGATCCAAATCCAAAAGTAAAATTTCGCCCGCCTGCTGCGCATGCCACGCAAGCGGCTTTGGCAAAATAATATCCCCTTTTATCGCGCCGTCCGCGCCCAGCCTAGTCAAAAAATCGACCGAGCCGTTTTCTTTGTAGCCGCCGCATTTATAGACGAAAAGCTCGCCTTCTGCGCCCGCAAAGGCTAGCGCGCCCGTGTATCCGCCGCCGATGTAGACGTGCAGACTCGCTTCGCCCGCTTTTGCGCCCGCGTTTTGCAGGACATAGCCCTTTTTTAAGCTCTCCCACTCCTTTTTCGCGCAGGCTTTTTGCGCCTCGCCAGCACTTGCAAACTCCTTTTGCGTCTGCCTAGTTTTGCCGTTTTTGATGCTCTCGCTGAGTAAAATTTGACCCTGCACACGCAAATTTAGGCGGTCGCCGTTAGTTAGGTTTATTAAATTTTTCATTTCCTCCCCCGCAAGTTAGTTTTAAAAATTATCTCAAAGCGGCGCTTAAAAGCCGCTAAATATCGATAATACCGAGGTGCGAGAGTAAAATTTTAACCCCGATTAAGATCAAAATCACGCCGCCTAAAACGAGCGCTTTTGAGTGTAGATATTCGCCCGTTAGCTTGCCTGCGTAGCACGCCGCGACGCACAGCGCGAAGCAGACGAGCCCGATTACGCAACAGGCGTAGAGGATGTTTATTTCGCCGAACGCAAAGGTCACGCCCACGGCCATCGCGTCGATGCTGGTAGCGATCGCGCCCAGTACCAGCTCCTTCGTGCTTAGGCGTAGAGCTGGCTCGTCCTGCTCGCGGCGGGATTCCGCGATCATCTTGACGCCTAAAAACGATAAAATTCCAAACGCGACGAAGTGATCGATCTGCGCGATAAATTTTACGAAATTTATCCCCAAAGCGTAGCCCGCAAGCGGCATTATAAACTGAGCCGCCGCGTAGAAAAACGCGACGCGCACGATCTGCGCAAATTTAAAATTCGGATATTTCGCGCCGTTTGAGATACTAAGCGCGACGCTGTCCATCGCAAGCGCAAAAGCGATGAGTAAAAGCTCCATATTTAGCCCTTTTGGTATTATAAAAGCGTTGATTATACATTAAAATTTATGAAATAAAATGAACAATCTTAAATCGGGAAAAAGCCTTGCTTAAAAATCTAATTCTTTGCCTTTTGCCGCTCATAGCGGCTGCGAGTTGGGAAGAGGTCGCCGTAAAGGGGCTGGACGTCGTCATCAGCGCAAACGTGGGCGATAGCGAAAATTTTAAAAGCTCGCTAAGCACTCTAATCGAGCGCGCCGCAAGCGAATACGAGCGCGAAGGGATCGAGGACTACGAGCTCGATCTGCCGGGCTATCTGACGCAGCGCGCCGGCAAAAAAAGCATCGCCGTGCAAAATATGCGCCGCCTGGCCACTCAAAAGCTAAATCCCGCGATCGAGCCGCTAAAAAATTTGATACTTACTAAAATCAAAGAGATGCCAGGGGCCGATACCAAGGCGATTATGAGCGGCGAAGTGCTGTTTAGCCACTATCTGCGTACAAACGCCTTTGATGAAATTTACGATATTTTGCTGCCGTTTGCGCGTGCTCTGGGCTCGGACGCGGGCTTTGCCAAAAGCTACAAAAATGCCGTGGGCAAGGAGATTGCGGACGATTTCGGCAGCGAATTCAGCAGCGCCTTCATCAACGAAAGTTTTGATTTTTTAAGCAAAAACGAAAGGGAGTTTCGCAAAAACTCGGGCGCGATTTTAAACGCGATAAAGACGGTCAGATAGGCGCGGCTGCGCCAAGATCTCGGCGAAATTTTACTTTAAATTTATGAAAAATTCTATCTCGGAGCCCGCGGAAAATTTTAATTCAAAATCCGCTTTAAATTTTATTTCAGATCCGGTGCGTGAGCGCGCTAAAAATATAGCTTTAAATTCTGCTTCAAATACGGCGTTTGCGTGCGCGAAAAACACAGCGCCGGGTGACGCGGCGAATTTCGCTCCCGCTCTCCGCCTCAAAAGAAATTTCAAATTTCAAGATGCGGATGTCCGCTCAAATTCTATCCGCGGAAGAAATTTAAAATTTGCTTCCGTTTCGGTGGGTTTTGCCGCGCGCAATCGTGCCTCGGCCGGTTTTGCCGAGCGCAATCTCGTCGCGCTCTATTCCACTCCGCACGTCAGAAATCCAGGGAGAAAATCCGCTTTAAATTTTGCGGCTCTTGCGTTAAATTTAAATCCCGCGCAGGATATGAGCCGCACCGAAAATAAAGCTTTAAATTCCGCGAAATCCTCCAAAACAGATCCTTGCGAAAATTCGGCAAGAAATTTCAGAAAAAATTTTATATTAAATTTTGCGGAAAATTTCACTCGCAACGGCGCAAATAGCGCGGGTTTGCCGAGCCGCACAAGCGCTGCAAACGATCCAAATTTAAGCCTCGCAAAAAGCCTCGCCGCCGCTCACGCGCAACGCTCCGAGAAAAATTTTACCAAGGTCCTTACAAACGATCCTGGCGGAGCTAGCATGCCGCATAGCTTCGGTTCAAATTCCACGCGAAGCTCGAATTCTACGAACAATTCCGATTCTGCAAAGAATTCCAACTCCACGCAAAATTCCGATTCTACGCAGAGTTTCGGGCGAAATTCCAATTCCGCGCAAAGCCGCGCGCAAAACCCCGTTCCGCCTAGCAGGCTGTGGGATCTGGGGCTGCTTTTCGTAGCGATCGTTTGGGGATGCACTTTCGTGCCGGTTCAGCGCGCGCTGCATAGCGGCGACGTTTTTAGCTTTTTGTTTTGGCGCTTTTTGGCGGCGAGCATTTTTACCTACCTCGCCTGCCTGCGCTTCGGCGTCAAATTTGACCGCGGCACGATAGGGCGGGGCGTGTTTTGCGGGCTGATGCTGTTTTGCGATTTTTCGTGCCAGACCATAGCGCTTGATTATGCGCTATCATCGACGGTGGCGTTCATTTTGGGGCTAAACGTCGTCATCGTGCCCTTTTTAATGCTTGCGTTTTTCGGTAAAAAGGTCGGTGCGAGCGCCTTTGGCGGTGCGGTCGTGGCGCTTTTGGGGCTGTATTTTTTAAGCGGAGCAAGCGGCGCAGTGGGATTTGGCATAGGCGAGCGGTTGACGCTGATTTCGGCGTTCGCATATGCGCTTCACATCGTCTTTACCGGCGTCTGCGCGCGCAAAAGCAATCTCTACGGCTTTGTGATCGTGCAGTTTATCTGCGTCTGCGTCTGTGCGCTGATCGCGGCGGTTTTCGCTCCGCACGCGGAATTTGAAGGCGAGATAAGGGTGGTTGGAAATTTGATCTTTTCGCCGAGTTTCGATTTCGTTTTTGCGCTGGTTTTAACTTCGATCTTTGCCACCGTTGCGGCGTTTGTGATCCAAACGATGGCGCAAAATCGCGGCGTAAGCGAGATAAAAACGGTGCTGATTTTTGCACTAGAGCCCGTAAGTGCGGGCATTATGGGGTATGCTTTCGGCGAGAAGCTAAGCGCGCTTCAAATTTTAGGCGCGGCGCTGATACTCGCAGGCATCCTGCTTAGCGAGCTGGGCGGGCTTTTAGGCGCGAAGTTTGCTAAAAATCGAGCTTGCGAAAAAGCAGACCGAGGCGACTAGGATTATCGAAGCGCCGCTGGTTAGGTTGAGCTTAAAACTCAAAATAAGCCCCGCCGCACAGAAAAGCGCCGATAGCGCGCAGCTTATCGCCATCATCGAGCCTAAGCTTTTTGAAATTTTTTCGGCGATGAAGGGTGGGATCGTCATCAGCGAGATTACCAAGATTAGTCCTACGATCTGAATCGACGCGACCACCGCGAGGCTCGCCATCACTACGAGGACGTAGTAAAAGACGCTCGTATTTACTCCGCGCAGCAGGGCGAATTCCTTATCGAAGCTGATTGCTAAAAACTGCCTGTAAAAGCACGCCGTAAGCGCCGCAAATGCCGCGCCGCAAATACCGATGAAGATCAAATTTTCATGATTTATCGCTAAGATCGAGCCGAATAAAAAGCTCATCAGATCGGATTTGTACCCGGGCGTAAGATCGGCGAAGATTATCCCAAGAGCCATTCCAAACGCCCATATCGCGCCGATTACGGCATCGAAGCGCTCGGTGTTTCGCAGCGTGACGTAGGCGATGAGCAGCCCCAAAAACAGCGCAAATACGCTAGCTCCCAGCACGGGCGAGATGCCTAAAAATAGCGCAATACCGATGCCGCCGTATGCGCCGTGCGCGATGCCGCCTGCGATGAAGCTCATGCGATTTATCACGACCAAAGAGCCTACGACGCCGCAGACTATACTGACCAAAAGTCCGCCGAGCAGGGCGTTTCGCATGAAATCGTAGGATAGAATTTCAGTCATTTTTGCCCTCCTTGCAGCAGCATTCGTTAAGCGCGAGATCGACGGCGCAGAAGTGTCCATGCTCGCGTCGCAGGTGATCTAAAAATTCCGCCCTACTTCCCGGATCGATCTCGTGGGTGTGCGCCGAGCCGTTTGCGATGTAAAGCGCGCGGTTTGCGTAGTTTAGCGCGAGCTGCACGTCGTGGCTGATTAAAATTATGCCGCAGCCGCTCTCGTTTAGGGATTTTAAAAGCTCGTAAATTTGAACCTGCCCCATCGTGTCGATGCTCGCTAGCGGCTCGTCGAGAAGTAAAATTTTAGCCTTCGCGCACAGCGCCCGCGCGATGTAAACGCGCTGTCTTTGTCCGCCGCTAAGCTCGCTGATACGGCATCCTGCAAGGTCTTGCATGCCTACGCGCTCCAAAGCTTGCATAGCTTGTTCGCACTCGGATTTGGAGTAGAAGCCGAAAATTTTCTTATCTATTAGCCCCATTAAAACGACTTCGAGCACGCTTATGGGAAAGCTTTTGTTTATCGCGATGAACTGCGGTACGTAGCCCATTTGCGCCCTGGCAAGCGCGGGCGATCTGCCTAAAATTTCGATCGAGCCCGAGCTTGGTCGCAGCAGCCCCAAAAGCAGCTTCAAAAGGGTGCTTTTGCCGCCGCCGTTGGGCCCGAAAATCGCTAAAAAATCGCGCAGCTCGTAGCTTAGGTTTATATCTTTTAAAATTTCGCGTTTTTCGTAAGCAAAGTTTAAATTTCTTATCGTCACGTCCGCCATGAACGCCCTTTCGCCTAGATTTTGAAAGCATTTATTATAGCCCAAATTCGGAAAAATTGCCAAATTTTGCTATTATTACGAAAAATTTAAAGGCTAGCAGTGGAGAAAATCAGCGAAAAATCAGATGAAAATAGCTGGGATAAAAAGTCCGAAAGTTACGCTAAATTTAGCGGCGAGTTAGGGGGTTTCGGTAGGCGGGTGTTTGAGATACTGCGCGGCTGGGGCGCGAGCTTTGCGGGCAAAAGCGTGCTCGATGTGGGCGCCGGTACGGGGGTTTACTCGCTGTATCTTGCGTCGCTGGGCGCCAAGGTCACGGCGATCGATAGCTCGGAGGGGATGCTGCGTGAGCTAAGACGCAGCGCGGGGGAGTTTGGCATCAGCTTGCAAAACGTATTAAATTTAAGCTTTGCGGAGTTTTGCGAGCGGCTTAGCCGCGATGGTTTTGCAGGCGCGGCGGGCGAAAATTTTAAAATTTATCCGCGCTCGCAAAGCGAAATTTCAAACTCGCAAGCTCAAGAAGCCCGGGCTTTAAATTTAAAAGACGCTGCGAGCAAAAACCGAGGGAGCGAAAATTTTAAAATTCCCGCAGTTTTTGACATCGCGTTTCTTACGATGAGTCCTGCGCTGAAGAGCACGGAGGATTTTGAGGCGTTTTTGGCTTTGGGCGAGCGCAAAATTTATCTAAACTGGGCGAGCGAGCGCAATTCGTCTATGCTGGCGCCGCTGTTTGAGCGCTTCGGCGCGGGGTATAAAAGACTTGCTACCGCCGCCGAAAAGTTTGAGGCGCTGCTTGGGGCGCGCGACATCAAGTTTAAAAGCGAAATTTTAACCGAGAGGCGCGAGCAAAAACGCAGTCTGCAAGAAGCGGTGCAAAACGCCGCGTGGCACCTACATATGGACGGCGCGAAGGCCAGTGAGCGCGAGATCGAGGAGATTTTGAAAAAGCGGGCTAAAGGCGGGATGATAAGCGATGAGATCGAAGCGAGCTTTAAGCTGTTTTATATTTAGCCTGGCGCCGCTTTTGGGGCTTTGCGGCAATCTTTTCTCGCCGCTTGAGATGCCTAAATATGACCCACAAAAGGCGCGGCTGGGCGCAAAAATTTTTACCGATGTAAGATTTAGCGGCAAAGGCCGCTCCTGCGAGAGCTGCCACAATTTTTATTTAAACGATTCGGGCGCTTCGGTGCGCGACGGACGCGTGCCTACGCTAATAAATTCTTATTATTTTGACCGCTACTTAGGCGATTATAATTTCGCGGGCTTTGAAGCGCGGATCGCGGCGTCGGTTTTTAGCGAGAATGAACTGGATGCGAGTGAAGATAGAATTTTAGAGCTTATCAGGAAGAATTTAGCCTACAAGCAGGCTTTTGAAAGTGCTTACGGCGAGGCAAATACGGCGAACTTCATTGATGCGCTGAAGGAATTTTTAAAGTCCAAAACGGCGATAAATTCTAAATTTGACCGATTTTTGCGTGGCGAGGTTAAGCTAAATGATGCCGAATATAACGGATATGTGCTTTTTGTACGGCTGTGCTCGGCATGTCACAACGGCGTTAGCCTAGGCACCGGCAGCTTTACTAAAATTCGTCCAAACGCGGAAGAGGAAGATGCGCCTAGGCATAGGTTTACCTCCGACGGATTTGAGTTGCGCCGCGTGCCTAGCTTGCGCAATATCACGCAAACCGCACCTTACGTAAACGGGCAGACGGATTTGCGTCTTGCGGTGCGGCAGATCGCAAAGGATCTGTTAAAATACGATCTTAGCGATGGGGAGCTTGATGCTTTGATGAGCTTTTTAGCTACACTTAAAGGCGAGATGACGGAGGCGCAGGATGAAAGATAAGATAATGTGGACTTTGATGGTGGGGATTATGATATTAGGCATAATCATCGCCGGAAATTATTTCTCATCGCTAAGAGATGTAGCGAGATTTAGCACGATTTCGCGCGAGCTAGCTTTGATCGATAATGCCGACAACCGCTTAAATATATTATTTGATGCAAAGATCGCAAGAAGGGACTTTTCGATCGCAAATGCCGATATGCGCGGCATCTATCAGGTGCTGCAAGCTCTGCAAAAAGATAAAATCATCGATAAAATCGGACTTAGCGGCGATGTGCGCGCGATCGGAAGCGCTTTTAGCGATAAAATTTCGCTTTTGGACGAGCTTGGGGCTTTAAATTCGCAGAATTTAATCCTTTTTCAAAGTCTGCAGCAAAAATTTCTATCCAGCGACGCAAATGCGCAAAGAGCAAATCTCTACTCTCAAATTTTAGGGCTTAACTATAAAAATCGCTCCGAAATTTCTGCTTTAAAAAGCGCGCTAGAAAGCGCAGATGCGTCAAGCCCTGACGAAGCTGCGTTTATAGGAATCGCGCGGCAAATTTTAAGGAATTTCGAGCGTCAAAATATCATCGTAAGCGATAATCTCTCGTTGCTTAACGAGCGTTTCGCAAGCCTGCGCGAGCGATTTTCTTACGCTAGTGAGGAATTCTACGGCTCGTTTATGCAAATGACGATGCTTTACACAGCGGTGTTTTTGTCGTTTTTACTGCTTACTTACATCATCAATTCCGATGCTTTGCGTAGTAAACGCGCCCTTGCGCCCTATCGCGCACTATGCGAGCAAGCAGGCGAAGCGATAGTTTTGGCAGATCAAAGCTTTAAAATTTTATACGCTAATAAAAGCGCGCTTAGCTTAAGCGGCTACGAACAAAGCGAGCTGGAAGGAAGTGATCTTGGAGTTTTGATGCCCAAAGATAAAGGGACCGAACTTCCTGCGATGGTAAATAAAAGCGCCAAAGATACGCGCCTGCTTCGTAAAAACGGCGAACTAGCTGATGTGAGTTTAAGACTAGCAAATATCGCTGCTACGTCTAAGCCGCCGCTATATGCGCTTTACGCTCATGATATCGGCGAGCGCGAGATTATGAAGCTAGCTCTTGCGAGCGCAAAGGAGAGCTTAAACAATCAAGTCTATATCGATCATCTTACGGGCCAGGGCAACGAAGCAGCGCTATACGAGCTAATAAACGCCGAAAAAACGGGCGTAGCGATCTACATCACTATCGTAAATTTTGCAAATTTGCGGCTTTTTTACAAGGCGGAGACGACGAATGAAATTCTGCGCTCCTTTGCGCGTACGCTTGCGATGTGTATCGAATCGCACGAGATCAAAGCTAGTATCTTTCGCATCCAATCGGATGAGTTTTGCCTATTTTACGAGGGACTAAATGTCGCGCGCGACGTGGAGATCATAAATAAATACTTCACCGACAAGGTTTTTAATCTCCATACGACCGAGGGCTTTGCCTCCGCGCCTTTAAATATCACGATGGGCGTGAGCGAGCGTGCAGATGTAGCGGGCGGCGCAAATAGGGTCTTTCAGGCGGTTATGGCGATGTATGAGGCGCAGAGCAAAAACGAGCATGTGGGCTTTTATTCGCGCCCAAATGCGATTGAGGAAAAATATCTTCAAAACCAGATTATGATCAACACCATTCAAAATGCGATCAAGAAAAATCAAGTCTTTGTGCTTGTTCAGCCCATATTTGATATCACCCACCGCGATCCTAGTGGTAACACCTACGGCACCGAGGGTGGTGATTATGTCCCGTTGGTATATGAAATTCTAATCCGTCTAATCGACCGCTCAGGCAAGACGCGCTGCCCGGGTGAGTTTATCGATATCGCAAAGCAAACCTCGCTCTACATCCCGCTAACTCAGGTCGTAATAAACGAAGCCTTTCGCTTGCTAGACCGCTTCGCAGGGACTTGCTTTAGCATAAATCTTTCATATTTTGACATCGCAAACGAAGGTATCAAGGAGCTTTTAGAGCGCAAGCTCGCATCCAGCCCAAATGCTTCAAATCTATTTATTGAAATTTTAGAAAGCGAGGAATTTGACGATTACGAGAGCCTACGCAGCTTCATCGCCGTAGCCAAAAACTACGGCTGCAAGGTCGCGATAGACGATTTTGGCAGCGGATACTCCAACTACTATAGAATTTTAACGCTCGATGTGGATTACATAAAGATCGACGGAGCGCTCATCAAAAACATCGCAAACGACAAAAACTCGCGCGCTATCGTCGAAACTATCGCTAACTTCGCGCGCAAGCAGGGCTACGAGCTCATCGCCGAATACGTAGAAAACCACGAAATTTCAATCATCTTAGAGGAGATGGGGATTAAATATATGCAAGGCTACTTCTACAGCAAGCCGATGGAGCCTTCGAGGATAAAATTCTAATCTCATCTCGCCGCGACTTTATAGCCCGCCTCTTTAAATTTATAGCCCAAAGATCGCCTTCGTAAAGTAAGAAATTCTGATTTAGCAAGCCGCCGCTTTAATTTATACAGAATTCATCTTGGCAGATACTGCGCGGTTTTATCGCGAACTTATGGCGCGCCTTATAGCTAGGATTGGCTTGGCAAATGAAGTGAGAGCTAAATTTAAAATTTGATAGCAGATGTATGGATGAAATTTTGCGAAGTTCAAAATTTTAAAATTCCAAGCCGTAGAATTTTAAAATTTGAAATGCGCGAGCTGCAAATTTAAGGCTAAATTTTAAAATTCCGTAGCGATAAAATTTTAAATTCCGCGCCTTAAACCCGCCTGCAAATTTTAAAATTTTATGGCGCAAATTTCGATCCATTCATATAATAAACATTTTGCGCGAGCTTTGTAAAAATAAAAATTTTAACGAGCTTTGCTCTAAGTAGCGATAGAGCTTTCAAATGAAGGCGGAATTTTTAAGTGCAAACTTTCCCGCTTCAGCGAGAATGAGCTTAAATTTTAGGCTTTAGCGCATTAGCTCAAGCAAATTCGCTCTAAGCCTTCATACTCCCCGTATCCTTAAATCTTTGATGCCACGACAGCGCCTCGCTTAGGATGTGCGGAGTATGCCCTGCACAGGGCTGCGCGCAGGCGCGCTCGAAATAATCTCTCAGCGCGTCTTGGTAAGTGGGATGTGCGATGCTTATCATCGCGCGAGCCCGCTCACGAGGGCATTTACCGCGCAGATCGGCGATGCCGTATTCGGTGATGATGACCTGGGTGTCGTGCTCGGTATGATCGACATGGCTTACGAAGGGCACGATAGCGCTGATCGCGCCGCCTTTAGCTAGTGACGGGCTCAAAAATAGCGACAAATATCCGTTACGAGCGAAGTCGCCGCTACCGCCGATACCGTTTTTCATCTGCGAACCCATGACGTTAGTGGAGTTTACGTTGCCGTAGATATCTGCCTCAAGCATGCCATTCATCGATACGATGCCAAGCCTTCTGATAAGCGCTGGCGAGTTGGAGACGTCTTGCGAACGCAGTATTATGTGCTTGCGGTAGAAATCGATGTTTTTTTGAAATTCCTCGACACCTGCAGGGCTAAGCGATAGCGCTGTGGCACTTGCAGTACCTACGACGCCTCTTTTGATGAGATCTAGCATACCGTCTTGGATCACCTCGGAGTAGCATTGCAGCCCTTGGTAGCCAGCATTTTGTAGCGAGCTAAGCACGGCGTTAGCGACGTTGCCGATACCCGATTGTAACGGCAGTAGCTTCTTTGCGGGAAGTCTGCCGCAAGCTTCCTCGTTTTTTAGGAATTTTACGACATTGCACCCAATCGCGCTTGAAATTTCATCCACGGCAGTAAAATTATTGACGCGATCATGCGTCCTAGCCTCTATGACAGCGACTACTTTGGCAGGATCTACATGCATGTAAGGGCTGCCTACACGATCGCCTACGTGCTTGATAGGCAGATCCGCAGTGTGCGGCGGCAGGCGCAGATCCGTAACATCGTGAATACCCTCCAGCTCAAGTGGCTGGTAGTAATTTACTTCTAAAATCACGCGATCGGCGATATCGAGCCAGGCTTGGTTGTTGCCTAGCGACGTGGACGGCACGAGCTCGCCGCTTTCTTTAATCGCCACTACTTCGATCACAGCAAAGTTTAGATGCGGAAAAAAGCCAGCTTTAAGCTGCGCGGCAAGGCTTGATAGATGCACGTCCGCGTATCGCACGGCGCCGCTATTTATCGCACGACGCATATCGGTATCCGTAAAAAACGGCGCGCGAAAGCTCACGGCACCTGCTTTTGCCAAAACTCCGTCTAAAAGCGGATCGGTCGATGCGCCCGTAAAAATTTCGATTTGATAGGGCTCGCCTTTTTTGTGCAGCGCTGTCGCTCGTTGCGCTAGAGCTTGTGGTAGCGCTAGTGCGCAGCCCGCCCCAACAAAGCCGCTAAAGCCCACCGATGCGCCATTTGGGATCAGTTCGCAGGCTTCTTCGGCGCTCATAATTTTTGATTTTAGATATTCGTTTTGCACGCGTGAGTTCATTTTCCGCCCTAGCCGTGATTTGGGCGAAATTATAATATTTTTGCGCTAAATTTCAAAATCTAAATTTCGTGCGCGAGCTAGGCTATAGAGCAAAATATGGGGCGCGATCGGTTGGGGTACGCCGCCAAACGCCTCCGATCAGGCTTTTTTGCTTCGGCGGTTTGCAATACCCGCTTGCGCGAGCGCCCCGTAAATAGGGTTTTAAGCGTGATTGAAGCTTGGTTTAATGATCTAGCTACGATATCATTAAACGCTTATCTCGCACCAAATCTTGCGGAATTTAGGCGCAAAATTTCATCGCATAATTTGTGAGCTGCGATATTTAAATTTAAGCTTCCTTTGCAATTTAATCGCTCACCGCACTTAAATTTAAATCCTCGCCTCGCAATTTTAAAACAGGTATTTTGAAATTTATCGCTCGTGGCGTTTAAATTCCGCGGCTTGCTAGCCTTGAGCCCATATTTGAAATTACATCGCTTGCGGTGCACGCATTTGCCCGTTACGCTTGAATTTTAATCCGCATTAATTGAAATTCTAGCTGCTTAAAATTATCGCCTCCTCGCACAAGACGGTAGTTTAAAATTCCAATTTCGCGCTTTTTTTTGGGAGGGCGGTTCGACGTAGATACGCAAAATTTTGATATTTTACGCTTGCAAAATTCTAAAAATTATATCATCGTCACGGCTAAATTGCAGATTTGTTTAAATTCTGGTTCTTAAAATTGTAGCTCCAGCCGTTACACGAGATTTTTAATTCAAAGAGCCTTGCCGCGTAAATTCTAATCTCTTTGAGCCCAAAAATTGACGTCGCTTAATACATGAATTTAAACGCGTTTTAGAATTCAAAATTTAGCCCGCCTTGTTACCATTTTCGGTCGAGCTTTATAAAATTTCGGCAAATTTTATACTCGCAAAATTTTAAAATTCTATCGCCGCAAAAGCCAGTAAAATTTTACTTCTGCGGCTTGCCGTCGCCGAATTTTGCGACTATCTCCTCGCTGCAGCTCTCCTTGGGCGCCCAGCCTTCGCGCTTCATCCGCGCCAGATTGTCGCACGCCTCCTGCGAGCCGCCCTCGCAAAGCTCGTCGTATATCACGAGGCTGCGGCACTGCCCGCTCGCGAAACTCTCCAGCGCCGCGGCGTTGCCTAGGCAGGCTCGCTCGCGCAGATCGCTCATCGCGCGCCCACCTGCGCTGCCCATTTTGCCTCCCTGCTTCCGCTCGGCGAGGGTTGCGAGCTCGCAGGCGTCTGCGAAAAAGCCCTGCGCTTTGAGGCGGTTTCGCACGACGCCGCGCCCGCCCAGCTCGTATCTCATCGCCGCTTCGTAGCATGCGGCGGCGTCCTTTTTGCTGCATTTTGCTAAAAGCGCGCTAGTTTTTGCGCCGCTAAATTTAAACTCTTTGGCTTCGCCGTCCGCGTTTGCTAAACTAAGCGCCAGCGCCGCAGCCAGCGCAAGCTTTAAAGCTTTCATCTCTGCTCCTTTTGATTTTGTTTATCCGCTCGCGCGCTCCGATTTACTGTTTCATCACGTGCCGCGTTCGCAACCCGCTAAAATTTCAAAGGTTCGCGCGCCCTATTTGCGATCGAAGCCAGAAATTTTACCGCCTCTGCCACGCTAATTTTTCGGCAGTAGATCGAGTACCGCGCAGGCGCGCTTGTTGTGCATTTTACATGCCTTATCTAGCGCCTGCCCCGAGAGCTCGAAGCTTTGAGGGGTGCCGATTCCTTGGAGATATTTGACCGACAGCTCGTAGCACGCCTCGCTGCTGTCGGCATCGCACTGCTCGCGAAAAAGCTCAAACGACGCTACGACGTCCTTTTCCACGCCCAAGCCCCGCCCTAGCGCATCTGCGTAGAAAAAGCACGATAGCTGATCTTTCCGCTCGCAGCCGCTTTTCAGGCTGCGCGCGACGCGCTCGCAGGAGCCTTCATCGCTTTTTACGATGCAGCTTTGCAGATCCGCCCGCGAAATTCCGTCCGTTTGAATGACCGCATCGGCGCTGCTTTGCGAACCGGCGCTTGCTTCGCCGCTCTTTATAAAGCGCGCGCTTGCGGTCTCGCCGATGCTTGTTGTTTTGTCCGTTTTGCCCGCCGCAGAAATTTTATCTGTCCGCCCGCTCTCGTCGCAGTTTGCCGCAATAGCGCAAAATAGCGCCAAAAATAGAAATTTTTTCATACTCGCCTCCGTTAAATTTAGTGCCATTTTAATTAAAAATGCTGAATTTAATGAAAATGCGCTCTGCCCTAAATTCCAGCTCTGTGTCGCAGCTTGTTTGGGGCACGAAATTTAAAGCTCAGCGCCGAAGCGATCGATCATAGGCTCTTTAGCGCCGCAAGTACGTTTTGCGCGTCCTGCTCGGGCTCAGCGATTCGGCTAAAGCGCTTTATCTCCTTGCCGCCTCTAAAAATCAGGGTTTGGCGGTGGTAAAATTTCTTCCCGTCGCCGGTGGTGAAGGTTTCGAGCCGAAGCGGCGCTTCAAGCTCGAATTTTTCGTCGTTTATGAACTCAAACGTGGCGCCCGTAGCGCGCTTAAACTCGCTCGTGCCCGCCTCGCCCATGCTGCCTACGGCGATAAGCTCGAAGCCGAGGGCTTTTATCTGCGCAAACGCGCTCTCGTAGGCCTTGCACTGAAGTGTGCAGCCCGTAAGCCCCGCCACGCCGTGCAACTCTGCGGGCAAAAATTTGCCGCTATCGCCCATTTTCGGGTAGGTAAAAACTACGCAATTTTTCGGTAAATTTATCATCTTATGCCTTTTGATCGAAATAAGGTCGCAAAAATAGCATAAAAAATCTTAAACCCGCTTAATGGATGAAATTTTAATAAAATTTAGCGTAAAATAAAGGGCAAAATTTCGGCAAATCAAATTCGGAGTTAAATTTTGGATATGGATAGGGTGATAGAGGAGCTGGCAAAAAAGCAGCAGCAGTGCAAGATAAAATTTCTAAAACCGCTGGTTTTATTGCTATGCATCGCGGTTTTTTCCGTCGGCTGGTTTATCCACGGCTTGATCCAAAACGAATACTCCTCCGCCGTGCTGATGTCCGCGATGATCCCGATAATTGCGGTAAGCTGCGTATGGGGGATTTATGATGATTCCATCGCTAAGTGGGAGTACAACGCCTTTTACAAAGACGCCTTCATTCGCGCTATTATTTCAGATATCGATCCCGCCTTTAGATACGAGCCGCAAAGCGGCATAGACGAAGAAGAGCTCCGCAAAACGGGCATCTATCCACGGAATGAATTCGTAGCCGAGGATCAGATAGACGGCGTGTATAAAGGGGTAAAATTTAGCCTAAGCGAGGCGATAAAAATCTATGAAACGCGAGAATCTATGAGGCTTGTAGAGTTATCTCAAAGGTCCAAGAGCGATCTTTCTGCGGCTTTTTTGCTATCGGCGATCGCGCTTTGGAACGCTTGGAGGCTCGGCGAATATGTGCAAGCCTTTAGCGGCTCGGTTTTGGTGTGCGAGTTTTATAAGAAATTTAAGGGGCAAACCATCATCGCGGATCGCTCGCCCGGCACCAAATTTTTAGGCGATCAGGAGCTGATGGACGACGTGATTTTCGGAGAGGAATTTCGCGTATTCGCAAGCGATAAGATCGAGCCGCGGTATCTTTTGATGCCTAGCTTTATGGAGCGTCTCGGGGCTTTGAAGCTTAAGCTTGCGCCCAAGATCGCTCTTAGCGCGGCGTTTATGGACGGGAAATTTTATCTATTTTTAAACGGCGCGAAAAACCGCTTCGAAGCCGCGCTGTTTTCGCCGCGCACTACGCTAAAAGACGCCGAGCGGATAAAGGCCGAAGTTTTGCAGCTTCTTGGTATCATTGACGAGCTGCGTTTGAATGAGGAGCTTTTTGGCGGCGCAAGCGAGAGCGGCGAGTCCGCAAATAGCGTGCCACTCGGCGGCGAAGAGCTGCAGAGATTGCGCGATAAAGGCTTGAGCTCGCGCGATCGCTGATTTGAATTTTAAAACGCCATCTCGCGGTTTAAAATTTAACGCTTTTCGTAAAATTTAATCTCATCGCCCGCGTCTTTAAATTTAGCGCTTTTTAGAATTTGGCGTTTCTTGAAATTCGGCGTCTCTTGGAATTTAACACGGCGCAAGCGGGTAAATTTTACCGCTTGCGGCAGTAGCTCGAAATTTTAAAATTTGATCTCGCGCACGGCAAGATCTGCGATGAAATTTCACTCGTTGTTTCCCGCGATCGTTTCGATTAGTTTGCGTTTGTTGCGGCGGTTGTAAAGCACCGACGAAAGGAGCGATAGCGCGATGAATAAGATTCCCACGGTGCCCGTTATGATCTCGCTCACTTCAAATTTCAGCTTGGCAAACATTATAAACGCCAAACACGCGATGGCGTAGTGCGCGCCGTGCTCCAGATACGCGAAGTGCGACAGCGTGCCGCGGGCGATGAGATACAGCGTGATGGAGCGCACGAACATCGCGCCAGCACCTAGCCCCAGCATAATGATGAAGATATTATCGCTTAGCGCAAACGCGCCGATCACGCCGTCGAAGCTAAAGTTCGCGTCCAGGGTCTCTAAGTATAAAAAGCCCACAAGACCGTTTTTTACGCCGTCCGTGCCGAAAAGGCGGTCGAAGCAGGAGATGAGCAGATAGAGCAGGATCGCGCCGAAATACGCCGCGCCGAGCGTAGCCGAGCCCGTTTTAGCAAGCAGCACGAGCCCCGCGGCTAGAGCGATCAGCGTGGGAGCGTTTGGAATGCGCTTTAAAAATCGCACGAGCCCGTTATTTTCGATTATGCCTAGCCAGTGTAGCTCGCGCTGCGTATCGAAGAAAAAATCGCAAAATACCATCAGCAAAAACGCGCCGCCGAAGACGTAAATTTGCGCTTCGTTCTCGCTTAAAATTTCATGGTAGCGCTGCGGCTGCTTAAGTGCCAGCACGAGGGTTTCCCAAAGTCCAAGATGAGCGCTTGCGGCGACGATTAGCACGGGGAATAAAAATCTCATGCCAAAAACCGCGATCGGAATGCCCCAGAGGATAAATCTGCTCTGCCACACCGGCGCCATATCTTTTAGCACCTTGGCATTGACTACGGCGTTGTCGAAGCTGAGGCTGATTTCGAGTGCGCACAAAAGCGCGCAGATATAAGCGGCACCAGCGCCGCCGATATAAAATGCGATAGCAAGCGCAATTAGGCTTACTACAAAAGAGGAGTAAAAATATTTCATCGCTGTCCTAGCCGATTTTTTGCGCGATTTTAGCAAAATTTAGCCCTAAATTCTATATAATTGCAAAAATTCCAAAAAAGGCAAAAGATGCTTACTAATCCCGTATTTATCAGTATCTGTGTGATGTGCGCGCTATGCTTGCTGAGGTGCAACGTAATGCTTGCGATCCTAATCGGCACGATATGCGCCGTGCTCTCAAGCAAGATCCCGCTGGGTGATGCCATAAATTTATTCATAAACGGCAATCCCGAAAACGCCGGTAGCCTCGGCATGGGCGGAAATTTAGAAACCGCGCTTTCATATCTGCTGCTAGGCGTCATCGCAAGCGCGATCTCAAAAACCAACCTAACGGCGATCTTGGTGCGCGCGGTAGCAAATTTAATCAGCGACAAAAAATACGTCTTTATCTTTTCGATCGCCTTTTTTGCGTGCTTCTCACAAAATTTAATCCCCGTGCATATCGCCTTTATCCCGATTTTGATCCCGCCGCTAGTCAAGATAATGAACTCGCTAAAGATCGACCGCCGCGCCGTAGCGTGCGCGCTGACGTTCGGCTTGCAGACGCCGTATATGGCGCTGCCGCTGGGATTTGGACTTATCTTTATGGGGCTAATCGAAAAAAATATGAACGCAAACGGCATCGCGGTAAGCCTTGGCGACATATCAAGCGTGATGTGGCTAAGCGCCGTGCCGATGCTCGTGGGCCTCATTCTAGCCGTAGTCTACTACCGCAAGCCGAGGGAGTATGCCGAAACTAAAGAGAGTTTAGACGCGCATTTTAGCGAGCTTAAGATGGGTATGCGCGAGTGGGGCGCTCTAGCGGGCATCGCGGTGTGCTTCGCGGTGCAAATTTGGATCAAATCCCTTCCGTTTGCCGCGCTTAGCGGAATTTTAGTAATGCTTGCGAGCAAAGGCATCGAGTGGAAGAAGCTGGATAATGTATTTGACGAGGGCGTGCATATGATGGGCTATATCGCGTTTTTGATGCTGATAGCCGCAGGATACGGCACGATCTTAAAAGAAACCGGCGGCGTGAACGAGCTGGTGCACGTAGCAAGCACTTTAAGCGGCGGCAAGCTCGGCGGCGCGCTGTTGATGATCGGCATCGGGCTACTCGTGACGATGGGTATCGGCTCGAGCTTCGGTACGATCCCTATCATCGCTACGATATACTGCCCGCTAGCCGCGCAGTTGGGCTTTAGCACGGCGGCGACGATCTTTATCATCGGTGTGGCTGCGGGTATCGGCGATGCGGGCTCGCCTGCGAGCGATAGCACGCTTGGGCCTACCGTGGGGCTGAATATCGACGGCGGGCATAGCCACATCTGGGATACCTGCATGCCGACCTTTATTTTCTTTAATATCCCGCTAATCATATTCGGCATAATCTTTTCGATGATGTTATAGATTGCGGAATTTGCGCGGGTTTTTGCGGGCAGAATTTTAGAATTTTAGAATTTTAGAATTTTAGAATTTTA
>NZ_CALLWC010000004.1 GCF_938015785.1 uncultured Campylobacter sp. | reverse complement strand
AAAATAATGCTACTAAAGCGGTAAGACTGCTTTTAGACAACGGAGTTAAATTTGAAGAGGCGGAAGTCGTTAGAAACAGACTGCTTCCGCCGAATTATAACCATATAAAATCTTTGCAAATAAGTGACGATGGAAATTTTACGTTGATTTATGAGACCGACTACCCTATGATTAGTATAGGAGAGCCGAATTATTTCTTTTCATATCTTACGAATACGAATATGTATGAGATAGCAAAGATGGCATTAGAAAGCGGTTACAAGCCATATATTTGGAAATTTCAAAACTCTACGGTAGGTCTAAGGTATGGAAACGATATTAAAAAGGTCGTGCCTGAAGGAATATTAAATGATAAAGCGGAACCGACGGACGGATTTGATATTACCGAATATGATTTTTCATTGTATGATACATTTCCGGGCACTCCAAATTACGAACCGATTTTAAAGCTGCTTATGCAGTATAACGTAGGTGGACAACCGAGTCCGGAATTTCTAAAACGAAAATATGATGATTGTCATAGAAACTATATATATAGTTTGGATAGTTATTATAAAATAAACTACGATGCAACTTATTATATACCTAAAAGTGAAATTTCGCTTATAACGACGGTATATCGCAAATATTGCAAAGATAGAAATTCTACATTTAAAGATGTTTATGAATATACGAAATTTGCAAGCGAGTTAAATGAAATGGAAGCGGTATCCATCCATATGTATACCAGAGATAAAGACGGTCGTAAGCTTGATCAGCCGTATAAAGATAATTTAAAAAAGCTAGATAAATATATAGATGAGATCTCATCCGATGAGATAAAAAATGCAATAAAAGAATCTTATGAAAACTAACCCCTCAAGCTACAATTTTATCTTCCTTACTTCCAGCTCGCCGCCAAAAAAGTTCGCGTAGTAAAGCAGGTCTTTTTCGACATCAAGCCCCGCTAGATAGCGTAGAGCGAGGTTTGCCTCAAAGCTTGCCGCAAACATCACGATCGCAGCCGTTATGCCCGCAGGCGTCGCGTTTAGGCTCGGAAAAAATTTAAAATCCGCATTCTGCACGAAGCAGACTTGGCACTGCCAGCTGTCTACCGACGCAAACACCCACGGCACGCCTATTTGCTTAGCAAAAGCATCTATCTGCGCGCGCGTGGCGAGATTATCGGTCGCATCCAAAATCAGATCAAATTTCTCGCCCGCGCCTATCGCGCTAGCGAAAAATTCCTCCGCGCGGCTCTTATGCACCTCGACGCTCACGCCGTCGTAGCGGCTTTCCGTGCGGCTTTTAAAAACGTCCGCTTTAAATTTGCCCTCGTCTTCGAGCGTGAATAAAATTTGCCTGTGGATGTTGTGAAGCGCCACCGTGTCGAAATCCACGACGCTGATCCGCCCGATGCCGCTTGCGCCCAGAGCGTAAGAAAGGCTGCTTCCAAGCCCGCCCGCGCCGATGATCAGGATGCGCTTGTCCGCAAGCGCGCGCTGCGTCTGCTCGCCCCAAAGTTGGATCTGTCTGTGAAAGTAGTTCATAAAAGCCCCCTGCTAACTAGGTTTTTGCGGAATTTCCACAGTCCGCGCGCCGCAGCGATCTCGTCCGCGTCCACTTCGCACATCAGCACGCCCTCTTCGTTTTTCAGCTCGTTTGCGATCTCGCCGCCGGGGGTTACGACGAAGCTCTCGCCGTAAAATTTAAACTCGCTCTCGCCGAATTTTGCCTCGCCGATGCGGTTGGCACGGATGACGTAGAGCGAGTTCGTAAACGCGCGCATCTTCAAAAGTTCGCGCCAGCGCCCGCCGCTTTCGAAGGTCGAAGCGCACGGCACGAGCACGCAGCCGACGTTTTTCTGCATAAAATAGCGCCAAAATACGTCAAAATGCGCCTCATAGCCGAAGCAGACGCCGAATTTCACGCCGCCCTCGCTAAAGATCATCGGCGAAATTTTACCAATTTTGCGGCTTTTGCGGTTGGCGAAAAAGCCCTCCTCGTTCCAGTGCGGATAGTCCATCAGGATATTTTGATCGTAAAATTTCACCTCCGAGGGCGAAAATTTCGCGCAGGATTTCACCCAGATGGGCTCGTTTTCGCTCGCGCAAAAGATCTCTTCTTCGCTCGCGTCTTTTTGGCTTTCTTCGGAATTTAGAGCGTTTGGGACTTCGGAGGCGCTTTTTAAATTTGCGGCTTTGAAATTTAAAGCGTGTGCGCCGCAGGAATTTAAGCCGCCTTTGGAACTCTGCTCGCTTGAGGAATTTAAAGCGCCTTTAGAATTTGAACCATCGTTGGAATTTAAATCGCTCTTGGAATTTAGCTCGCCCTTGCAACCGGGCTCGCCTTTAAGGCTTACGGAATTTTCGCCGCAGCTCACGCTTTTTTGAGCCGTGCCGCCGAAAATGCCCGCCTGCCTCAAAATCGCGCCGCTTGCGGCTCTGATTATCGGCGCTACGATATGCAGGTCGTATTTGGCAGCCAGCCGCGCCATCAGCTCCTGCTTATGCTCGCTCTGTTCGCAGGCGATGGAGCGGGGCATCTTTTTAAGCTCGCTAAAGAAGGAATTTAGCTCATATTCGCCCAGCAGCACGATCCGCGCGCCGTTGTCTTTGGCGACCTTCATATAGTAATCGATCCGATTTTCGCTCATCGAAAGCGTCGGTAGTTGCAAAACGCATACGTTTATCATCATCGCCTCCTAAGCCTGCTCGGGTGCGTTTATTTCGGCAACCTCGAGTTTGGCGTTTTCTAAAATTTCCTTCGCTTCCTTTAGCAGCGCGACGCCCTGCTTATACAGCTTCACGCTCTCCTCTAGGCTTAGATCCTTGTCGTTTAGGCTTTTTAAAAGCGCATTGATCTTTTCCATTTTTTCCTCGAAACTCTCACTCATCCAAAATCCTTTTTATGATGTAATCAAATTTTTCTATCTCGACCAAAAACGCGTCGTGTCCGTAGTCGCTATCGATCTGCGCGTAGCTCGCGCGATCCTTTTTGCCCAGATCGCTCATCGTGTCGTAAATTTCTTTCATCAGCCCCGGCGGAAAGAGCACGTCGCCTTTGAAAGAGATGAGGTGCAGGCGCGATCTGATCTGCGCGCAGGCGTTTTTGAGATTGCCGTAGTGGCGCGTGCAATCAAAGATATTCATCATCTTGGCGATGTAGAGATAGCACAGCGGATCGAACCTGCGCGCGAAATTTTCGCCGTTGTATTCAAGGTAGCGATCCACTTGAAAGCGCCCGTTAATCTCATAAAGACCGTCGGTTTCAACGTAGTTGCGCCCGAATTTATCCTGCATCGAGCTTGGGCTTAGAAAGCTGATATGCCCCGCCATGCGCCCCACCGCCATGCCGCCAAGTCCGTGCTCGGCGATCAGATTTTTATCGTAGTTGCCGTTTTTAAAGCTAGGATCGCGCAATATGGCCTCGGTCGCGATCTTATTAAACGCGATCGCCCAAGGTTGCGTGGCATAGGTGCTTGCGAGTACGAAAATTTCATCCGCAAATTCCGGATATTCGATAGCGTAGCACAGCGCCTGCATGCCGCCTAGACTACCGCCGATAACGGCGCGAACGCGGGCGATGCCTAGGCGCTTTAAAAGCATCATCTGCGCGCGCACGACGTCCGAGACGACCACTACGGGAAAGCGTAAGCGGTACTCGCGGCCGCTGCTTTCATCGACATCAAGCGGGCATGTCGAGCCGAACGGCGAAGCTAAAATGTTTATGCAGATGACGAAAAATTTCGTAGTATCGACCGCTTTATGATCGCCGATGAGCCCGTCCCACCAGCCCGGTTTAACGTCGCCTTCGTAAAGTCCCGCGGCGTGCGCGGAGCCGGTTAAGGCGTGGCAGATGACGATGACGTTTGATTTGTCCGGGTTTAGCTCGCCGTAGGTTTCATAGGCGAGCTTGAAGTTAGAAAAGACGCGGCCGCTCTCCAGATAGAGCGGCTCGTCGAAATTTTGAATTTTGCTTTTAAGGATCACTGATTTACTCGGTAATTCGGCGCTTCCTGCGTGATGATGACGTCGTGGACATGGCTTTCTTTAAGACCTGCGCTCGTGATCTCGACAAATTCAGCCTTTTGCTGAAAGGTCGCGATATCCTTGCTGCCGCAGTATCCCATCGAGCTTCGCAAGCCGCCTAGCAGCTGAAAGATCACGTCTTTTAACATGCCCGCGTAAGGTACGCGTCCCTCGACGCCCTCGGGCACGAGCTTTTCTTTTGCGGTGCCGTCTTGAAAGTAGCGATCCGAGCTTCCCTTCTGCATTGCCGCTAAGGAACCCATGCCGCGGTAGGTTTTGTACTGGCGCCCCTGAAACGTAATGAGCTCGCCCGGGGTTTCGTAGCAGCCTGCAAGCAGGCTCCCCATCATCACCGAGCTTGCGCCCGCGGCTAGAGCTTTGGCAATGTCGCCCGAGTATTTGATACCGCCGTCTGCGATGATCGGAATTCCAAATTTAGCCGCCTCGATCGCGCAATCGTTGATCGCGGTAAACTGCGGCACGCCCACGCCCGCTACGATGCGCGTAGTGCAGATCGAGCCCGGGCCGATACCTACTTTAATCGCGTCTGCTCCTGCGTTTGCGATATCCTTTATGCTGGCGGGGTTTGCGACGTTTCCGACTACTACGTCGACGTCAAAATTTCGCTTCAGCTCCTTAAGCGTGTCGATAATGCCTTTGGAGTGTCCGTGCGCAGAGTCCATCACAAGCGCATCAACGCCCGCTTTGACGAGAGCTTCGGCTCTTTGCAGATGGCCTACGCCAATCGCCGCGGCGACGCGAAGGCGGCCGAATTTGTCTTTATTGGCGCTTGGATATTCGATGCGCTTTTTAAGGTCTTTAATCGTAATAAGCCCCTCTAAGTTGCCGTTTGCGTCGATTATCGGAAGCTTTTCTACCTTATTGTTTCTAAAAATTTTCTCCGCATCATCAAGCGTGCAGCCCTTTGGAGCGGTAATTAGCGGAGCCTTGGTCATCTTCTCACCTACTAGCGCGGCGGTATCGGTTTCAAAGCGCAGATCTCGATTGGTTAAAATTCCAATCAACACGCCGTTGTCATCGATAACGGGAATGCCGCTGATGTGGTACTCGCTCATCAGATCGAGAGCGTCTTTGATCGTGGCGTCCGCCTTGATCGAGATGGGATCGATGATGACGCCGCTTTCGCTCTTTTTTACGCGGCGAACCATCTTGGCTTGGGAATCCTCATCCATATTTTTATGGATCACGCCGATGCCGCCGAGGCGCGCCATCATTATCGCCGTACGGTACTCGGTGACCGTATCCATCGCGGCGCTCACAAGAGGGGTATTTAGCGTGATATTTTTCGTAAAACTCGTGCTGATATCGACCTCTTTGGGTAAAATTTCAGAGTATTGCGGTACCAACAAAACATCCTCGAAGGTCAGAGCCTTTTTGACGATCTTCATACTTATCCTTTCACGATTTTTTCTAAACTCAAGCCGCCGTCCAGCACCGTTTGTTCGTCGTAAGCGCGCCCGATGAGCTGCGCACTGATATTAAGAGCCTCTTTGTTTTTCGCTACCGGCACGGAGATTGCGGGAAGCCCCGCTAAATTTACGCCGATCGTGTAGATGTCGCTAAGATACGCACGCAGCGGATCGCTAAGCTCGCCGAATTTATACGCTACGCCCGGCGCGATCGGCATAAAGATCAAATCAGCGTCTTTTAAAATTTCCTCATATTCGCTTTTGATGAAAGCTCTTGCCTTCTGTGCCTTGATGTAATACGCGTCGTAGTAGCCGCTGCTTAGCACGAAGGTGCCTAGAAGCATTCTTCTTTTGACCTCGTCGCCAAATCCTTCGCCGCGAGTGTTGGCGTAGAGCTCTTTCAAATTTAGAGCCTTCGCGCGGTTTCCATAGCGCACGCCGTCGTAGCGGCTTAAATTTGCGCTAGCTTCGGCGGTGGCGATGATGTAGTAGGTCGCGATGTCGTATTTGGAGCTGCAAAGATCGCGGCAAACGATCTCATGCCCGAAGGATTTTAGCTTTTCTATAGTTAAATTTAGAGCCTCTTTGACCTGCTGCGAGGCTTCGTCGATATAATTTTTTATAACGGCGATCTTAAGTTTGCGATCCGCGTTTAGCTTATCCGCGGTACTTTCGTAAGCGCCCGCGTAGCTCGTGCTGTCCATCTCGTCGCGGCCTGCGATGATGTCGTATAAAATCGCCGCATCCTCGACGCTGCGCGTGATCGGTCCTATCTGATCGAGGCTACTCGAATACGCCGCAAGCCCGTAGCGACTAACCCTGCCGTAGCTCGGCTTAAAGCCTACGCAGCCGCAAAATGCCGCCGGCTGGCGGATAGAGCCGCCCGTATCGCTTCCGAGTGCAGCTACGGCGATATTTGCCGCTACGGCAGCCGCGCTTCCGCCGCTACTGCCGCCGGGTACGCGCGAGTGATCGGTCGGATTGAGAGTTTTGCCGTAGAATGAGCTTTCGGTCGTGCTTCCCATCGCAAACTCATCCATATTAGTTCGTCCAAACGGTGCCAGACTGCGCTCGCGTAGCTTTTTGATCACCGTCGCGTCGTATGGCGCGACGTAGCCTTGCAAAATTTTGCTCGCCGAGGTGACGCTCCAATCTTTTACCTGAATGTTATCTTTGATCGCGATCGGCACGCCCTCGCCGCTGATGTTTAGAGCCTCGCCCGTGAGCTGCTCGACGTAGGCGCCGAGCTCTTTGGTTTTTAAAATTTTATCCTTTAGCTCCGCTCTAAGCGCCGAAATTTCATCCGCGCTCAGCTTTAGAGCCTCTTTCAAACTTATCATCTGCCATCCTTAAATTTATTCACGAAATAGATCCCCACGCCCGTCGCTACGCAGATCAGCGCGATCGTAAAAAATACAAAGCCAAGACTTATGGGGTTAGCGAGCATGCATGACCTTCGCACAGCGCGGGCAGAGCTCATCAGGCTCTTTTGCGTTAAATTTCCAGCATCTAGGGCATTTGTGTTTAGAGGATTTTACGAGGCGGAAAATTTCATCGTTTATCTTAAACTCCGCCAGAGCTTCCTGGCTTTGCAGAGTGTCCACGTCGCTTACCATGAACCAATCCGCTACGCCTAGGATGTCGTTTGATAAAATTTCGTTCGAGCTCGTCTGTAAAACCAGCTCAAGCGTCGATTTGATGATCTTGTCTTTTTTCAGCGCGTCGATGAGCTCGAAAAATTTCTCCCTCGATTTGATTAAAATTTCGTCGAATTCTATGAAATCGTCAAATTCTATCGGCTTGTAAATCAAGTCGAAAGCGTCTTCCTTGCCCTCTTTGATGATACTCGGCGCAAACTGCATCGCTTCGTCGATCGTGTAGGTTAGCGTAGGCGCGATCAGAGGCAGCAGCGCTCGCGTAATCAGAGCGATTGCGCTTTGCGCGCTTCTGCGGCGCGGCTCGTCGGGTGCGTCGCAGTAGAGCCTATCTTTGCAGATATCAAGATAAATTCCGCTCAGATCGGCGCTTAAGAAATTTAGTAAGGCGTTGAAGCCCTTTGAAAAATCGTAGTTTCTAAACGCCGCTTCCGCGCTCGCAAAGGCGTTTGCCGCGCGCGTTAGGATCCAGCGGTCAAGCCGCGTAAAATTACTCGTCTCGATCTCATTTAAATCGCTGGTGCTTGCGAGCAGAAATCTTATAGTATTTCGGATCTTGCGGTACTGCTCGCTTACCTGCTTTAGGATATTGTCGCTGATCTTCAGATCGGTCGAATAATCGCTCATCGCGACCCACAGGCGTAAAATTTCCACGCCGTGGCTCTTTGCGACCTCTTGCGGATAGACGACGTTTCCGACGGACTTGCTCATCTTTTGACCCTTCTCATCGACGGTAAATCCGTGTGTGAGGATGCTCTTGTACGGCGCGCATTCGTTAATCGCGCAGCTTAGAAGCAGTGAGCTTTGAAACCAGCCGCGGTGTTGGTCGCTGCCCTCAAGATACATATCCGCGGGGAATTTGCCCGCATCGTAGGCGCCGCTTTGCAGCACCGCTTTCCACGTCGAGCCGCTATCGAACCAAACGTCTAAGATATCCATCACCTTTTCTAAATTTTCAGGCTTATAGCCGCTATCCTGCGGCAAGAGCTCCGAAATTTCCATCTGCCACCAAGCATCCGCGCCTTTGGCTTTAAAAATTTCGTAGATATTATTTAAAATTTTTTCATCAAAGATCGGCTCTTTGGTGCTTTTGTCGCGGAAAAACGCGATCGGCACGCCCCAGTCCCTCTGGCGCGAAATACACCAATCGGGGCGGTTTTCTATCATCGAGGTAAGGCGGTTGATGCCGCTTTGCGGATAAAATTTAACCCCTCCGATCTGCTCTAGCGCCACCTGACGCAGCGTCTTGCCGCTAGGCATTGACTCGTCCATCGCGATAAACCACTGCTTCGTCGCGCGGTAGATTACCGGCTTGTGCGTGCGCCAGCAGTGCGGATAGGAGTGGACGAATTTACCGGATTTGATAAGCGCGGGGCCTAGAAGCTCTAAAATTCTCTCGTTTGCTTTGAAAATATGCATCCCCACGAGCTCATCTACGACGTCTGCGCGGAAGAGTTTTTTGGTTTTAAGGGTTTGATCGAAACAGCCGCCCTCATCTACCGGCATCAGCACTTCGATGCCGTATTTAAGCCCTACGAAATAATCGTCCTCGCCGTGCCCCGGAGCCGTATGCACGAGCCCGGTGCCGCCGTCCATCAGGACGTGCTCGCCGAGGATAAATTTCGAAGCTCTATCGTTTAGCGGGTTGATCGCGTTTAAGCCTTCAAGCTCGGTAGCCTTAAATTCTTTAACAATCTCGCCCTTGGTGATGCCCAGGCTTACGAGGCTTTCGACCAAAGGTTTTGCAAGGATCAAATTTTCGCTCGTCAGCGCGTAAATTTCATTCGGGTTCAAAGATATCGCGCCGTTTGCAGGCAGCGTCCAAGGAGTGGTCGTCCAGATGACCGCTTTGGCGCCTTTCGCGCCGATTTTAGCGTTCGCTTCACTGCTTAGATCGAACGCCACGAAGATCGAGTAGTCCTCTTTGTCTTTGTATTCGACCTCGGCTTCTGCAAGCGCGCTTTTCGCCGCCCAGCTCCAAAACACGGGCTTACTTCGCTCGATCAGAATTCCTTTTTTAGCGATCTGGCAGAGCGCTTTGTAAATTTCAGCCTCAAACTCAAATTTTAGTGTCAGATATGGATCGTCCCAGTCGCCTAAAATTCCCATATCTTTAAATTCATTGCGCTGCACGTCGATGAACTCTTTGGCGTGCTGTCTGCAAAGCTCGCGGATCTGCACTTTTGAAAGCGATTTTTTCTTATCTCCGAGTTTGATCTCTACTTGCTGCTCTATCGGCAGACCGTGGCAGTCCCAGCCCGGCACGTAGCGGATATCCTCGCCGAAGAAATAATGGGTTTTGGTGATGATGTCTTTTAAAATTTTATTCAGCGCGTGGCCGATGTGGAGGTGTCCGTTGGCATACGGCGGGCCGTCGTGGATATTAAAGCTAACGCTTGCGCCCTTGCGTTTAGCCTTCATCTTTTCGTAAATTTTACGCTGCTCGTACCATGCCTTAAACCGCGCAGGTTCGTTTTGCGGCAGTGCGCCTCGCATCGCAAAATCCGTAGTAGGAAGAAAGAGAGTATCTTTGTAGTCCATATTTGTACCTTTTCGTGTCTTAAAAAATTTGTGAAGTTTATCCAAAACGCCATTAAAAAGCTCTGAAAGAGCAGTCTGCGTTTATGCTATAATGTGCGAAAATTTAATGAGGGTCTTTATGAAAAATATCATCCTTGTAATCGGCGAGGAGATCCGCTATGACGCGGCTTTGATGAGCTATATTTCTCGCAGCTACGAGCAGGTTTTCGGGCGGATGGACGATCTGAAATTCTTAAGCGAAAACGATAAGGTTTTGCCCTTCGCGCTTGAAAAGATGATTGATTCGTACGATTTTATCACGATCTTTGCGGCAAACTCCGCTTACGCGGTCGTCGGTAAAATTTTATCGACACTCTCTTTCGATTCGCTCGAGCTAAAAAACGGAGAAACCCTAGCTCCCTCGATGGCGCACACGGTGGCGAAAAACAGCTTCCTGCTAAATGTCAGAGGCTGCTCGGTAAACGTGATCAAGGCGCTTTGCTTGCAGAGCCTGCCGCCGATCCTTCAAGACGCGCCGAGCGCGGGCGAGAGCTTTTATCTATTTGATTGCGAATACGAAAGCGTAAAGCAGCGCCTAGAAAGCCTCGCGATCAGTTATAAAATTTCGCTTACGATCAGTAGGCCCTGCTCCTTTTTGCTGCTAGTGCGCGCCAGTGCGATGAAATTCGGAGCGCTGGACGCGTTTTTGCAGAGCGTCGGCAAGTATTATGAGAGCTGCTACATCGAAGGCGGCGATTTTATGGGCTTCGTGGTGGATAGACTGCGCGAAATAGGCGCCAAGATCACCTTTGCCGAAAGCTGCACCGCAGGGCTCATCGCCGCAAAATTCGGCGCGGTTGCTGGCGTGAGCGACGTTTTTGACGGCTCGCTCGTAAGCTACGCCAACGAGATAAAAAATCTCTGGCTAAACGTAGGCGAAGATACGCTCGCTCGCTACGGCGCGGTAAGCGCGCAGACCGTGGGCGAGATGCTGGAGGGTGCGCTGCAAAGCAGCGGGGCGAGCTTCGCTCTTGCAGTAAGCGGTATCGCGGGCCCCGGCGGCGGAAGCGCGCAAAAGCCCGTAGGGACGGTCTTTATCGGCGCGAAGGAGCAGGGCGGCAAACAGATCGTCGGGGAATTTCATCTAAAAGGCGATCGAAACTACATCCGCGAACAGAGCGCCGATATCGCTATCTGCTTGCTTTTGAAGCTTAGAAGCGATCTGTTTTTCGGGCGGCTTCCAAGCGCGCCTGCGAGAGATGAAATTTAAAGGAGCGGATTTTGAAAAGACGAATTTTGAAAGGGTGCGGACGCGATTTAGCGCAGAATTTTATCCGAGCGAGCGGCGAGCTGGGCTTTAGACGGCCGCGAAATTCCGTTTCGACGGACGGCGGTGCGCGAAATTTTATTTCGGCATACGTTGGGCAGAATTTTATCTCGGCGGGTCGCGCTAGAAATTTTAATTTTATAAACGATTTTAGCTTTATAAATGCGGCGCGAAATTTTACTTTGGCGCTAGTCGCGGCGTGCGTTTTGAGCGGCTGCGACGGCGGGTCGGACGCGCAAGATCGCGAGCAAAACGCACGCTCGGAACAGAATTTTAGCGCGGGTAATCAAGGGCGAAATTTTAATAAAAGCGCGGATAGCTCGGGGCAAAATTCCGCTCAAAGCTCCACGCAAAATTCCACGCAAAGCTCCGTGCAAAATTCCATGTCGCAGGGCTTTGAGAGTAAGCAAAAATCCGATCTGAACTCTACGATAGACGAGCTTGCAAACGATGCTAAAGTTCTGGGCGAAGCCTTACAAAATTTGCAGAAAAAGGCGCCCGAAGTCTTGAACGATTTCGCCGCTCGCAACGCCGATAGGACCAAGGATCTGTTAAAGCAGGGCGAGGCGGCGGCACGCGAGGCGGGCAAAAACCTCGATAAGATGGGCGAAAGCCTGCAAGGTATCATCAAGGACGCAAACGATAGCCTAGGTAAGGTCTTGGAGGGCTTTGGCGTGCAGCCCAGACAGGAGCCGCGCGGCGGGCGCTCGCAGGAGCGCGATGATAATTCAGATCCTAAAGAGGCGGCTGGTAGGCAAAGTTTTAGAATTTAAGCAGCGCTAAATTTACTCAAAATTTTTTGTTGCAACTACCACCCGCAGGAAAGCGGCAAGTCTTCACAGGAGTGTGACGAGCCTGCTCGAAAGAGGGCAGACACTCATAAGAGCGCGATGAGCACCCACAGCCCGACGACGGAACCGATGGACAAAGCTTTAGAATTTAAGCGGCACTAAATTTCGCTTCAATTTGTTTGTTGCGGCGAATGCTTGCAGAGAAGCGATGCCAAATTTTATTAAAATTTCCCCTGCGCGGCGGCTTCGTTAAAATTTTACTCGCGCGAGCTTCCGCAATGGAATATGAATATTTGCAAAGAAGTGATAAACCTCTGTAAAACGCGACGAGTGCCCCAAGGGCAAGCATTTCTAAAATAAAGCGCGAGTAGTGGATGAAGTTTGGAATTCAAAGCTCGCGCTCTTTGAAACTGCTGTAAAGATAAGCGGGTGGTGGCCGGTAAAGCTTTAGAATTTAAGGCTGCTTGCGATAAAACGAGAAAAATTTTACGAAGTAGGGCTATAATGCGCCCCGCAATTTCAAATTTAAAGGATAGAAATGAAAACTCTCATTATTTTAGCTCATCCAAATATCGCAAACTCGCTCGTAAACCGCCACTGGAGGGATGCTGTGCTAGCCCATCCTGATAAGTTCGAGCTTCATGATCTTTACGCGCTTTATGCGGATTTTAAAATCGATGTGGAAAAGGAGCAAAAACTGCTCGAAAGCCACGATAAAATCGTGCTTCAGTTTCCGTTTCGTTTTTCAAACTGCACGCCGCTTCTTAAGCAGTGGTTTGAGGATGTTTTTACGCGCGGCTGGGCTTATGGCGCAGAGGGCGGCGGCAAACTTAAGGGCAAAAAATTCGCGCTTGCGATCTCACTTGGCGCGACCGAGGCAAACTACTCTAAAAATGGCATCGTGGTCTTTAGCGTGGATGAGGTGCTAGCGCCATTTAAGGCTACATTTAATTTCGTCGGCGCAACGACTATGCCTAATTTCGTCTCATACGGCTTTACTTACGATAAAAGCGAGCAAGCCGTAGAAAATAGTGCGAAAAATTATATAAAGTATTTAAATAAGCTTTAAATTCTTTGTTTTTCTAGTCGACCGCCGCGCGTAAAGCTTTAAAATTTTATGTAAGTGGCGTGGCTGATTTTTTTAAAATTTTCGCTCAAAAAGCTCAATTTTAATCTCAAAATTTTTAAATTTTACTCTAAAATTCCGCTCGCGCTTCGTATGCGAACTCAAATGAAATTTCAAGTCTAAATTTGAGCCCCGCTCTTAAATTTTAAAATTTTATCAGAGATTTTTTTATACAATTACGGCTGAAATTCGGCCCAAAAAAGGAGAGGGAATGTATAAGCTAAAGCATCTTCTTAGCGCGCAGGATCTGAGTCGCGAGGACATCTACGACTTTATAGATCTGGCGCGCGAGTTTAAAGCGCTCAACCGCTCTGACGTCAAAAAATCCGACTCGCTTCGCGGCAAGACGGTCATCAACGCGTTTTTTGAAAACTCCACCCGTACCCGCACTAGCTTTGAGATCGCAGCCAAGCGCCTGGGCGCAGACAGTGTAAATTTCACCGCTGCAGACAGCAGCACGAAAAAGGGCGAGACGTTGATCGACACTATTAGAAATATGCAGGCGATGCGCACGGATATCTTCGTGCTGCGCCACAGCTGCTCGGGCGCGGCGAAATTCGTCGCGGCCAACTGCGACGCATCGATCGTAAATGCGGGCGACGGGCTGAATGAACACCCGAGCCAGGCGCTGCTGGATCTTTTTACGATAAGCGAGCACAAGGGCAGGATCGAGAATTTAAACGTCGCGATCATCGGCGATATATTTCGCTCGCGCGTGGCTAGAAGCGACATCTGGGCGATGAAAAAGCTCGGCATAAATGTGCGGCTCTTCGGCCCTCCGATGATGCTGCGCGACTGCGACGCGTTCGGCTGTCCGATATGCAAAAGCGTAGAGGAGGCGATCGAGGGCGCCGACGTCATCATCATGCTTAGAATTCAACTTGAGCGGCAAGACGGCGAGCCGAGCTTCCCGAGCGTGCGCGAGTACTCGAAATTTTTCGGACTTACCGCAAGGCGCATGCAAGCGGCGAAAGAGGGCGTTATGATAATGCACCCAGGCCCGATCAACCGCGGCGTGGAGATCAACTCCGACGTAGCCGACGATCCGCGCTATAGCTGCGTTTTAGATCAGGTAGAAAACGGCGAGGCGATGCGAATGGCGATACTTCATACGATAAATTTAAATAGGAGCGCACGATGAAAATTTTGATAAAAAACGGCACGATCGTTAATTGGGGCGGCAGCGAGGAGGCAAACGTCCTGATCGAAGGTGATAAAATTTCAAAGATTACGCGCGAGTGTCCCGCCGCAGATCGCGTCATAGACGCTGCGGGCAAGCTCGTGATGCCGGGGCTTATCGATATGCACGTGCATTTTAGAGATCCGGGGCTCGAATACAAAGACGACGTCATCAGCGGCAGCGAAACTGCGGTCGCAGGCGGCGTGACGACCTGCCTTCCGATGGCAAATACTAGGCCCGTAAACGATAACTCCAGCATCACTCGCGCGATGATCGCTAAGGCCAAACAGCGCGGGCTTATCGATCTGCTACCGATAGGCGCGATCTCGCAGGACTGCAAGGGCGCAAAGATCGTCGAGATGGGCGATATGCTGGAAGCCGGCTGCGTGGCTTTCAGCGACGACGGGCTGCCAGTGACCGACAGCTCCGTGATGCGACAGGCGCTCGAATACTCCGCTCACTTCGGCTCGTTCGTGATAAATCACAGCGAGGATTGCTCGCTTTGCCACGGCGGCGTGATGAACGAGGGTAAGGTTAGCGCAATCCTCGGTCTAAAGGGGATGGCGAGCGAAAAAGAGGAGATCATGATCGCGCGCGATCTGCTGCTTGCCAAAAAGACGGGCGGCCACATCCACATCGCGCACGTAAGCTCGGCGTGGTCGCTAAAACTCATCGAGCAGGCTAAGCGCGAGGGCATCCGCGTCACCTGCGAAGCTACGCCGCATCACTTCACCTTCGACGAGCGCGAGCTGATGGGATACGATACGAATTTTAAAATGTCGCCGCCGCTTCGCACCCAAAGCGACGTGCAGGCGATCAGAGAGGCGCTTAAAAGCGGCCTGATCGACGCTATCGTGACCGATCACGCACCGCACAACACCGACGATAAATTTGTCGAATTTGATCACGCGCCGTTTGGAATTCTAGGGCTTCAAACCCTCGTGCCGCTTACGTTGCGGCTAGTAACCGAGGGCGTCATCAGCCTTGAAGATATGGTGCGGCTGTGCTCGTTTAACCCGGCTAAAATTCTAAATTTAAAAGACAAAGGGGAGATCAAAGAGGGCTTTTTGGCCGACGTCGCGATCATTGATCCGCAGATTTCCTACGTTTACGACGAGGCGCTAAATAAGTCCAAATCGCGCAATTCGCCGCTTTTCGGCAAGCAGCTTACGGGTGCCGCGGTATGCACGATCAAAAGCGGCCGCGTGGTGTATGAGTTTCCAAACGTCGTAGCGTAGGGTGCTTGCGGCGTAGGGCTTGCGATCGGCGACTTGCGGGCAGAGCTTGCGAGTGGTAGCTTGCCGACGAGCGGCATTCGTAGCGCAAATGGCGCTATTACTTAATTTTAAATTTAGCTAGTTTGGGCGCAACGGCTTGCTTTTAAAATTTTGCGGTGCGATCGGTTTATTTTAAATTTGGCGGCAGCGTAGGCGCAGCGACTTGTCTTTAAAATTTCATAGCGCGAGCGCGATTGGAATTTCTTTAAAGCGGTTTGTCATTTTTAAAGTGCGCGTAAATTTAACCCGCATCGCCTTACCTGTGTCGCTCGTAGATTTCGGTTTCGGAATGTTATCCATGCCCGTGCGCGAGCTGCTCTAAATTTATAGCGGCACCTTTTTCGATGCGGCGGCGGCTTTTAAATTTATGTTCGCGGCGGTTGGGAATTCTATCTTTGCGCAGATTTGTTTTTGCTTTGCGCGCAAATTTTATCGTGATTAAATTTATCGCTAAGGCGCAAAATTTTAAAATTTTGCCGCCGCTATCTTTTGGCGCGGAACATAAATAATCCGCCGCATGAACGGGAAGATCGAAATTTAAAGGATATCTATAAACGGCGAAGTGTATCTTTCGTGCGCGCTGTGAGTCGCGCTAAAATCAGCTCTGCGCGGCAATCCTAAGCCGCCGCTGCAAGATCAAAAATATATAAAATATTTAAATTTTGAATTTGCAAAGGAGCATTTCCGCACCGCAGAGGGCGCGAGCCGCGCAGCGCATGGTGGCGTAAACGACGCAAGTAAAGCTGCGGAGCGAAAAGATGCGTACGGCGCAGTGCAGAGCAGTGCGACGGACGAAGCCAGAGAAAGTGGCGAGGCAGTGAAACAAAAGCGCACGAACAGCAAAGAAGCGGCAAATGAAAAAGCGGCGAGAAAAAAAGGCGCCGACGAAAGCACGGACTTGCCACTTTTGCAAAAAGCGCGCAAATTTTTTACCGAGCAAGTCGCGCAAAAAGAGTGCGAGGACGAGCCGATCTCCGCACGGCAGCGTTGGATAGAGCAATGCCTAAAGCTCGGTCTGAAGGACGCGGGGCTTAGTATTTTAACTTTCGCAAAAAATAGAGCGCTTTTGGGCTTTTCGGGGATGAACGTAAACGGCATCGTTTGCCGCTTTGAGGACTTTAACGGCGTTTTTACGCCTGATTGGAAATACGATCGCGACAAAAAGGCTTGGTATGTGAAATACGTCGAGCGCCTTTGGCGCGGGATGCCGCGGGATGCGCTAAGCGCGCGCGATAACAGCGCAGAATTCGAGAATGTTTTAGTGCAAATTAGGGATTTTGCGAGCAAGATAGGCTGCGAAAACTTCGCGCAGACGTTTGATAATGCGCTTAAGACGCTGCGGGGCGAAGTCGCCGCGAGCGAGTATTACGCCGTTTCGTTTGCAGCGCTGCCGCAGCCGAGCTTGAGGGCGTTTGCCGCAGCGGGGATCGCCGATGTATTCGATGCGATGGGCTCTTGGGACGATGAGCCGCCGTCTATGGCGCAAGAAATGGGGCTCGGGGACGAATATGACCGCCTCTCGGACGAGCTCTTGGCTCAGAAAAACTTAGCGATTTTATTTGCGATAAATGGCTGGTAGAGCTTTGGCGCAAGAGCTAGAAATCACGCTAAGCCTATTTGACGATAAAACGGCGATCAGCGGCGCGCGAAATTTAGCAAATAAGCCTCGCGCGCCGGTTGCGGCACGGAAGGACTGCGCGCTTATTTCTGTGTAAGCACAAAGAAATTCGCACCGCTTGAGCATTGATTGCGCGAGTCATTTAAACAGCGACTGCAGCACTTTGCGAGCCAAATTTATACCGTTAAACAGCAAACATATGCCCGATAGATAGACTTACATCCGAGCCTCTACGCTTATTTTTACGTTCGCGCGCGTAAATACAGATCAGCAATATCTCAAAGCCGCCTGCGAGTAAATCGATATTTTTTCCGCTGCTTATTCTTTGCTAAAGCTGCTATCATAGACTTCGCTTCTATTTTTGACGCCGACTACCGGGATTATTAGCTCGTTATCTTTGATCTTGCAGATTATGCGGTATCCGCCGACTCTGTAACGCCAAAATCCCGTTAAATTATTCATTAAAGCCCTGCCCTCGTTCCTCGGATTTTCAAGAGTTTCTATCTCTTTTAGCTTTTTGAGTATCTTTACGCTCACGCTTTTATCTAACTTTTTAAGCTGTTTCAGCGCATTTTCGCTAAATTTGGCTCTCATATTTTTACGCTAAGCTCGCGTGCGGCTTCATCTATCGTAAAAAACTGCGGCTCGGGGTCATTTTCTATAGTTTTTAACTCTTCCACGGCGTCCATATAGTCGCTCATATCCTCCAAAAATTTCTTGATAGCCTCCTGTATGTAAAAGCTCTTCGTGCGTTTGGCGTCCTGTGCCAGCTTTTCGAGTTTGCTTCCTATATTTTCATCTAGTCTTACTGAGATTTGCATCATTTCCCCCTTTGCATTATTTGCATTACAAGTCTTATAGCGCAAAAATAGTAGATAAATTTTAAATTTATAAAGGCGTAACGGTAAATTTAATCAAAATTTTGCCGATGAAGTTAAATTTTTATGACGAATCCCGCTGTCAAAGTGAAATTTAGCGAAATTTAGGCAGTTAAATTTCAAAGTGAAATAGTCCAAATTGAACGCCCCCGGTTTAAAATTTAAGTCTATCATTTGTTATGAGCTAGCCGATAGCTCCAAAGTAGTCAGAACAATCCGAGCGGCTAAATTTAACTGCTCAAATTTAAACCGTAAAAGCCTAAGCCTCTATCGTCGCGGGTCTATCAAAGGCCGTTATACTCGGCAGTTCGCCTTTATATTTCTCGATCTGCGCCATGCTCGTGTGCGCGGTGTTGCTTTGCGAGAGTTGCGAGCTAGGCACGTCCTTGGTTAGCACGTTTATGTTGCCGTGTTTACATAGGCTACGCTCGCCCCAGACGGCCGGGTCGTACCACGCGCCCTCGCTTACGATCACGACGTTATCTTGCGCGGTGTCGCTCACCAGCGCGCCGCAGAGGATCTCGCCTCGGTCGTTATAGATCCTTACCACGTCGCCTGTTTTGATACCGCGCGCCTTTGCCGTGGCTGGGCTAATTAGCGCGGGTTCGCGGCCCGCGATCTCGGTGTAGTTGCGGATGAGCGAGTTGTTTAGCTGCGAGTGGAGCCTAAATTTAGAGTGCGCGCCGCTGATAGCGATAGGATACTTGCTCACGTCGCCGCCCAGCCACTCAAACGGCTCCATCCACGTCGCGTGCGGCGGACAGTCGGGATAGCCTAGCTTTTCGACCGCTTCGGAGTAGAGCTCGATCTTGCCCGACGGGGTTTTTAGCGCGTTTTTCTCGGGATCGGCGCGGAAGTCTGAGTAGTTTGTGAAGTACCGCTTTTTCTCGTCGATTTTATCAAATTTAACGTAGCCTTTTTGCCAAAACTCCTCAAATTTCGGCATCGCTATGCCCATGCTCTCGGCTTTTGCAGCAGCATCCGCGTAAATTTCCTTCACCCACTCAAGCTCCGTTTTGCCCTCGCTAAAGGCCTGCTCGTACTCCTCGCCCCACTGCGCGCAGATGAGCCGCGCGATCTCAAAGTCGCTCTTACTCTCGCCCGCAGGCTTTACTAGCGGTTTAATCGCAAAGAGGTATTCGCTAGTCGAGTTTGCAAACTCTATATCCGTGCGCTCGCACTCAAGAGCAGCTGGCAGCACGATGTCGCTGAGCCTCGCTGTACTCGTCCAAAAGGGCTCCGCGGTGATGATCGCTTCGATCTTTTTCATCGCTGCGACCGCGCGGTTGGTATCGGGATGGCGGGTGAAGGTCGAGCCGTTGGCGTTAAACATCACGCGGATGTGTGGCATAACGTACTTTTTGCCGTTGCGCTCGATCTGCTTACCCGGCTCCATGATCGCGTCTATGAGCCTGCTGTTTGGTATCTCGTGATATTTAGCCTTAGCTAGCTTGCCTTGCGGGGCGATGTATTTTTCGTTTACCGCGGGATTAAAGGCCTGAAGCTTTGGCGCGATGAAGCTGATATCGGCGTTTTTATGCATCTGATCGTTCATCACGTAGCCACGCCCGGTCTTGCCGATGTCGCCTAGCATCGCCGCTAGCGTGATTAGCGCCCAGTACGCCATCTCGCCGTGATGCTGACGCTGTATCGCGTAGCCGGTAACTATGAGCGTGTCTTTTTTAGCCAGCGTACCCGCTAGATTTTTTAGCTCCTTTTCGCTCACGCCGCAAATTTTGCTTGCCCACGCAAGATCTTTTTTCACGCCGTCCTTCGCGCCGGTGAAATACTCTTTAAATTTATCAAAACCGACCGTATAGCGCTCAATAAATTCTTTGTCGTAAAGCCCGTTTTCGTAAAGATATTCGCAAAGCCCGATCAGCATCGCCGTATCGGTGCAAGGGCGCACGGCGAGATAGTGCGCGCCGAAATACTCCGCCGTTTCGTTGCGGTAAACATCGACGCTGTAAATTTTCATCTCGCCTTTTTTAAATTTATCCTTCATAATCTCGTAGTAGGCGTAGGAGTTGTGCATCGGTACGCCGATAGCGATCTTGTTTGAGACGACGGGATTCGTGCCCCAAAATACGATCGTTTTGGCCTCCTTTATCACGCCCTCCCAGCGCGTCGGAGCGTGCGTAGGATCGATAGAACCGGTCACGTGAGGCAAAAACGCCGTCGCCGCGCCGTATGAGTAGCCGCCAAGCTCGCTCACGTAGCCTCCTAGCGCGTTTAGCATGCGCTTTGCGGTGCGCTGAGAGTGGCCGACCTTACCGAGACTGCCCCACTGATAAAGCTGCCCGTAGATGGCCTCCGAGCCGTATTTATCGAAGTTTTCTTTTAAAATTTTAGCGCTTAGCTTTATCGCCTCGTCCCAGCTAACGCGCACGAAGGGCTCTTTGCCGCGAAGCTGCGGCTTTGGATTTGAGGGATCGGCTAGGAAGCTCTTGCGCACGTATGGGTATTTCACGCGCGTTTCGTTTTGGATATGATCGCTTAGAGCGTTGTTTAGCACCGTAGGCATCGCATCGCCCTCAAACGGCTCGGTGCCCACGACCCTGCCGCCGATGGTTTGGACGTAAAACGCGCCGAATTTATTCGCGCAAAGCCCCATCTGCTCGTCAAATATAGCCTGCGCCGCCGCGTCAAATTGCTTTGCCTGCGCTGAAGCTGCCGCGAGCGCGCCTAGTTTTAGAAAGTCTCGTCTTTTCATGGTTGTCCCCGTTAAATTTAAATTTGTTGGTTGATTTGGTTTAAATTTAGCGGAATTTATGCGGTTGAGTTTTGCATGGTTTGCCTTTTAGTGTATTACGCGACCTCGCGTCTTAGCGGTAATTTTACGAAATTTAGGCTTAATTTGCCATTTATCTATGGCGTCGCGATGGAATTCTATTAGAGCTAAGCACTAGATAAATTCCGCCGCGACTATTTGGGTCAAAAGCTATACGTAAGGCTTAGATTGAAGGTGCGCGGATCGCCGTAGATCATTCGATTAGAACCGATACCCTCAAAATAGCGCTTATCGGTTATGTTATCGACGTTTAGCTGCACATCTAGGTTTTTACTCGCTTTGTAGCCTAGCATTACGTTTGCAATCGTGTAAGCTTTCTGCTCGATCCTGCTGTATGGCGAGTCGGAATAAATCTTTGAGCGATACATCGCGCCTGCGCCGATTCTAAATGTGCCGATCTCATATTTTGCAAAAAGATTTGCGCTGGTGCGGGAGGAGTCGCTGGCGTAGATATTGCCGTCAGCATCTTTGGCTTTGTAGTGCGCTAGCCCCATGCTTAGGCTTAGTGCATCGGTAATTTTACCGTTTACATCCGCTTCAAAGCCCCTGCTGGTTACTCCGCGACCCTGCCTGTAAGCGTAGGAATTTGTGCCCGTGATATACTCGTCGGTGCGGATGCCGAGCTTATCTTGGATGATCTTAAAAACGCCCAGGCTTGCTTGCAGATCGCCGTCAAAATACTCGCCTTTGATGCCCGCTTCGTAGTCCTTGCCTTGGATGGGATCAAGATATTTATTGTTTTTGTCCTTGTAGGTTTGAGGTTTAAAAATACTCGTATAACTTGCATAAAGGGTATGATGATCGTCTAAATCATAGGTGATCCCTGCATATGGAGTAATTTCGCGGGTAAAATTTCTATTATCTGCTCCACCTGTAATTTTATATTTATAGTAACTCATCCGCGTTCCTAATAAGAGCTTTAAATCCTCGGTGATTGAGAGTTTATTCGCGGCATAAATTGCTTTTTGAATAGTTCGATCGGCATTATTTTGATCTACATACGGTAAGCGTGGATCTTCAATATGAAGGTTGTTAAAATTTATTCTAGTGCGCGCGGCATAAGCAAGGCCTGCCGGAGTGTTTCGACTATTCCAGTAGCTACTTACGTTATCAGATCCCTTTTTGTAGAGATTATACATCGCGCCAAATACGAATTCATGATCTTGTTCGAAAAATTCATAAGGGATATTCACATAGGCGTCGATATTGTGGATATTCTCTTCGCGCTTGTTAGCATAAACGCTAAGATCGGCGACGTTTCCGATGCCGCCAGGGCCTACCCTGCCGCCATAATAGAGCAAATTTGAATCGGTATGAGCGCGACGAAACGAATAACTCAAGCTTAAACTCGCCTCGTTTGAGAAATATTGTTTAAAATCGGCATAAAAATCAAGCGTAGAGATGTCGTATCGCGTCCAAGGCTGAGAGAAAATTTTGTTTTTGCCGAAGTGCGTGCGCGTGCCGTCCGAGTTAAACGCGGGCATTCCGCCCCAGCGCGTGCCATGTCGGCGTAGAGTCTGATAAAATGAGCCAAAGCTCAGCCTTGAATCGTCCGTTACATCGATATCTAATACGCCATAAACGGCAGTATTGCGACGATTGTAATAGTCCATATAAGAGTGCGATCGTTCATGCATAAACGCTAGGCGTCCGCGCACCGAACCGCTTTGATTGAGCGGGCTTTGCACATCGGTTTTAAGCCCGTATTTGTCGTATGAGCCGCCGTTTAGGCTGATGTATCCTTTCGGAACGGCGGAATCCGCGTGCTTGCGGATAAAATTTAAACTCGCGGCGGGATTTCCCGCGCCCGCCAATAATCCGTTCGCACCCTTTACTACCTCAACGCGCTCATATGGCAGTAAATTTAAATCGTTCGCCCCGAGGCTAAAACCTCCGAAGCTAGGCATCGAATCAAGCAGATAATAATCTATGCTAAATCCGCGCGCCGTAGGATAGAGCCTCTCATCCATACGCCCGCTCGTAATGCCCGCGATATTTCGCATCAGCACCTGATAATCGGTTATCCCCATATCTTTTAGCTTGGCTTCGGTCACCACGGTAAGAGACTGGGGCGTTTCTCTCGCCGTAAGATCGAGCCTGGTGGTACTTTTAACGAGCTTTCTAGCCTCATAATCTCTGTCGTCGCGACGGAGCTTTTGGGTATCTTGCACTTCTATGGTGCCTAAGTCCTCCGGGGTGCTCGCAGTGGCGTTATTTTCCGCATAAAGCGAAGTTAGCATATTTAACGCGACTACGAGCGAAAGAGATACTTTCTTCATAACTTTCTCCTTTTAGAATTTCTATTTTTTAAGGTTATGTAAAATCCGCAAATGCTTAAAAATAGGGGCGCAAGCCCCGCTAAAAACCATATAAGCTTCGTTATTGCGCCGTATGAGCCCGCATGGGCGCGACGAAAGCCGTCTTGAAGTTTGTCCGAAAAATCCGCATCGTTTATAAAGTCCGCTTTTAAAATTTCGCCTATATCTGATATCGTGATACGGCTCGCGTAAGGGCTTTGCAGCGGGTTTTGCCCCGCCTCGAAGCCGTATACGGTAAAAGCACCGCCCGGACAGAGCGGAAAGGCGATATAGGTGGAGCGGAATTCTTTAAATTTAACCGCTATCTGCGCTAAAGCCTCATCTAGCGTCGCAAGATTTTGCACCGCTTTCATGCTTACCGCTCCGTTTGATGCCGCGACGGTGGAATTTTGCTCGGTCTTAAAATTCTGCAAGACCGCGCCGCATGGATTTGCGAGCGGCTTGTAAGTTACCGCCCTTAGCTCCCACCATGCTCCGCTTATAGCTATAGCAAACATTAGGGGAGTGCTCGCGACTCCGATTAGGCGGTGAGTGCCGCGCATAAAATATATGGCCCGATCTAGCCTTAGCGAGAATAAGTTTTGCCAAAATTTTTTGTAGATAAAAAAGCCGCTAATGCCGATAAGTAGCGCGCTAAGCCCCACGATACCCGTAAAAATTCTACCGCCGCGACCTAAAAACAGCTCCGCGTGCAGTTTATTTATCGTGCCGATAAAGCCCTCATCTCGCGGCATGGGCGCGCCTTTTATCTCGCCGCTAAAAGCGTCTAAGTAAATTATGATCCGCTTTTGTAGCTTCTGCGAGAAAAGTCTGATTTTATCGGTCTTTGAAGCATCTTGCGCGATGCTCCAGCCCATGATCGCATACTCTTTAAATTTGGAATTTATCTCGGATTGCAAGGCGTTGAATTTCATTCTAACGGGGAATTTCGCCACGCTTTCTTGTGTCCTAAACACCTTGTCTTTCAGCAAAGCTTCATCGATCCGCTCCGCATAGACTAAAACCGAGCCGCTTATAGAAATGATTATAAGGGGTATGCAAAATATCAAAGATAGCCACAAATGAAATTTGCGCGAGATTTTGCGAAAGGATTTAGACAAAATTTTCCTTTTTTTGAAAATTATTTTAATTAAGACGGCGTGATTTTAGTGAAAATTGTATTAAAGCATCTTGAAAGTCGTTATAATTTTATAGCTAAAATTTTACGGCGTAAAATTTGCTTGAATGATTTATCTATAGAAATTTTAAAAGCTATTTTAAGATTTTAAGAGCCGAGCGAATATTAAAATTTTCGCGCACAGGAGAGTTTAAATTTAAAGCAAATTTCGGATTTTAAAATTTCAATATCACGCAGGGTCGTGTTTGGGTTGCAGGTGTGGACGATCAACGACTCAAGCGGCTTGCAAATTCCGCACTAGCCAAAAAAACTCTGCGTTGCAGCGATTTAAATCTTTTATCGCGAAATTTGCAATCACGCGATTAAAAGAATTTACCGATAAGCGCGTATCCCCACAGCGCGGCGTTGAGAAATAGGCTCATCATCACGGCCGTGCTTGCGGTGTCTTTGGCGCCTTTGGCTAGCGGGTGGATTTCGCTCGTGGCAAGATCAACCGCGCGCTCTATGGCGGAGTTTATGCACTCAAGCGCGATGGTAAAGACCGCGCCGAAGATCAAAAATAGATTTAGCACCGCGCCGAAATTCCAAAAAAATAGCGACAGCAGGAGCGGGATGAACACGCAAAGCTCGAGTTTGAAGCTACGCTCGCTGCGCAGCATCTCGGCAAGACCCGCCATCGCGTAGCCCCAGTTGGCAAAAAATCGGTATTTGGGCTGATTGCGCATAATTTTCCTTTAAATTTAGTCAAAATTTCGTATAATCATACCAAAATTTTTGCGCCAAAGGCTAAATTTGAAACTGATTAGTTGGAACGTAAACGGACTGCGCGCAGTGCTCGGCAAAGACGGCTTTGCGTGGCTTGCGGAGCAAAACCCCGATTTTTTGGGCTTGCAAGAGATCAAGGTGAGAGAAAAGGATGCTCCGAAGGGGCTTTATGAGCTCGGATTTTCTCAGATCGATCTAAATTCCGCCGCTCGCGCGGGATATTCGGGCGTGGCGAGCCTAGCGAAATTTAAAAGCGAGACGAGCAAGGCGCTGTTTTTTCCCGACGACGAGGGGCGCGTGCTGCAGCACCGCTTCGGCGATGTCGTGCTTTTTAATATCTATTTTCCCAACGGCCAAAAGGACGAGGCGCGGCTAGCCTATAAGATGGAATTTTACGCAAAATTCCTAGCCTACGCGCGTAGCCTCGCGGAGCAGGGGCTCGGGGTGATATTTTGCGGCGACGTAAATACCGCGCACCGCGAGATCGATCTTGCAAATCCAAAAGCAAACTCCAAAACCTCGGGCTTTTTGCCGATCGAGCGGGCGTGGCTCGATGAGGTGGAGGCGGCGGGCTTCATCGATACCTTCCGTGCCGTGCGCGGCGAGCTGCGGGACGCCTACTCGTGGTGGAGCTACCGCTTTAACGCGCGCGCCAAAAACGTAGGCTGGCGGATCGATTATTTTTTCATCTCGGCCAATTTGCGCTCGCGGCTAAAGGACGCTTTCATCCTAAGCGACGTGATGGGTAGCGACCACTGCCCCGTGGGCATCGAGATCGAAATTTAGCCGGGGCAACTTTCGCGCCTGCAAGCTTTGATCTTGCGCGGCTTGCGGATAAGGTGCGCGTAGCGGCGAGCTAATGCGCGGATTTAAAGAGGCGGTACGTAAAAACTGCGCGATAAAATTTTAAATTTAAGGAGAGAAAATGTTGAGCGATATCGAAATAGCAAATGCGGCGAAGCCGGATAAAATTTCAAACGTTGCGAAAAATTTGGGGCTTAGCGAGGATGAGATCGAGCTGTACGGCCACTACAAAGCCAAGCTAAATATCAAGCCGCGATCGCGCGCTTCGAAGCTTATTTTGGTCACGGCGACCAATCCGACGCCGTTTGGCGAGGGCAAGACGACGACCTCTATCGGTCTAGCCGACGCGCTAAGGCGTCTGGGCAAAAGCGTCTGCCTTGCGCTGCGTGAGCCGTCGCTGGGGCCGGTTTTTGGCATCAAAGGCGGGGCTGCAGGCGGCGGGTACTCGCAGCTGGTGCCGATGGATGATCTAAATTTGCATTTTAACGGCGATTTTCACGCGATCACCTCCGCAAACAATCTCATTTCGGCGGTCATCGACAACTCGCTGTATCAAGAAAACCCGCTAAAGATCGAGAAAATTTTATGGAAGCGCTGCATGGATATGAACGACCGCGCGCTGCGCCACATCACCGTAGGACAGGGCGGGCGCACCGACGGAGTGCAGCGCGAGGACGGCTTTAATATCACCGCGGCTAGCGAGATAATGGCGGTGCTGTGCCTCTCGAACGATCTTGCCGAGCTTAAAGAAAACATCGCAAACATTATGGTCGCCTACGATACGCAGGGAGAGCCGATATATGTGCGCGATCTGGGCTGCGCGGATGCCGTGGCGATCCTGCTAAAAGATGCGATAAAGCCTAATCTCATCCAAAGCCTAGAGCACACGCCTGCGCTCGTGCACGGAGGACCTTTTGCAAATATCGCGCACGGCTGCAACTCCATAATGGCGAGCAGGTTAGCTCTAAGTCTTGCCAATTACGCCGTGACGGAGGCGGGCTTCGGAAGCGAACTGGGGGCTGAAAAATTTATCGACATCAAGTGCCGCCGCGCAGGCATCGCTCCGGATGCCGCGGTGTTAGTTAGCACGATCCGTTCGCTTAAATACAACGGCGGCGCGGATAAAGAAAATATCGCGAGCCCGGATCTTGCCGCGCTTCAAAGAGGCATCGTAAATTTAGGCGGGCATATTGAAATTTTACAAAACTTCGGGCTAAATCCGGTTGTGGCGCTTAATCGCTTCAGCTTTGATAGCGACGAGGAGATCGCCTTCGTGCGCGAGTACTGCAAGCAGCGCGGCGTGCAGATGGCGATTTGCGAAAATTTCGCCAAAGGCGGCGAAGGCGCGCTTGAGCTAGCCCGCCTCGTCATAGATGAGTGCGAGCGCGCTAAGGAGCTGAAATTTGCCTACGAGCTTAGCGACGATACGGCGAGCAAGATCGAAAAGATCGCTACTAAAATTTACGGCGCGAGCGAGGTCATTTTCGAGCCCGAGGCGCAAAAGGCGCTACAGCACATCAAGGCCTTGGGGCT
>NZ_CALLWC010000003.1 GCF_938015785.1 uncultured Campylobacter sp. | reverse complement strand
GTTTTTATATATCCAATAACTTATAAAAATTAAATAAAATACTTTAGTAAAGAATCAATAAATCTTCTTAAAATAACCTATGTACTTTCAATTTCACGCTGCTTGCGCACTCTTGTACAAACTCAACGCAAAGCAAAAACAAGAAGCCCCATAAGTGGGGCTTAGCTCGATAATTTATTTTGCTTTTTTAGCCTTTTTGCTTCGCGTAGCCTTAGCATGAGTTCTAGGAGAGCGGCTTGAGATGATCGGCTTGCCGTCCGGATATTTTTTCTGCACGTGATTTACAGGTATCGCCGCACTGCTGCTAGCGCCGTATTTCTCGCCGTTTGTAAAATACTTCCTCATCACTTCTTTCCATCTTTTTGCGTATTTATTCGCGCGCGGAGAGTCATTTAAGATGTCCTCGTAGTCGTAAATTCTCTCATAGAAGTCGTTGGTTAGCTGATCGTCGATAGTGATTCTGCCGTTGTCGATCGATACGCCTAGGTAGACGCCTGTTTGCTCGCCCGGGCTTACCATCCATGCAGAAATATCAGGTAGATCGGTTGCGCGACCTGTTCTTCTACCTACGCCGCCTGCTGCGGCACCTACATTGATCTCAAGGGTGTCTGTGCCAGTAAAAATGTCTTGATATGACTTCGTAGTATGGAAGATCATCACGATGTCGCTCGTCTCATAGCCTGCTTGTAAGCCTACGCCATAGCCTTTATATTTGATAAAAATCGGTGAACTCCACTCGCCGTTCTCGCCTTTGACGCTAAAAATTCCATCGCCGTATTGTAGCGATGCGCCCGCAGCTAAACGTTTTACGTCGGTTAGGATTGCGACGGCTTTGGCGCTGGTTAGATAGCGCTCATCGGTGCCGAAGTTATTAGCCGCTACGAAAGATCTAACGACGTTAGTCGCCGCTATAACCTCTTGATTTGCCACGACGTCCGCGTGCAAAAGACCGCAAAGTGCAACAGATGCTAGAAGCAAAAACTTTTTCATCATTTAATCCTTTTAAAATTGAATTTTCGTTATTATAACAGCAATTTCATTTGTTTTAGCTAATTTTTAACAAAAAATTGATGAAAAATAACGAATTTTGGAAAATTTATGAAATTTCTAGCTATTTTTGCACTTTTGACGATTAAAATTTTCGCTTTAGACATAGTAAACGGTGATGTTGTTATCTTAAAATTAGATAAAAGCACGACCGAGTTGAGCTTTGGCTCAAAGAAAATCCCCCTCATCACGGCGCCAAATTCTAGCGATAAGATCGCCGTTTTGGCGGCGAACTACCGCGCCAAGGGGGATTTTACGCTGCGGATAGTAGATCAAAGCGGCAGCCACGAGCAGATCGTCGCTTTGAAAAAGGGCGAGTATAAAAAAGAGGCTCTAAGCGTCGCTCCGGGTAAAGTTAAACCACCCAAAGAAGCCGCCGCGCGTATCAAAAAAGAGCTCGACGAAGCCAACGCGATCTATGCGATTACCACGCCGCGCTATCTTTTTTCCACGCCGTTTGAGCTGCCTTTAAACTCCAAAATAACCTCTGCATTCGGCAATGCCCGCACCTTTAATGGCGAGCTTAAAAGCTATCACAGCGGCACAGATTATCGTGCCGCGGTAGGCACTGCGGTGCGCGCAGCCAATGACGGCGTCGTAGTCATCGCCAAAGATCGCTACTACGCTGGCGGTTCGGTCGTGATTGATCACGGCGGCGGCATCTATTCGCAGTACTATCATCTAAGCGAGATCAAAGTGGCGCTTGGCGATCACGTTCACAAGGGCGATGAAATCGCGCTTTCGGGCGAGAGCGGTAGAGTTAGCGGCCCACATCTGCACTTCGGCATCGCGATCAACGGCGTGAGCGTCAATCCGCTAAGCTTCGTCGCTAAATTCAACGAAGTGGTTTTTGGCGAGCGCTAAAATGCTCTACAATCCGAAGGAATTAATGAAAAAAATTCTCGCAGGCAGCGATTTCAAGCTAAAAGGCTCGGTCAGAGGTCGTGTGCGCGTCGCGAGTAGGGACGGAGCGATCGTAAATTTTACCGCTGCAGACTTCGGTGTGCAGAGCCTAAACGACAAAATTTCGCTTAGTGGCGAGCAGTTCGAGCGCTTTAGAGCTAGAATTTTTGGGATTTTAAACTCTGGCGGACGCGAGCTTGCAGGCAGGCTCACGCTCTCTTCTACGCCCAAAAAGAAAGCCCGCGCAGATCGTCTCCGCGCGGCAGATGGCTATGCTGAGTTTGACGGCGCCTGCGATTTTGGTAGCTTTTGCGAAGGAGATTTAAGCGCAGTTTCGCCCGAGGCTGGCGGCAGCTTGGCAAAGACTTCGTATGCCACAAATGCAAGGTGTGGCGATTTTCCTGCGCGCAGCGCTCATAACGCGCAAGATTTTACTTCGCAGGCAGAATTTCAAGATGTTTCGCAAGCAGAATTTTATGGTGCGGCTCGGGCGGAATTTTGCGTAGATACCGCGTGGG
>NZ_CALLWC010000002.1 GCF_938015785.1 uncultured Campylobacter sp. | reverse complement strand
TCGCCTGCGGAGCTAGCGGCGATATCGTGAGATTTACAGAGATGAAAGAGAGCATCCCTCCGCTTGATGCCGCAGCTGCTGTGTGCGAATACTTCGGCATCCCGCACAATATCAAAAAGGGCGAACTCAGCGAGGAGCAAAAGGCGCAGATCGAGGCTAGAGCAAAGCTTTTGCAGGAGCAAAACGAAGCTCGCGCAAAAGCGGACGCCGCCAAGAGGGCCGCCGCCGAAAAAAGGATGCGAGCCCGTATTGCGTCCATCGCGCCGGAGCTTATCTCAAATTTTGAAGCCATAAGACCGACGCTCATAGAAAACGGACTGCGCGGAATTTTCGTAAACTACGAAGCCCCTACCTTTCTGACCTATTCCAAGGACGCGATAGGATATTCGCACGAACATCAAAGCATAGCGATCATCATTCGCGACGAGCGAGGCATGCCGCTAAACATCAAATATAGAGAAAAATTTGCTTGGGATAGTAAGGCTCGCGCCGTAAGCTCCGAGCGTATGAGCGGCAAATGGATAGGCGAAAGCGGAGCTGGCGCGGCACCGTTTCCGATTAGATATTTTTTAGACAACCCGGACGATCGCGTCATCGTCTGCGAGGGCGAAAAAGACGCCTTGAATTTGATGAGCTTCAACGTAAACGCCCTAACTTTGGGCGGCGCGGGGAGTAGATGGGACGAGCATCTGGAGCTGCTGCGCGGCAAGGACGTCTATATCTGGTTCGACCACGACGAGGCGGGATATGAAAACGCGATCAAAAGATATTATGAAATCAAGCCCGTAGCGCGAAACACGCACATCGTGCTGTTTTATATGCTCGAAAAAGACCTGAATAAGAAATATGACATTAGCGACTGGCTCTACAACCATACCTCAAAGATCACAAACGACAATATGTTTGATCTGCTGGCGTTTAGCTGCTTCGAGCCTACCAATATCGTAATCGATGAGATTTGCGATTATTTTCCAAATTTGCGCGAAAAGCTGGCGCCCTTCCGACGCGGCAAGATAATCCATTATTTTGATGAAATTTTTGGCGAGTTCTTGCTAACCGATAAGAACGGCAACTGTATCAATATATTCACCGTCAGGGGCGAGTTGGACGAACCCTACATCAATACTATCCTAAAAAACGCCAAGGCGCTCAAGAAGTCGGATAGCGATACCTACGAAAGGATCAAGAGAGCCTTTTTCGACGGCGCGCTCATAGGCGAGATCGCCCAAAAAGATTGGGATAAGTATAGCGCAACGTTCGACAAGCTACTCCAGATAAACAAGACCGTGCTTACGAATTACCACCAAACCCACATCGTGGATATGGTGGAGAGTTTCCTCGCTTCCGTAGAGAAGCTCGGATATCCTTTCGCGCAATATAAGGGAGAGCTGTATTTCTGGACGAAAACGCATTACGCTAGGGTCGATCTACGCGTGCTAAACCACTTCCTGCAAGAGTATTGGATGCCGAGGGCTTGCGTGGACGTGAAGAAAAAGAGCGTGGATAACTCCACGAAGATCATTGAAAATTTACTTAACAAAGCCCACCCGCTCGATACGCTCAAGCGCGACGAGCAAAGGCGAGTTATAAATTTAACCAACGGCACAATCTTTATTTCCAAATACGGGAATATCACCTTTAAATCGCGCCACGAAAAGGGCGACGGCGCGCTTAATATTTTGGATTTTGCATACGATAAAAACGCCGCTTGCCCGAAATGGAATAGATTTCTACGCCAAATTTTAGCGGACAAAGACGACATCAAGACCTTGATGGAGTTTATCGGATACTGCTTTCTGCCGAGCCACGAATTTGAAAGTTTTTTGTTTCTATACGGCAAAAGCGGCGCCAACGGCAAGAGCGTTATCTTAGATACCATTCGCAACTTTTTTGGCGAAGACAATGTCTCAAGCCTCCAGCTTCAGCAGTTTGAGGGACACCAGCTTTACGGACTTAGCAATAAGCTCATCAATATCGGAACCGAGATCGACAAGAACGGCACCGACAAAGGGCAACTTGCAAATCTAAAAGCCCTCGTATCCACGAAGGACAGTATTATGATAAATCCAAAAAATGAGAAGCCTTTTAACCTTTTGCCGAACGAAAAGCCCAAACTCGCCTTTTCGGGAAACGCCAAGCCGAAGCAGGGCGTGGATAACGCAACGCTTCGCAGAATGGTGCTTATTAGCTTCGATAAGGAGATCAAAGACGGGCAAAAGATTAGAGGGCTTAGCGACCGCTTTAATGACGAGATGGCGGGGATTTTTAATCTGGCGCTTTCCGGGCTTATGAGGCTCGTAAAGCAGGGCAAATTTACCCGCTCCAAGCGAATGCTAAGCGAGCTTGAGGAATATAGGGACGACGTCAATCCTATGCGGGCTTTCGTAAGAGATGCCGTAATTCCCGATGAAAACTATTTCGTGCCAAATAAATACCTCTATATCCTCTACAAGACATACATCGAGGACAAGGGCGGCACCCCGCAGAAAGAAAAAAACTTCTATGCAAATTTTATCGACGAGTGCACGATAAACAATATCAAGGTTGCCCGCGGAAGAAGACGGATGCCATATCCTTTGGCGGGACTAAGCGGTGATAGGCCTCATTGCGTATTCGGAATCCGGGCGAATGAAAATTTGGATTTTAACAAAATCAACGTGGACGGCAACTTTATAGAAGTTGGCGCCCTAAGCGAATATCAAATCGGGGGAGCAAGAGGCGATGATGAAGAATAACCTTGTCCCACGATACAGGCTTTTGTCCCGCTATCGTCCCACTATTTTGATTCGATGTCGGGACAGCGAAACTGCGGTAAAATCGGCTCTAGGGGCTCGTTGTCCCAGCGTCCCACCATTTTCGCTTATATATTCATATATTTTTATTACTGAATTTAAACTTAATCTACCTTTGATTTTTAAATTTTTTTCTACCGATTATATAGGGAAAATGATGGGACAGAAAGA
>NZ_CALLWC010000001.1 GCF_938015785.1 uncultured Campylobacter sp. | reverse complement strand
TCAGAAACTGTTGAAACTGATAAGAGAAAATCCGCTTAAGTTTAATTGAGCCATTAAAATTTCATTTCAACGGCGTAGTGGCGGAATTTTTAAATTTTACGCAAAGCCGCATGCTTCGTAAAATTTAACGAGTGAGATTCGTACAAAATTTAGCCCGCGAGAAATAGGCATAGGTTTTGCGAAAAGGAATTTTTAGAAAAATGAAATGATCGACGGCGGGTCTTTTTAAACCCGCCATGCGCGCCACTTCGTAAAGACCGCGCCCTTATAGCCTCACGAGCGAAGCTATAAGGATTTCGAACTAAATTTTGGCATGAATTCTGCGCGCCCGCGTAAATTTTTACAAGCCTGCATAGAAATTCCGCGAGCTTGCGCAAATTCCGCGCCGCCTATTTTTTAGATTTTTCTAGCGCGGCGGCAAGGTCCGCTATGAGATCGTCCGCGTTTTCGATGCCTATGGCTAGGCGCAGCAAATTTTGACTGATGCCGATGCGCTCTTGCAGCTCGCGCGGATAGCTCTCGTGCGTCATCGACGCGGGGTGGCAGATCAGGCTTTCTACGCCGCCCAGGCTCACGGCTAGATCAAATAGCTCAAGGCTGCGCGCAAAGGTTTTATAGTCGTATTGCGGCTTAAGCACCAGTGAGATGACCGCTCCGATACCGCTAGCTTGGCGATTTTGTATCTCTTTTTCGTTAGCCGAATGCGAGCCCGCGAAATTTACCGCCTCTACCGCAGGATTGCTGCGTAAAAATTCTATTATCTTTAGCGTATTTTCGCTCTGGCGGTCGAAGCGCACGCTTAGCGTTTTAAGTCCGCGTATTAGCGAATACGCGTCGGTAGGCGATAGCGTCGCGCCCAGAGTGTTTTTCATAAACTGAATTCTTGCGGCAAGCTCATCGTCGTTCGTCGTAACGATGCCTGCGATTAGATCGGCATGCCCGCCTATGTATTTGGTCGCGCTATAAACTACGACGTCTGCGCCGTGCTCTAGCGGGCGCTGATAATATGGGGTTAAAAAGGTATTATCCATCACTACAAGCGCGCCGTTTTTGTGCGCGAGCTCGCTGATGCGCTCAATGTCGGTTACGCGCAAAAGCGGATTTGATGGTGTTTCGATGAAGACCATTTTAACGTCGCTTGGAATTTCGGTGATCAAATTTAGATCGTCCACCAAGTCGTAATTTATCCCTTGATTTTTAAAAATCCCACTTACGTAGCGATAGGTACCTCCATAGACGTTGTTATTTAACAGCACGCGATCGCCGCTTTTAAGCAGCGCAAATGCAGCGCTCGTAGCCGCCATACCCGAGGCTAGCGCGAAGGCGTATTTGCTGCCTTCAAATTTTGCAAAAAGTTCCTCAAAGGCGTTGCGCGTAGGATTTGCGCCGCGCGAATAGGCGTATTTGCCGAAATCATCCAGGCTTTCTTGCACGAAGGTGCTGGCTAGATATATCGGCGGAATCACCGCGTTATGAGGGTTGGACTTAGCCTCTATGCCCTTTACGATTAGGGTATCTATTTTCATCTTTTCTCCTTAAAATTTAATGGATTTAAAAGCTCATCGCTCCGATAAATTTAGCTATGCGCTCATCGCTGCTACCGAAGAATTCCTCTGCGCCGCCGTCGAATGCGATAACTCCGCCGTCTAAGAATAAAATTCTATCTGCGATCTTGCGCGCAAAGCCCATATTGTGCGTGACGATGATAAGCGAGCGATCCTCTGCGGCAAGCTCTGCGATAGTCTTTAGCACCTGTGCCTCAAGCTCGGGATCAAGCGCGCTCGTAGGCTCATCCAGCAGCAAAAAATTGGCCCTTGAAAGCATCAGTTTTAATAATGAAACTCTGCCTCTTTCACCGCCTGATAAGTCTTTTATCTTTTTAAAAACATCATCACCTGTAAAAAGAAAGGCGGCAAGTATATTTCTGATTTGAGTATTGGTCATTTGAGGGTAGGTGTCGGATATCTCATCAAAAAGACTTTTTTCCATATGTAATACCTGATGTTCCTGATCATAGTAAGCAATGCTCACATTTGCACCATAGCTTACTTCTCCCATATCAGGTTCCAATATCCCGTTTATTATTTTTAAAAGGGTGGTTTTTCCTGTACCGTTATCACCTATTATGGCTACTCGTTCACCTCTTTTTATCTCAAAGTTTATATCATAAAATAATTTTTTACGGTCAAAGCTTTTTGAAAGATTGTGTACACTAAGTACATCCTTTCCGCTTTCCTTTGCTATATCAAGAGACAGTCGCATATTTTCAGTATATGTCTGCGGTGCATCGACTCTTTCAATCTTTTCAAGCTGTTTTTGTCTGCTTTCGGCTCTCTTTATTGACTTTTCTCTGTTAAACTGCTTTAACTTTGTGATAACAGCCTCCTGATGCCTGATTTCCTGCTGCTGATTAAGATATTCCTTCATCCTTGCATCTAAAAGCATCTGCTTTTTATTTGAAAAGTCTGTATAATTGCCCATATACATCTGCACATTACCGTTTTCTATATCAATGACTTTACTGACTATCTTATCAAGGAAATACCTGTCATGAGATACTATGACCACTGCACCCTTATAGTTTAACAGATATGATTCAAGCCACTCTATGCTCCTTAAATCAAGGTGGTTGGTAGGCTCATCCAAGAGTATGATATCAGGTTCCTCAAGTAGCAGCTTTGCCAAAAAAACTCTGGTCTTTTGACCTCCGGATAAGGTGTTTATTTTCCTGTCAAAGTCCGCTTCTTCAAATCCAAGTCCCTTTAATATGCCTGCTACTTTACTTTTGGCGGCATACCCGTCCATAAGCTCATAGTTATGTGTAAGAGCTGTATATGAAGAGTACAGTTTTTCAAGTTTTTCACCTGTCAGATGCCGCATTTCATTTTGCATCGTTAAAATTCTTTTTTCCATATCCAGTATAGGTTCAATAACTGTATATAATTCATCAATAATGCTGAGTGT